>JACZRO010000119.1 GCA_022574675.1 Chloroflexota bacterium
GTTCCGTACTCCAGATAGGAGTATTCGAGGCCGTTCGTCGTGACGCGGTGGCGGTGTGAGTCGACTTCGGAGACCGGCAAGGTTGCGAATGCCATTCGAGGTTCCTTTTTGTTCTGGTCTTGGGCTTACGTGGGAATGACCGGGGCTATGGGCCAGGGATGGGTCGGATGGAGTGCCGGCCGGGAGATCCTTCGCTCGACTCAGGATGACAATTTGCTAACCCACTGGCGGCGGCACGACCACGTCATCGTACGGGTGGCGCTTGGTGATCAAACCGCTGTGCAGGAACACGTCGAGGGCTGCCTCGTAGCTGCCGCGAGATATTTCTACCGCCGGGTTCCAGCAGCCAAGGCCCTGGTAAAAGCGGATCGTGTCGGCGAGGACCCTCTGATCGATGCCCGGGAAGAACTCGGACTCGCGATCGGCGATCTCCTCGGCGGGGGCATCGTTCACCCAGCGTCGTGACTTTGCGTACGCTCGGATGAAGGCCCTTGCAAGCTCGGAATCGACGAACTCACGGGTGCCGATGAGGCTCGAAAACGCCACCGGCCCGATCGCCTCGCCGACCGAGGCGACGACGTGGCCCACGCCGTCCGCCTCCAGCTGCTGGGGCGCCGGCCCCTGCTGGTGGACGTACTGGCCCGTCCCGGCCCGGAACGCGGCGTCGATCTCCGCCGTCGTTCCGGCGTCGATGGCGTTGATTGAATCGTAGTCGACGCCCATCTTGTGGACCCCGAATTTGAACATGGCGAGCGGCTGACCGCCGTGATCCGCAAGGACGTCGGCGCCGACGAGCTTGTCCCATGTGAAGTCCGGGTCCGGCTCACGGGCGGCGACGAAAAATCCGTCTCGCTCGTTGATCTGCGCGAAGTGGACCATCGGCGGCGTCTCGCCCCGTTCCAGGTAGGCCCAGCTCGCCGAAACCGCGGCCTGGCAAACGTCGATCTCGCCGGCCGTCATCAGGTCCTGGCCCGTGGTCGACGACGGCACTTCACCGCCGTAGTGCGGCTCGAGGCCCTCTTCGGCGAGGAACCCTCCGGCCACCGTCCCGATCAGCGGGGAGTAAAACGCCGAATGCCGGTTGACCATGATCCGAAACTGGGTCATTGATACTCCTGATCGTTGATCGGGGGCCGGTCGCGAGTGCGCCTCCCGATTCCAGTTACACGAGGCAAGAGTAGCGAAACAGCCGGGCCGGCGCTATCCCAGCCGGCGCGCCCGGTCTAAGAACAGGGGCCTGAGAGGCCCGCGCCGCCGCGCACCCTGCCATGCCGATGCCAGCGGGAATCAAGACCGCCTGGGCGGCCACCGCGTTCGGGAACAGTCCTTCCCCGGAAGGCCCCCCTCATCCTGCGCCTTCTCCCGATTGGGAGAAGGAAATTTCTGCGACCCGGATGCGTCCGGCGCTTCGAAAGCCTTGAGGACGGCTCGCGTCCGGGATACCCGCCTTCACGGGAAAGACGATTTAAAAGAGGTGACCGAGAAAACGCCGGCGGTCCGCTGCGGGCGCACAAAAAAGGTGCGGCGGACGGGCCCGACGTAGCCCTGTCCGCCGCTTGGAGGAGAGCACCGCGACCGGGGAAGCCGGGAGGTTTGGCCTTTGCCCCGGTCGGGTACATCGTTGGCGGGGCGACGTGATATCTCGTCGTCCGCCTTACTCCTCGCCATATAGACCGGCCTGTGTCGCATGCGCGACAGACGGTTGCGGGCCGATTACTCCGGTGACCTCCCTCCGTGAATTGGGCCGGGCGACTCGGGCCGGACCCGCTTTCTGGTCAGATTGCCGACTGCCGCAAGCATCCTGGTCGAATGATCTAAACAACCCCGCTTGGCTGCCGCTCTGGCTGATGAGGTCTCCCGATCTGAGACGACTGCGGCGCCGGCAGCACCAACATCTCAGCGCGCCAGTGAGGAAGGCGTGATGGATAGTGCGAACGAGCGTGAGGAATTCGTGAAGATGGGTCCCCGCCGGACGGCCCGAGGGCCGTCGTATCGCCGCGCCGTTGTCGCTCTGGCGCGGCCAGGCGTCGTTTTTGGGCGTTAATCGCCCGTCCGGCTTCGCTCGTAATACTCCCGGCTCACGGCGGCCTCGGAGTCTGTGAAGCCCTCGTACGGCGGCAGTAGCCGGCGCGGGAACGACTGGTCGGTCAGCCAGACCAGCAGCTTGTCGTACGCGCCATCGATCATCGTCCGGTTGACGTGTCCGAAGATGCCTTGACGGTGGGCGTTGAACTCCTCCGCAATATCAAGGGCCCGGGCGATATCGCCGTTCGCCCCCGCTGCGAAGTACTCCCTCGTCAGCTCCGGGTAGACGCCGTGCATGCTGCAAAGCAGGGAGCACTCGCCGAACTGCGATGCGTACCCAAACGCCCCCTGCAGCATGAAGTGCTGCATCTCCGGCGCTTTTTGCATCCAGCTTCTGATGAGCGACATGTCAGTGGTGTTCTGCTTGGCGGCGACCAGGTTTGGCGTCGCGTCCAGGATCATCCGGTAGTCGTCGCCGTCGAGAATTCGTTTCGCCCGCACCAGGTTGTAGTGCAGGAACTCGGCGTCCGGATACTCTCCACACACGGTCTTGAAAAAGGTCAGCATCTCGGCGTCGGTGACCGCGCCCCATGCCGGCAGCGAGATCTGGAACGAGCGAACGCCCAGCCCGTGCGCGTACCCGATGCGCTCGACCACCTGCTCGGTGGCCAGCGAGATCACCCCGACCTGTGTTCCGACGCCGGTGTTGCGCATGGCATCGACGAAGACGTCAACGACGTTCCGGAACCTGTCGTCAGACATGGCGTAGCCCTCTCCGGCCGTGCCCATAACGTAGAGCCGGTGCGCGCCGAGGGTTGAAAGGCGCCCGAGCAGGCTGCGGAACGACGTCTCGTCGAGCGTCAGGTCTTCGTTCCACGGGATGTCTACGGCGCCGAGCATGCCCTGCTTCGTGCGCATGGTGACGCCGTGCTTGTTAGCGGAGAGTGTCTGGGTCATAGGGGGCTCCGGTTTTTCGCGTCATCAAGACATCGTCGATCGGCGGATTAGTCTGGATCAGCATCAAGGGATTGAATGATGCAGAACTCGTTGCCTTCCGGGTCCTGAAGCACGGTCCATTCGTGCGTCGACCCTTCCACTTCGCTGTGAAAAGTGGCTCCCAGGGCGATGATCCTGCTTACTTCGGCGGCCCGGTCTGCGGTTTCCAGATCGAGGTGTATTCGATCCTTGGCGATTTTGGACTCAGGCACGCGTAGAAAAAGCAGCACAGGGCCACCGGGAGTTTCTCTCGCCAATCGGGCAAGGTCCGGGTTTGAGGTGATAACTTTGCGTCCGGTTACCGCCGACCAGAAGCGGGCCAGACTTTGTGGATCTGTCGCGTCGAACGTAACAGCCCTCAGATGGACGTCCATGAAATCGCCTTCAGTCCGTCTTCGGCCACATGACCAGCTCGACGCGGATATCGCCCGGCACGGCCATGAAGGCGACTATCGGGTAGCCCTCCGCCGTCTGGTCGATTGGTCCTTCCTTCAGCTCCGCGCCCATGCCCGTCAGACGGGCGATCTCGGCGTCGAGGTCTTCGACCAGCACGCCGAAGTGCTCAAGACCCCAGTGGACGTCGGCACTCGCCGGCGCGAGCTCCTCGCCGGGGCGCGCGCCGGACACGGTGAACGGGAGGCCCTTTGAGTCACGCATGCGCACGAATCGGTCGCCCTGGTTGCGGGTCCGGGCCTCGACGAGCTCGAAACCGAACGCCTCCTGGAACCAGCTCGCGCTGGCGTCCGGGTCCTGTGACTTCACGTGTACATGGTCGATGGGGTAGGGCATGGAATGAGGGCCTCCTGTGGAGCGGCATTATGCCTGCTCGTGTGGATCGCCCCCTGCACCGTTGCCTGAGGCTCTCGAAGGCCGCGGGCCAACGGCGTGCTGCTCGCGATCTGGATCCCCATCTGCACTGCAAGGACTGTGGGGAGGAGGCTGCAAACGGCCCCCTCCTGATTCCGGGTGCCCTGAGGGTGCGGGTTCGGGGGTGGTTGCCCGTGGCGACAACATCCGGTCAGTGATTGATCACCACGCGGATCGCGCCGGACGCTCGCTTGTCGTCGGCCGCGGCGAAGGCCTCGGCGATCTGTGATTGCCGGAAGCGGTGCGTGATGATTGGGCCGGCGTACAGGCGGTCTGATGCCAGGAGATCGAGAGCGGTCTGGTACTCGGAGATTCCCCGCCAGCTTGAGTAACTGTTGGACCAGGTGAGCACCAGTTCTTTGGCCATTCCCTGTGCCTGCGAGTCCAGAGTTTGCGGCTGTGTGAAAAGCCCGACTACGCTTACCGCGCCGCCCCGGCGCGCCATCGCCATGCACTGGGCGATTAGCTGCGCCTCGCCGCCGACCGTCTCAAATACGACCTCTGCTCCCTCGCCTTCTGTGCGATCCAACACGCCCTGCACCGGGTCCTCATCGGCGTTCACGATGTACTCGTCGGCCGCCCCGCACTCGACCGCCGTCTGCAACGGTTCGGGTCGCGTGCCAACCATGATTACGCGTCCCGCTCCGCAGGCTTTCGCCACCTGCCCCAGAGTCAGGGCGATGGCCCCGGCGCCCACGATCACTGTGGCGCCGTCCACCGGCACGGGCGTGCGGTTTACGGCGTGGACGCCACAGGCGTAGCAGTCGAGGATCGCCGCTTCGTCGAACGAGACGTGGTCGGGCAGGGGGAAACAGTTGCGTGCCAGCGTCACGTCGTGGCTGGAGAAGCCGTGGCTGGAGTGGCGGGCGCCGTTCACCATGCCCCGTTGCGGGCAGATGTGATAGTCGCCGCGTTTACATTCCCGGCAGTGACCGCAGCCGACAAGGTGCTCGGCCTCGATGCCGACCCGGTCGCCAACTTCAAAGTTTTCGACCCCGGGTCCCAGCGCCTCAACCACGCCGGAAAGTTCGTGACCCTGCTCCCACGGAACGTCCTGTGTGGCCGCGCGGTTGCCGCGGTAGTTGTGCAGGTCGGAGCCGCAGATGCCGGCGGACTTGATGCCGATCAGGACCTCGCCCGGTCCCGGTTCTGGTGTCGGCCGGTCTTCGACGCGGATATCTTTTTCGCCGTAGAAGAGTGCGGCTTTCATCGTTCCTCTTATACCTGCGGAATTCCCTTTGACGCCAGCACTTCCTGACCGCGGCTTAGAAACCGGGTTGCGCCTGACTGGAAGAACGATCGGGGTGAGACCGTCAGCATTCGGAAGCCCTTGTCCAGAAGGGCAGGAATGTTGTCCACGTCGGCCGGGGTGACTACGGCCTTACCCGCTTTCACGGAGTCGGCTATGACCTTATCCACAAGGTCATTCACCTCCGACTGATCGGGCCAGCCCATGGAGTGGGCCATGTCCAGTGCGCCGAGGTCGATGAAGTCTATTCCAGGTAGCTCCAGTATCTCTGCCAGGTTGTTGACGGCGGTGATCTCTTCGATGATGCAGCCCGCCATGGTTTCCTGGTTGGTGTCCAGGGTCCACTGTTCAGGTGAACCAATGTCCAGCGCGTATCCGCCGCCCCTGCTCCTGAAGAAAATCGTACGTTTCCCGAGAGGGTGGAATTTGACGGCGTCGACGAGGGCCCGGGCATCCTCGGCGGAGTTCACCCTGGCAGCAAGGACGCCCTGGGCGCCACCATCTACAGCGTGCAGGAGCAGTTCAGGGTTGTTCTGCATACGAGCGATGGTGGTCATGCCGTGGACATCTGCGGCGCGGATCAGTTGAGTCAAAGCGACCTCGTTGAACAGGTCGTGCTCACAGTCGACTATGGCGAAATCGAACCCCAGCAGCCCCGCCATCTCCACGAGATCGGTGTCGTTTGGGCCTACGGTCACGCCAAAAGCGGCGCCACCGGCCGCGAGTTTTGCCTTCGTACGGTTCTGACGTACCAACGGGTTCCTTCTTTCTGTCAGGGGCGGGCGAGGGAGGATATAGGCCCTCGGGGAATCAGTTTTTATTCACTGAACGGTGTGTTGGCGAAGGTCCCTCGGCTTCGCTCGGGATGACTGGTGTCCAGGCGAGGGCGTATTGCCATACGCCCCAACGGTGCGCTCGGGTGCTGTTTGTGCGGGGGTCTGGCAATACGCCCGATTGGGCCTAGCTCAGTTCTGCCGACTTCATCTTCTCGATCATTGCGAAGTCGATCTCCGCCCCGATGCCGGGCTTTTCGAAGGCATGCGCCATGCCGTTGGAGTCGATCTCGATGTCTTCCACGAGCCCGTATTTCTGCGCCACGTCCGGGAGCAGCACCTCCAGGAACTCGCAGTTCTTGATCGCCATGATGACGTGGAGTTGGGCGATGTTGTTGAGTGAGTTGCCGCCGTGGTGCATCTCAAAATTCAGGTGGAAGCCCTCCGCCATGTGCGCCGCCTTGATGAGCGGGGTGATGCCGCCCTTCACCTGGATGTCGCCGCGCAGGTAGTCGGTCGCCCCGTACTGGAGCCAGGGGGCGAAGGCCGTGAAGCCGCCGCCCGGCGCGTACTCGGTCGCCATGAGCGGGATATCGAGGTTCTTCCGCAGCTTCACGTAGCCGCCCAGGTCGTCCTCCGGCAGCGGGTCCTCGTACCAGTAGTAGTCCAGTTCCTCGATCGCCTTCCCGACACGCAGCGCCCACGGGTAGTCGTACGACCACATCGAATCCAGCATCAGCGTGAAGTCCGGGCCGGCGACCTCGCGGACGGCGGCGCAGACCTCGATGTCGTATTCCGGTATCCGCGGCGGGTGAATCTTGTATGCCGTCCAGCCGCGCTCCTTGTAGTGCGCGACCTCGTCGGTGAACAGTTCTAACTTATCCATAGGTGCTGATGATGCGTAAGTTGGGACGCTGGTCCGGTACGAGCCGAGCAGCCGGTGCAGCGGCATGCCGGCGGCCTTCGCACCGATGTCCCAGAGCGCGCAGTCGATCGCGCCGATCGCCCGGAACGTCGCCTGCCGGTTGCGCGCCCATAGCGCCTGCCACAGCCGCTCACGGTCCAGCGGGTGCTGGCCCATCACGATCGGCTTCAGGTACCGGATCAAGCCGGGTGCGTCGTCCTCTGCGGTCGCGCCCGACGACCCGAGGAAGGCGTGGCCCTGCAGGCCCTCGTCGGTGCTGATCGTCAGAAGGCCGAGCTTGCTGGACGATGCGTCGCCCGGCCTGCGGGGAGGAATGCCTTCCCAGTTGAATAGTTTGATCGTGAGGTCTGTGATCTTCATGTGGTTGCCTTGATGTTGGAGGTGTTGGAGTTACCGGCGAAGGGCGGATAGTCATCCGCCCCCACGGTGGGTTGGTGTTCCCCCTCTCCCGGTGGGAGAGGGTTGGGGTGAGGGAGGACAAAGGTCCCTTCGGAATCGGTATGTTTTTGTCAGATGGCCTGTTGGTGAAGGTCCCTCGGCTACGCTCGGGATGACTGAGTGAGTGAGGTTATTAGACGGATCCTGAATCGAGTTCAGGATGACAATCGTCGACCGGTCCCCGGGCGTCAAATTCCCTGGGGGAAGGATCGGGATGACGGCGACCGGCCGCGTTTACGACAGCACCGCCGTTTTCTTGCGTTCGATCAGGTCGAAGTCGATCTTTGCGCCGAGTCCCGGGTCGTTGAACGCGTGCACCAGGCCATCTGCGTCCGGGTCGATGTCCTCTATCAGCCCGTACTTCTGCGCGCCGGACGGCAACAGCACCTCGAAGTACTCGCAGTTCTTGATCGCCAGGATCACGTGGAGGTTGGCGACGTTGTTGAGCGAGTTGCCGCCGTGGTGGACCTCGAAGTTGAGGTGGAAGCCCTCCGCCAGGTGCGCCGTCTTGACGATCGAGGTGATCCCGCCCTTCACCGCCACGTCGCCCCGGAGGTAGTCGGTGGCCTGTGAGACGAGCCATGGCGCGTAGGCCGTGAAGCCGCCCGGGGAGTACTCGGTCGCCATGATCGGGATGTCCATGTGCTCCCGCAGCTTGACGTAGTTGTACATATCGTCATCGGCGAGCGGGTCTTCGTACCAGTAGAAGTTCAGTCGCTCAGCGGCCTTCCCGACGGCCAGCGCTTCGTAGTAGTTGTAGGCCCATGTGGAGTCGAGCATGATCCGGTAGTCGTCGCCGACCGCCGCCCGGACGGCTTCGCACACCGCGATGTCGCCCTCCACGCTCAACGTCGGCGGGTGGATCTTGTACGCCGCCCATCCGTCCGCCTTGTACTGCGCCGCCTGCGCGCCGTACTCCTCCGGTGAGTCGAGCACGGCGGAGCTTGCGTAGGCCGGGACGCTCTGGCGGTAGGAGCCGAGAAGCCGGTGGATCGGCAGACCGGCGATCTTTCCAGCGATGTCCCAGAGAGCGATGTCAACGGCGCCGATCACGCGCGGCGTCGTGTTGCGGTAACGCTTCTGGAGGGCCTGGTATAAACGCTCGCGGTCGAGCGGGTCCTGGCCCATCACGACCGGCTTCAGGTAGTCGATCAACGACTGGCCAT
>JACZRO010000120.1 GCA_022574675.1 Chloroflexota bacterium
CCCCCGCGGACTCCAGTGGTTTGAAAACTGGATGCGGCGGACACAGGCGCCCGGGTATCGACCTGACCGGCGTGTGCTCGACATGCTGGCAAAGTTGTCCGAATCAGGCGTTCCCTGGGGCATCGTCACGAACGGGACGCGCTGGCAGCACGCCAAGCTTGCCAACATGGGCATCCAGCCAGAGCCAGAGTGCCTGGTGATCTCGAAAGAGTTCGGCCACCAGAAGCCGCAACCCGAGGTTTTTGCCGAGGCGCTGCGCCTGCTCGGTGGGCCGCAGCCGTCCGAGACGTTGTTCGTGGGCGACAACCCGGTCATGGACATACACGGCGCAGCGAACGCCGGGCTGGTTACGGCATGGATGCGCCGGAGTCGTAGCTGGAAGTGGGGGTTGCCAGAACCTGACTTCACGATCGACCATGTTGAAGAAGTGCCCGGGTTGCTCGGCCTGTGAGGGGCATAGAGCGAAACGTCTTATCAAAAGTTAGCGACTAACCAATGCGCGGAGCGCCGTTTCGCCGGCGCCCGGGATAAACCACGCCGCCGTCCGTCCGTTTAGGAGTGAAAGTGTCCGCCTCCGTTTCTAACGCACGCCCTGAGCCTGACCGGATTCTTGCCGACATCGCCGACTACGTCCTGGACTTCGCCATCGACAGCGCCGAGGCGTACAGAACGGCCCGTTACGACCTGTTTGACACGATCGGCTGCGGGTTGCTGGCGCTGAACTACCCGGAATGCGCCAAGCATCTCGGCCCGCACGTCCCGGGAACGACCGTGCCGAACGGAGCGCGGGTGCCCGGGACGGATTACATCCTGGACCCGGTGAAGGGCGCGTTCGATATCGGATGCACGATCCGCTGGCTTGACTTCAACGACACGTGGCTCGCCGCGGAGTGGGGACATCCATCAGACAACCTGGGCGGCATCCTTGCGGTGACCGACTGGCTGTCCCGGACGCGCGTGGCCGGCGGCGACTCGCCGTTTACGGTGCGTGACGTGTTAACGGCGATGGTGAAAGCGCACGAGATACAGGGGGTGCTGGCGCTCGATAACAGCTTCAACCGGGTGGGCATCGATCACGTATTGCTGGTGAAGGTGGCAACGGCCGCCGTCGTCACCGGGTTGCTGGGGGGCGATCGCGACCAGGTGATTAACGCCGTTTCGAACGCCTGGCTCGATGCGACTCTACGCACCTACAGGCACGCCCCGAATACCGGGTCACGCAAGTCATGGGCGGCAGGGGACGCCACGAGTCGCGGGGTGCGCATGGCGCTTATGGCGATGACGGGCGAGATGGGTTACCCGACGGCCCTCTCCACGCCCGACTGGGGTTTTTACGACCGATGGTTTGGCGGCCAGCCGTTCTCGATGCAGAGGCCTTTCGGCTCGTACGTGATGGAGAACGTGCTGTTCAAGATCGCCTTTCCGGCAGAGTTCCACGGTCAGACCGCGGTCGAGGCGGCGTTCGAGCTTCATCCGCAGGTGCGGGACCGGCTGGACGAGATCGATTCGATCACGATCATGACCCAGGAGTCAGCGGTGCGGATCATCGATAAGTCCGGCCCGTTGAACAACCCGGCGGACCGCGATCACTGCATCCAGTACATGACGGCTATCGGTTTGATCTTTGGCAATCTAAACGCCGATCACTATGAAGACGAGACGGCGGCAGACCCGCGTGTGGATGCGCTGCGAGACAGGATGACGGTAGTAGAAGACCCCAGGTACACATCCGAGTACCTGGACCCGGACAAACGCTCCATCGCCAACGCCATCCAGGTGACGTTCAAGGACGGCTCCAGCACCGATAAGGTCGCAGTCGAGTATCCGCTCGGCCACCGGCGACGACGGGACGAAGCGATACCGCGACTGATCGACAAACTACGGCACAACCTAGGGACGCGCCTGCCGTCTGAGCGGGTTGAGTATGCGGTGGCGCTCGCCGAAGACCCGGCGCGGCTGGAGTCGATGCCTGTCCCGGAGTTCGTCGAACTGTTTTTGCCTTAGGCTCGGCCGGGAATCTCCGCCGTATCCAGCCTTCTCCGGCACCCCAACCATCTTCCGCGGTGAGACAGGGTTACCGGACGCGAAGCGGCGCGGGCTGGAGCCCGCGCCGCTTCTCCGTAATGCCGGTCGCCCGGTCCGTTAAGACAGGGGCAACCCGACCTTCTCGCCGAGCTTCAACGAGTGCGCTACGGCGTCTGTGAACTCCATGTACTTCACGCCGGTCGTGAAGTCGGTGTGGGTCACCGGCTCGATACCGCGGATGGCGTTGATGAACTCTTCCTCGACGCGCCAGCCTCCGACCTTGTCGGCCGGGATGTTCACCTGGCTCATCTGCGCGTCGCCCCGCTGTCCGCCGTAGAGCGCCAGGTTGCCGCCCTCGCTCACGAGCCGGAGCGTCCCTTCGGTCCCGTGAATCCAGACGTCCGCCGCCGGCCCGAAGCCCGAGACGTTGGACACCTGGATGTGGAGCTGCCCGCCCGCCTCCAGTTCCGCCACGACATCGACATAGTCCGGGATGTTCCCGGTAGAGCGACGCCGTCCGTCGGCGTCCGGCTTGTGCTTGACGACGGTGTGTCCAACGGCCGACACGGACGAGTAGTCGCCTATCCAGCGCATCATGGCCTCTGTCCAGATACCCATGGTCATAATGTTGTTGCCGGAGTAGTCACGGCGCTCGCGCCAGTGCAGCTCCGAGTCCCAGTTCGGGAAGTTGCCGGTGCCAATCCTGGCGTCGACACCGATCAGATCCCCCAGGTAGCCATCGGAGATCATGTCGATAATCTGTTGGTCGAACGCCAGGGTGTGCGGCGCCGGTACGATCTGCGCCACCAGGTGCGGGCTCTCCTTGGAGGCGTCGAGCATGGCGTGCGCTTCAGAGGAGTTCGCGGCCATGCGGGCCTCGACAAGGACGTGCTTGTCCGACTCAAGCGCCGCGATCGTGAGGACGGAGTGCATGTAGGGCCAGGTGCCGATGCAGACGGCGTCGATGTCTTCGTCGTCGATGATGTCGATCCAGTTCTCGACCGGGTTCGGGATGTCGAACTCATCGGCGAAGCGTGCCGATGAAGCCATGCTGCGGTTCGCGACCGCGACCACCTCGACGCCCTCGATGGCCGCCAACTTGGGGGCGTGGTGGAGCCGGGTGTTGGCGCCGGCTCCGATCAGGCCGATTCTGATCGTATCCATGGTCACGGTGGCGTCTCCTTAAAGTTGATTGAATGTCAAATTACGGGGCCGGGCCGGGGTCGCCGGCCAACGTTGGTATAGCGGATTCGGGGGCGGCCAAGCGTACGAGTCCAGACGTGACGTGTCGAGTCCCGATCCGGCTTACGCGACGCCTCCCGAGGCCTGGCACACGCCGTGCTAGCATCGACGCCCCGCAAATCCTGATAGGGCCCCGATAACTCTCAGGGACAGCACCAGCCAGGGAGCCCGGTTCATTTGGCCGACGACATCAGTTTTCGAGACATCACGATCGACGCGGAAAACGTCGTTATCGAGTGGTCGGACGGCATGACCTGCCGCTACCCGTTTCGCTACTTGAGGCTTCAGTGCGGATGCGCCGGTTGCGTTGAGGAGATGTCCGGCCGTCAGCTCCTGACGGCGTCATCCGTACCTGAAGACCTGTTGATCGTGGACTACCTGCCGGTCGGCCGGTACGCCTTGCAGTTCATGTTCACCGACGGCCACGGCACGGGGATCTACCCGCTGAAAGAGCTGCGTGCGATGTCCCGGTTCGACGCAGTCACATGCGAGGGCGGCGAGTAGCGGGGGCGTGAGCGCCCTGGGGCGCTTGTGTACGAAGCTCTCGCACCCCGAAGTTCTCGCCGCGCCCTGAGGCTCTCGAAGGGCGGAACCGGCAGCTCGCGCGCTCAGGCGGGTTGCTAGGGGATCCCGCACCTCCAGCGTCGCCAGCAGGCGGTCTGAGGCACGGGCGATATCCCGGACGGCGCGGTCAAATGACTTTTCGTTGGCCCCGGACGGCTTCCTGAATCCGCTGATTTTGCGGACATACTGGAGTGCCGCGGCCTTCGTGTCTTCCTCGGTCACGTTATCTAAGTACGGCGGACGAAGCGTCTTGATGCTGCGGCACATCGCATGATTCCTTGATTCTTGGCCGTGGCCGGGGGCTATTTTGGTGCAGCTATCGGTCTCTTTCCGGGATCATCTCTTTCTTCCGTCATTCCCGAGTAGTCGGGAACCCAGAGTACGCCTGTGTTGCAGAGGCGCTCGAAATGTTGAGTCGACGAAGCCTCTCTCTCACCCCTCGAAGAAAGAGCAGCCAGGACGGTCTTCCACGACAAGTCATCCTGAGCAGAGCGAAGGATCTCGCCGGTTGTAGAACGCAAGTAGGTCCGGCGTGTAGATATAGACGCCATCCAGCGGCGAGATCTTTCGTCGCTAGCTCCTCAGGATGACTTTTGGTGGCATCGGGCTGGGGTGCGGAAAAGTAGCGTGATGTTGGAGAAGGTCGCCTTCTTACCTCGCCTTTAATGCACGTGAGCCTCCCCTACACCCCCAACAACTTCACCGTCGTTGCGACCACATCCTCCGGTGTTGGGACGAAGGCGTCCTCCAGCGGCTTGCTGTACGGGACCGGCGTGTGCGGGCCGGTCACTCGCTTTACCGGCGCGTCCAGGCTGTCAAAGGCGCGGTCCGCCACCAGCGCCGCTATGTCCGAGGCCATGCTGCAGCGCGGCGTGTCCTCGTCCACGATCACGATCCGGTTGGTCTTCACGACCGACTCCAGGACGATCTCTTCGTCCACCGGCGACAGGCTCAGCATGTCGATCACTTCGGCGTCGATCCCCTGCCCCGCCAGTGTCTCGGCGGCAACCCGGCACACCTCGGACGTGTAAGACATGCCGACCAGCGTCACGTCCGACCCCCGACGCAAATACCGGCCTTTGCCGAGTTCGATGGTGTACGACTCATCGGGCACGAAGCTGCTCATGTTGATCAGCTTCTTGTGGTTGCAGACGATCACCGGGTCGTCGTCCCGGATCGCTGCGGCGAGCAACCCGCGGCAGGTGTACGCGTCCGAAGGCACGACACACTTCAGCCCGGGGATGTGGGCGACGATCGAGTAGTAGTTCTGCGAGTGCTGCGCCGAGTACCCGGCGGCAACCCCGGAACGGGCGAACAGGGTGATCGGGATCTTCCCCTGGCCACCGAACATGTACCGGTTTTTGGCGGCGTTGGAGAGCAACTGGTCCCACGCCACGGAGATGAAGTCGAAGTACATCAGGTCCACCACAGGCCGGGATCCGGTGAGAGCGGCGCCGATCGCAGCGCCGACGAATCCGGCTTCGGAGATCGGCGTGTCGCGCACGCGCTCCTTGCCGAACTCCTGGATCAATCCCTTGGTCGCTGCGAACGCCCCGCCCCATGAGTCGATGATCCCCAGATGCTCACGGCCTGCGCCGCCGGCCACGTCCTCACCCATGATGAACACGTCCGGGTCACGACGAAGCTCGTCGCCGAGCGTCCTGTTGAACGCCTCCCGGTAGCGAATCTCGCTTCCCGGCACGTCGAAGCCGGGGCCGAGCGGGTCAGGTCGGGTTTCGGTGGTCATGTGCGCGGATCTTTCTCTAGGTGGGGTGTTGGCCTCTACCGGAGCCCCTGTGGGGGGTTGGAGTAGTTCACGTACACGTCTGTGTATAGCTCCTCAGGCGGTGGGAGCGGGCTTTCGTCGGCGAACTTGACGGCGCCCAGGATCTCCTCGTCGATCGTGTTTCGGATGCGTTCCATCTCGACGTCGTCCATCAGCTCCTGCTCGGTGACGCGTCGCTCAAAGCTGGGCAGCGGGTCACGCGCCTTCCACAGCTCTTCCTCCTCCGGGAGGCGGTAGGTGTGGGGATCATCAGCGTGGTAGTGGCCGTGAAAGCGGTAGGTCTTGAGTTCGAGGAAACTCGGGCCATCACCCGCCCGGGCGCGCGCTATCGCCTCGCCAGCGGCGTCATAGACGGCGAACACGTCCATGCCGTCCACCACGACTCCGGGCATTGAATAAGAGGCGGCGCGATCGGCGATGTCGGTGACCGATACCGCGTACTCGACCGGCGTGGACTCGGCGTAGTGATTGTTTTCGCATACAAATATCACCGGCAGCTTCCATATGGAGGCCAGGTTCATGCTCTCGTGAACCGTGCCCTCGCTCGTAGCGCCGTCGCCGAAGAAGGTGACCCCAACGGTTCCGTCGCCCTTGAGTTTCGAGGTGAGCGCTGCGCCGACGGCGAGCGGGACGCCGGCGCCGACGATGCCGTTCGCTCCAAGCATGCCTTTCGTGAAGTCGGCGATGTGCATGGAGCCGCCCTTGCCCTTGCACAGGCCGGTGTACTTCCCAAAGATCTCGGCCATCATCCCCGAGGTGTCGACGCCCTTGGCGATGCAGTGACCGTGCCCGCGATGTGTGCTCGCGATCCAGTCCCGGTCCGTCAGATGGGCGCAAACGCCGGTCGGCCCTGCCTCCTCGCCATCTGACGTGTGGGCGACGCCCATGGATTTGCCGAGCACCGTCTGCTCCAGCAGCACCTCCTCGAACCGTCTGATCCGGTACATGGTGGTATAAATCCAGCGTAACTTCTCGGGAGTGATCTCCATCGACGTCTCCGCCCGGGCCGCTCTGACGAGGCCATGCCGGGTACTTCCGTTGTTGGAACAAGCACCCGCATAAACGCGGGCCTGCGCCAGTATCCCAATCGGCCGCATCCTAGCACCGGGCAGGTCTCCGCGAGAGCCGGGCCCGCGATCCGGACTTGAAACAGCGGGACCGCTGGCGGCCGGCGAACCTGTCAGGCTCAGGGAATGTCCCAGGACTCCATCAGCACCGATCCGTCCGGCGCGAGCGACTCGGCCAGTCCGTCCTGCGACCACCGGTACGCGTCCTCCACGTAGAGCGGGAACACGGCCACATCGATCCCGACGAGGATCGTCTCCGCCTGCCGGTACGCCCGGTCGCGGTCCACCGGGTCGGTGAATACGGCGCCCTGGTCAACCGCTGCGTCGAAGGCCGGTTCCGCGTATCCGCCAACGTTCAGCGCGGAGTCGGATCGGTACAGGACTCGCAGCCAGCCATCGGCGTCCAGGTACGGGCTTTCGTGGCGCTCGATCCATACCGCCGGCCCCGTCCGCGGCGCCCACACGCCGTCGGTGCGTTCTGATTCCGCGATGGCGACGATCAACCCGAATGCCTGTCGCCAGATCTGCGAGATCGTTTCGGCGAGCACGCGGTCCTGTTCGCCGGGCGCGTACAACAACGTGAAGTCCGGCAGCGTCTGGAAGTCTGGAAACCCGGCCTCTACCAGCAGGTTACGCGCCCGTTGCAAGTCGTATTCGACGCCGATCCCGCTTCCGGCGGCCACCGCCCCGGGCACTCCCGGTGGAGTGAGCGTGGAAGCGATTCGCGCCGTTCCAATCACGGCTTCCGCGATCAGGGCGTCGCGATCGATCGCCGCGCCAAAGGCCCGCCGCACAAGAGTGTTGTCGAACGGCGGTTGCGAGACGTCGAATCGTAACGAGTACGCGGCGCGCCCCGGCACGATCTCCACGGCGGTGTTCGGCGCGAGACCCTCGTCCGTCGCCGACCGGGGAGCGGCCATTCCTGCGATAGCGTTCGTGATCCCGGCATCGACCATTTCGGCTGCGGCATCGTCCGGCGCGGAGAAAAAGACGATGCCGTCCAACCGGGCCACACCCGGGCCGTCGTAGCCCGGGTTCCGGGCAAGCGCCAGGTTGCCGCCGACGACGCGGTTGAGTACGCGAAACGGCCCGCTCGTTACAAGATCCTCCCCGGAGTCCCGGCCTGGATCGGAGCCTGCCGTGTGACGCGGCTGCGGGAAAGCCGCGGGCCGGGCCAGCACCGCCGGCAGGAACGCGGCCGGCGTCGTCGTCTCGATCACGATCGTCACATCATCCATCGCCCGCACGCCGACCGAAGCGATATCGCCGGCGCCGGCGAGGTAGTCGACGCCGCCCCGGATTACGGACGCCAGGAGTCCAGAGTCCGGCGATCCGATCGCCGGGTCCAGGCTCCTGAGGATGCCGAACTCCACGTCCCAGGCAGTCAACGAGACCCCGTCGGACCACTGGAGTCCGTCTTTCAATACGAAGGTATGGACGAGGCCGTTCGATGACGCCGTCCAGGAGTCCACGAGGTCCGGCTCTATGCCGTTGCCGGTAAGCCGGAACAGGCCGGCGAAAAGCGCACGAGCCAGCGCGTCAGAAAGGGTCCCCCGGACGGCCTTTGACGGGTCGAGTGTGACGATCTCCTCGGTGAGGGCAAGATACGCCACGCGGCCGGCCGGGAGGGTGAGCGCTCCAACCGCCCGATTCGGCTCGGTTCCCGCCGCTTCACTGTTACCGGCGGCATCCTCCAGGTTTTTCGACAGGTTTTCCTGCGAGGTCACTGGCGAGTCCGCGGGCGAG
>JACZRO010000002.1 GCA_022574675.1 Chloroflexota bacterium
ACGAGCGACAGCATCGCGTTGACACGCACGCGGGGCATTGCTAACTTTCAGAACATTAGTGCGGAACTCGCTCGGTCAGCGCCGGGCATTCCCACACCGCCATACGGTAGCCCACGGACGGTCTATTAGATGAGAGAGCTCTCCGAAAGACAGCAACGGATCCTCGGCTTCATCGGGGAGTTCCTTGACGACAACGGTTATCCGCCTACCGTGCGGGACATACAGGCCGGCTGCGAGATCAGCTCAACCTCGGTGGTCGACTACAACCTGCGCGCCCTGCGCGCCAAGGGCTGGATCAACCGGGACGCGGATGTGTCCCGGGGGCTTCAGCTCCTCCAGGGCGGCGGCCGGCGGACTGAAACGCCGGAAACGATCGCGATCCCGTTGCTCGGCACGATCGCCGCGGGGTCACCGTTCCCGTTGCCCACGACGGACTCCCTGGGAGCCATCGAGGCGCAGGAGACGATCGACCTGCCGCAATCGATCACCGGGTCGGGTGAGAAGCTGTACGCACTGAGGGTCAAAGGCGAGTCGATGATTGACGCCCTGATCGGCGACGGTGACCTGGTGGTGATGGAGCAGACGAGCAGGGTTGAGAACGGCCAGATGGCGGCGGTTCGCCTGAAACTGGAAGACGAGACGACCTTGAAGCGGTTCTACCGGGAAGGCCGAAAGGTCCGCCTGCAACCGGAGAACAGCCAGATGGAAGCGATCGTGTGCGACGCCAAGAACGTCGAGGTCCTGAGCCGGCTCGTGGCGGTCTGGCGTTTCCTGGGCTGATCCTCACGCCCGCGCCACTTCGTGTCATCCTGACGGGCGTATAATCGCTTCTGGCACGGATTCACGTACGACGGCAGTCGGATCGCGGCTGCTGAGGCGCTGTTGTCCGGACATGACTGGAGAAACGCGAGATGCCGAGGATCGGCCCGCTTGAGCTAATCATCATCCTGGTGATCATTGTGGTCGTGTTCGGCATCGGCCGCCTGCCTGAAGTGGGCGGCGGGCTCGGCAAGGGCATTCGCGAGTTTCGGCGGTCGCTGATGGGCAAGGGCGACGACGGGACCGATGACTCCGACGACGCGAAGGGCGACAAGGGCTCGGTCTGAACGAGAACGAACGCCTTGATCTGACGGAAAGACCCGCCTTGCAGGCGGGTCTTTTTTCGCCCATTGCCGATCTGGAGTGAGAGCTGCGTCGCTTCGACCGGGGATCGGCGGCCAGGCGCCGTCGGTCAGGTGCCGGCCTTCGCCTGTACTTCGCCGCTACTCTTGCGTCTCACGCCGATGCGTGCGAGCCAGTAGCCGAGTTCGTAGAGAACGATGATCGGCCCCGCCACGAGCGACTGGTTGATCGGGTCAAACGTCGGCGTAATCATGGCGCCGGCCACAAAAGCCACCACCACGACCCATTTGCGCTTCCCGGCCAGCCACTCCGGCGTAACCACGCCGATCTTGGCCAGGAAAAAGATCACGATCGGCAACTCGAATATGGCCCCGAGCCAGAACAAGAGCGTCGTTACGAGGCCCACGTAGGAGCCGATCCGGATGAGCGGCGTCGCGATATCGCCGCCAAAATTAAGAAGGAAGTTCATCGCGGGTGGCAGCAGGACGTAGTAGCCAAACGCCACGCCGAGGGCGAACGAGATCACACTCGACGGCAGAAGAAACCACAGCCATCGGCGCTCGTTCGCCTTAAGGCCGGGTGAAGCGAACCGGGCGATCTGGAACAGGATGAATGGCGTCGTGGCGGCGAGACCGGCGAGGATCGACACCTTCGCCACCGCTCCCCAGAATTCCGTAAGGTCCGTGAAGATGGCCTGGCCGCCGGTGAACCTGTTCAGATCTTCCGCCGGGGCCAGCAGCCAGCGAAGAATCTGCCGGTGGAACACCAGGGCGATCCCGGTCGCTACGAAAAAGAACAGAGCGGTGTGTATCAACCGCCGTTTGAGTTCCCTGAGGTGGGACGAGAACGGCGTTTGGGGGTCGTTCATGCTCATCCCCCGGGTGGTGGAACGGGCTGCTCCGGCTCGTCAGATGTGGCATCGCTCCCGGCGTCGCCACCATCGGCCATCCCCGGCATCCGTCCCCGCGGCCTGCTTACCGCACCCTCCGGCGAGTCGCCCGGGCCAACTTCCGTGGCCGCCGAAGACGCCGCGCTGCCGCCATCCGCCGGCCTGGAACTGGCCGCGGATGGCTCCTTCTCGTCGTCGTCAAACTCCTGCATCACCATTCTCGTGAACTTGTCGCGTTCAGTTCTGAGTTCACGGAGCAGCTTTCCGGCGCTCCGGCTCGTCTCGATCATTTTCTTCGGCCCGAGCAGGAAAAACGCCAGCCCTGCGATGACGATGATCTCAAGTCCGCCTATCCCAAAGAAATTCACGGCTGCGCCGCCACGGTGTTTACGGGTTCCGAGCAGTCAGCGCATTCCACGTGCAGCGACAGACCGGCAAGCTGAAACAAGTCGCTCGTCAGGCACATCGGCAACCCGACCACGTTCAGATAGCAGCCGTTGATGCGCTCGGCCGGGTTGAACGGGCGGTCCTGGATCCCGTAGCTCCCCGCCTTGTCGAGCGGCAGGCCCGATGCGACGTACTCGGCTATCTCCCGGTCCGTCATATCGCGGATCCAAACGTCTGTGGCCGACCAGCCTGACCACTTCCCGGCCAGACCGTCCACGGCCACGGCGGTGACGACGCGGTGAGGACGATTGCGCAGGCGGCGCAGGGTCGCTGTAGCGTCGTCCGGGCCGGACGGCTTACCGAGCGCTTCTCCGTCTATCACGACTATCGTGTCGGCGCCGAGAGTCACCGCGCCGGGCATCGTCCGCGCCGCGCTCGCAGCCTTGTCCGACGCCAGGCGGAGCGCCCATGCCTCGGGCGTGGCGTCCCGATCCGGGAGGCGGTGCTCGGGCGTATCTGTCGGGAGCACGTCCATCCGCAACCCCGCCGACGCCAGTATCTCGGCTCGGCGCGGCGAACCCGACGCAAGCACCAGGTGAGTGGCGTTCCCGGTCAATGCGCCCCGGGGCTGGCCGTCGGACGGCGTCACGGGCTCAATCATCGTCGCTCGATGATACGCTCCGGCGGTCACGATCGCCGCCCTGGCCGGGCCAGAAAATACCGGGCAGGTGATCAGGCCTCGCGACGCAGGAATGACACGTTTTCGATGTGCCTGGTCTGCGGAAACATGTCGACCGGTTGCACTTCATCGAGGACGAAAGGGCCGTCCACCAGCGCCGCCAGGTCGCGCGCCATCGCCTCGATGTCACAGGAAATGAGTACAACTCGGTCAGGCGCAAGGCGTCCGAGCGCCGCTATCACATCCGGGTGGCAACCGACACGGGGCGGGTCAAGGATGACGGCATCCACGTGTGAGTCAAGGTCGGCCAGCACTTCCTCGGTCCGCCCGAGAACCATCTCCACGTTGTCCAGTCCCTCGGCGTTCCGTGCCCCGTCCGCGACGGCCGACGGCGAGTCCTCAATAGCGATCACCTTGCGGACGAACGGCGCCAGCAGGACAGCGAACACGCCGACACCGGCGTATGCGTCAATCAGAATCTCTTTGCCAGACAGTTGCAGCCGGTCGCGTACCAGCTCCACCATGCGCTCCGCCTGCAAGGTGTTGACCTGGAAAAAGGATGATCCGGCGATACGGAACTCCCGTCCCAGCATCAACTCGCGCAGGTGCTGCCCGCCCGACGCGATCCCGAGCCCGGTGCCGGTCAGGCGCGGTTGCACCAGCCGGTCGCCCGTGGCGACACCGACGCGAACGGAGAACTGCGTCATGCCTTTCACACGCTTCTGAGTGGCGGCGAGCACCTCGTTTATCGAGTCGTGCATCAGCAGGCAGCGCTCGACCGGTACCAGGGAGCGCGTGATTGCGTTGATATATCCCACCTCGCCGAGCTTTCTGCCGACGCTGAAGCGGGCGTGGTTGCGGTAGCCGAGCTGTTGGGGAGCTGGAAGCGTCGGAAGCACCCGCGCATCTCGCAGCGATGGGATCGGCTCCAACGCGCCCTTGACCATGTCGTGTTTGTACCGAAGCTGTCTCTCGTACGTGACGTGCTGCCACTGGCAACCGGTACATACAGGCGCGTACCGACATTCCGGTTCCACGCGGTCGGACGAGGCTTCGGCCACCTCCACGACACGCGTGCCAAGGTGTTCGGGAAAGCGCCGCAGCACCTCCACCGTGACCGACTCGCCCGGGATCCCGCCCTCCACCAGCACACGGAAGCCCCTGTGCTGCGCCCACAACTCGCCGCGATTGTTGATCGGCCCGAGCAACACGGAGAACCTGTCCCCTCGGTCGATGCCGAGTTCGTCCGTGGGCCACGGCCCCTTGTATTTACGTCTGTTTCTCGTTCGACCCGACGCCAATTAAACTCAAACCTGGAACGTGGTTCGCTCGGCCGGACTCGGCCGGTCATATTGATCTTTGACCGGAACCTCTCCTTCGCAAAGGTTCCGGAGCCAACCATGCTACCGCCCCGTCGTTCGAAAGCCGATCCGGCGTTTGATATGCTTCGTGTTCGTTAAAAGCATTGAAGCTGGCGACGTGTCTCTTAGATGGGACCGCCGCCGGGGACGGATATTGGTAGTCGAAACTAGGCCCAGCGCCGCAGGCAACCCAGGCTTCGCAGGCAACCCGGGCGCCGCAGGCACAAACGTCGAACGCCGGCTTCCGGAGTGGTTCAAGGTTCCGATGCCGGCCGGCGAAAACTTCGCCGACCTGAAGAAACGCATACGCGGCGCGAGCCTGCACACGGTGTGTGAAGAGGCCGCGTGCCCGAACATCGGTGACTGCTGGAACCGGCGCACGGCGACCTTCATGATCCTGGGCGATACCTGCACGCGCGCCTGCTCGTACTGCAACGTCAAGACCGGACGGCCGACGCAAACCGACTGGGCAGAGCCGTTCCGGTTGGCCCAGACGGTCAAGGGCATGGGCCTCAAATACACGGTCATCACTTCCGTAGACCGGGATGACCTGGAGGACGCCGGGTCGACGATCTTCGGCATGACTATCAACGCAGTTCGCAAGGCTGCGCCCGATTGCAAGGTCGAGGTCCTGATCCCCGACTTTGGCGGCGACCGCGAAGCGCTGCAAAGGGTGATGGACGCTCGCCCCGAGGTGTTGAATCACAACATCGAGACGGTCCGGCGCGTGTTCCCGAAGGTCCGGCCGCTCGGCGACTACGATCTGTCGCTGAAGTTGTTGCGGCGGGCCAAGGAGATGCGCCCTGACGGTGTCACCAAGTCCGGGATGATGGTCGGGCTCGGCGAAACTATGGACGAGGTGCTCCAGACGATGGAGGACCTGCGGGCGCACGACTGCGATCTGCTAACCGTAGGCCAGTACCTTCGCCCATCCAAGCGTCATCACCCGATCATCAGGTTCTATCACCCGGACGATTTCGTCCGGATTCGCGAGGCGGGCGAGGCGATGGGTTTCAAACACGTCGCCTCCGGGCCGCTGGTTCGCTCGTCCTACCATGCGGACGAGCAGCACGAGGCGTCGCAGGCAAACAAGTCCGGTTAGGGCGACGCGGCGACGCTTTAATGAAGATCCCAGAAGCGACCGTCCGGTATGTACGAACGACCCCCGTCCGCCAGCGTATCGTAGGGGCCGCCGACTATCGGCCCGGTGGGGGTCCCGGCGGGGGTGGGTTTGGGGTTCCCGGCGGGGCGCGGTGGTTGCCAACCGTGCGGGAAAGGGCGGATAGTCAGCCGCCCCTACAAACGCCTGCATGAACAACCCCCGTCCGCCGGCGCATCGTAGGGGCCGCTGACTATCGGCCCGGGGGGTCCCGGCGGGGCGTGGGCCGGCCGGGAACGGGGTCTTTTGAGACATTTTCTCAGCCGGCCCGTATGGTCTCCAACCGCAGGTCCGAGGCTGTGCCGTTCGTGGGCGCCCACCCGACCAAATCCGCACGTAGTCCGTAGACCTCGTGCCGCCACACGACCGGGATGGCCCAGTACTCCTCGTACATCTCACGGTTGAGTTGCCGGAGCCGCACATCTCTTTCGGCCGGGTCCACTATCGCGCTCAACTCCGCGTACAGCCGGTCCCCGCGCTCAAGGTCCTGGTACGTGAGCAGGCCGGCCCGGTCCGAGGTCATGTAACGCTTGATGCCGCCCAGGATGTCCGGCCATGTCTGGTAGTTCACGCCGTGGAACAGCGGCGCCGGCGCGACGTCGTCAAACTGTTGCGGTCGTGGTGAGTGCCGGGCCAGGATGTCCGTGTAGCCGGCCGCCACGATCTCGATGTTCATGCCGACTCCACGAAGGTCCTCGGCGATCAATTCGTTGATCTGGATCAGTTCCGTCAAACCGTACGACGGCGCCGAGAAGATATAAATGGTCTCGCCGTCGTACCCGGACGCCTCCAGTGACCGGCGTGCTCCGTCCGGGTCGTAGGGATAGGGCGGCAGGTCCGGGTCGTAGCCGTCCGAAAGCGGACTGAAAAGGGCGGACCCGGCCGCGATCTCCGCGACCTCGGGTTCGTATACCTCGTCGATGATCGACTGACTGTCGATGCCGAAGGCCAGCGCTCTCCTGAAATCAAGATTGTTGTTCAGTGAGTCCGATTCCGAAGCGGTAAACAGCCGCATCACGGTGGTGTTCACGTACTTCGGCCCGTCGATCTGGAAGCCCGCCTCTCGTACCGAAGGCACGTCCCCCTGCGGCTCGTCGATCGACCACGGCCGGCCGGAAGGCCGGAGCACCGTCATGTCGACCTCGCCGCGCTTCAACATCTCGGCGCGGGTGTCCGGCTCCGGCGCCACGACCAACCGCAACCGGGCGAATCCCGGCACGCGCTCCCTGTCCCAGTAGTCCAGGTTCGCCTCGAACTCGATCCACTCGCCTTCAGACCGGCTTGAGAACTTCCACGGCCCCGTCCCGACCGCCGGGTCGGCGTTCGGCGCGTGTGCCGGGAGCAGTGGCGCATCGCCTCCAACCGGCCCGAAAGCGTGCATGATCGATACGTGCGGCTTCGTGAGGTAAAGCACCGCCGTGTATCGCCCCGTGATCTCGACACGATCGATCGCCCCGGCCAGTACGGGGCACACGGCGCAGCGCGCTTCTTCGCGAGAGTAGTAAGCGACCGAGTAGGCGATGTCCGCCGACGTGACTTCGACGCCATCGTGCCACTTGATGCCCTTTTTTAGCGTGAGCGTGTAAGCGGACGCATCGTCGCCCGGGTCCCAGCCTTCAAGCAGTCCATAGCGCTGATCGAACTTGCCGTCCGGGCCGACCCCGACCAGGTGGTCGTACATGTGCCCGTGGTACTGGAGGCCGGGCTGCCCGTCCATCGAGGGATCGAGCGTCTCCGCCCAGAACGAGGGCAGCGCTACGGTGAGCGTCTGGTCCAGCGGTTCTAGTGCCTCATCGGAACCGCATGCGGCGACCGCCGCTATCGGCAGTACGAACAGGGGGCATAGTCGGCGCGCAACGTCACCCCGGGACCACGTTGTCGGCCACAACCGCAATTCCACGCTCCTTCACCAGAAAACGCCGTGCAGTTAAAGGCGGGTCGAGCGAATATTTTACGGTGTAGCGCGCGCGTGGGCGCACCAAACAACGGATGCACGGATACGCCTCACCGTCAACCCGGACTACGACCCGCGCCCGGCGCTAGATTTAGTTTCTGATCGTGGCCGGCGCCGAGTAACCGGGTCGCCGTCCACGTTCCCAGACATGGGCGCGGGCGACCTCTTCGTTCAGGTCTCCTCCCCATCCGGGCCGGTCCGGAATCAGAACCTCGCCGTTCACGATCTCGATCTTTTCTGTAAGCAGATCGTCCTTCCACGGCACGTCGTCGATGTCTATTTCTGAGATGCGAATGTTCCCTACCGACGCGCACAGGTGCATCGAGTGAAGGGTGGACAGGTGGCTGTAGTAGTTGTGCGGCGCAACGTTGATATCGAAGGTCTCCGCCATGTCCGCCACCTTCTTCGACTGCGTGAAGCCGTTCCACGGCAGATCCACCATGCAAACGTCCATGGCGCGAGCCTCAAAATAGCGCCGGTAGTCGCGCGGCGTTATCAAGTTCTCGCCGGAGCAGATCGGCACACTGGTGGAGTCACGAATATCGCGCAGCCCATCGGGTTCATAGATGTCGATCTCGATCCACATCATGTTGAACTCTTCAAGCGCCTTGCAGATGCGCTTTGCCGCCTCCACACGGAAGTTGAAGTTCAAGTCCAGCGCGATATCTACGTACGGTCCGACGGCATCCCGGAATGTGCCGATCTGCGTGCGGATGTGGTCGAGAAACTGGTTGGTGACGTTGCCGTCCGTGGTACCAGGACCGCCGCCGAAGCCGCCTAGCCGTGCCGAGCCATACGTAACCTCGCCCGGGAAGAGCGGGTTGGTCTTGAGTGCCGTAAACCCTCGCTCGACCACCTCTTTGCCGAGGGCGGTGACGTCATCCCAGTTGTTGATAGGCGGCACACCGATGAGCTCGGAGTTCGCCATCCGGGAACTGCCGCAGTGCGACCAGTAGACGCGCTGACGCTCTCGCATGGGGCCGCCCGCCAGCTCGTACACCGGGACGCCCAGCGCCTTTCCCTTGATGTCCCAGAGGGCCAGATCGATACCGGCGATCGCCTTGGCGGCGATACCGCCGGGGCTCTGGCGGCCCATGCGGTACATGTCCCAGTACCGGGCTTCCACAGCACGCGGGTCCTGGCCGAGGAGTATCACCTCGAACTCTTTAGCGGTCTCAACGACACCGTACGGGTTGCGGCCGTCCGAGCATTCGCCGTACCCGGTGATCCCCTCGTCGGTGCGTACTGCGACGTACTGCCAGGGACGCCATCCCGCGTCTACGACAAAGGTGTCGATTCCAGTGATCTTCATTACCGGTGCCCTTCATGTTGAAACAGGATGTGTGCGGGCGCGGCCCGAGCGATCACCGAGTGATCCAGGCCGGCATGCCGGGCGCAGGTTACACGCCGCGGCGCGGTGGCGGAAGCGTCACGACGTCGCCCATGTGACCAGCCAGCCTCGCTGCGGTTCAGCCCACCGGAGCTTCACGCCATCGCCGTTCGGCACAAGGCAGGCCGGCAGCAGGCCGGCAAGCCGTTTCGCGTTCGGCGAGCCGGGGACCAGGAAGAGCCGCTGCGTCGCGCGTGCCAGGGCGGCTTCCGCATCCGGGAACATTCCGTGCGGCCGGTCGTCAAGCCGGTGCGTGTCGTACTCGATTTCGAGCGTTTCGAGTAACCGGCGAAACGCCGGCATCGCCGGAAGAGCGACCCGCTTCTCGCCGAAGAGCCGCTTGAAAAGCTCGTGGAAGTTCGCCTGCGGGGGACATTCTCGAAGCATTACGGTGACCCGTTTACGGGCGTGATCATGCAGCTTCTCCACGAACGGGAGGATCGGCGTCGCGTTGTACAAGACGTGCGAGCACACGACGTGGTCCGCCGGAGGTATCTCGGCGGTCTCCCAGGTGCCCGGCATGATCTTCACGTTCGTCACACCGAGTTCAACCAGGGAGGATTCAAATTGCGAGCGCATCGCCGGCGACGGCTCGATCGCGGTCACCTCGCGGCACCGGCGCGCCAGCGGGATCGCGATCCTTCCGCCCCCGGCTCCCACGTCGATGACGGTGTCGGTACCGCCGAGATACGTCTCAACGACCGATATCGCGGGGTCTAGATCGGCCTCATCGCGATCGGGCGGGGCGAAACTCCGCGCGAGTCCGGTCCACGGATCTTGGTTTTCTGGGTCTTCCGGCGGATCGCGGAAGCGATCAGTCTGCTCACGTTCCCGAAAAATGAGCTCGTCCCATTCACGCGCGCACTCAACTGCGGCCGAGGTTACGTGCATAGTGTTTGCCGTACTCCCCAATACTCCAGGGACCGGATGCGCGCGCCCCGCCTATCGACGATTGCGCCTGTTGGCCTGCCGGCAGACCGGGTCGGCCTGACCGCTCATTCAAAGATATATACACATGCCCTTCATTTCTTCCAACGGCGTCTCCATCCACTACGAGATCGAGGGCGACGATTCCGCGGCATCCCTCCTGCTCCATCACGGCTGGACGTCCGACATCGAGGCGTGGCGTGATTTCGGATACGTCGCCGCACTTCGTGACCGTTTCCGGCTGATCCTGATGGACGCACGCGGGCACGGCTTGAGTGAGGCGCCGGTGTCACCGGACGACTACACGCCGGACCGGTTTGTCGAAGATGTAGAGGCGGTACTCGACGCCGCCGGGAGCGGTTCGGTCACGTTCTGGGGCTACTCGATGGGAGCGGCCATCGGCTTTGAGCTTGCACTCACTTCGCCGGACAGGCTGGATCGCCTCATCGCCGGGGGCATGCACCCGTACGGAAGCTCGGCAACCGGGCGGCCGCAGAAAACGAGCGCGACCGTCCTTCTTTGCAAACGGGGAATGGAGGGGTTCATCGAGGAGCGCGAGCGGGCCCTGGGCGGCAGGTTGGTGTCGAAGTTACGGAGTCGCCTGCTGGCCGCCGACGCCGCAGCCCTGTCTGCGGCGGGCGAGGCATGGGCCGGCTGGAAGGGGATCGGCGAACGGGTCGGCGAGATCGACGTAGACGCCCTGCTGTACGCAGGCGCCGCGGACTCCAGGTTTCACGATGGGGCCAGCCGGGCTGCGGTGGAGATGCCGAACGCCCGGTTCGTATCGTTGCCGGGAATGTCGCACGACGCCGCGTTCGCCTCCTCCCCGACGATACTGCCCTCGATCCACGCATTCCTCGATGACTTTGGGGATGACTCTGGGGATTGATCCCGGTTTCCGAGCCCGCCGGATTCCAGGGCCCGGCCCCACCGCGACCAGTCCGATCGTCCCGCGGGCTACGCTGCTCCCTGGTCATGGAGATCAATAGACACGCCCCCATCGTGCTCAGGCACGAAATTGACGTATTCGCGCCCCCGGAAAAGGTCTGGATGTGGATCGCGCAGGTCGAATTCTGGTCAGAGTGGCATCCGGACATCGGGACGGCGTACTGGACCGACGACGAGCCACAGGAACGGCGCGGCTTCAAGTTCGGCGTGAAGATGTTCCGGTTCACGGCCCGATTACACGTGTACGACGAGCCGTACGAGATCGGCTGGCAGGCCAGTCACCTGTTCTCCAGCCATCGCCAGGTATTCCGGCTCCGTGGTGATTATCGTCAGACCGCGCTTACGAGCGAGGCATGGTACGAAGGGCGTATAGCCGAAATGATGTCGGAGCGGCTCCGAGAGCCCCTGGATCAGTTTGGCCAGACGTGGCTCGCCGCGTTGAAGACCCGTAACGAGTCGGCACCTTAAAGCGGATAACGGAGCGCGCAGCGAACGGCGATCGAAAACCCGGTCGGGGGATCGGGGGTAGCTCACGCGTCGGAACTGCCGCTATCTCGGGGTTTCAATGCTGCCCGGGGTAGCCGGACTCACGCCCGGCGACTGGACGACGATCAATGACAGCGTCACGCGGGCGGCGCGGAATCACGGATCCCGAACGCTACCGGTACGCATCACCGGTCCGCTCAATCCTGACCGGGCACAGGGACCACTTTGAACGGACGATGGACTCGCTCGGCGACCCGGCAGGGGTCGTGGCGGTCATGGCGTTCCTCGCGAGCGACGACGCCGATCACGTCCGCGGGACTGTTTTCACACGGTAACGGGTTACACGGTTCCGTTATCCGGAAACGCGACGATCGCGCAACCGATATGTCAGCGCAGTCCGACCGGCGGCGTCGAATCGATTTTCGCAACCGGCATGCCGGCGACAATTCTATGTATAACGAATATCGTCTTTGTCAGATTGTTTGTTACGATTTCATTCATGGTCTACCTCTGGTAAACCTGTATACTGCCGTTGTCGTCCAGATATTTCCTTATCCGGGCGATGGTAATGGGGCGGCCTTTACTGACCAGGAAGGCCCGGCTTCGACGCAATGTAGCCCCGACGAAAGGCGGTCGAGCGGTGCCACTCTTACACGTCCGGTACTGCGTATGGCAGGTTGACCTCGAAGGCCTCGCGCGGCGAACCTCACCATCGAAGACCAAGATGCTGAGCGGGGCTACTGAAACCCATCGCACGACCCGAGATATTTGAGCCGAATCGGGCCCGCAAAGCCCGGGGGCCGTCCGGCCACAGCGCCGGGATTGAGGGGAAGCGGTGGAGTGCGGTCGGGAATGGATTTGCGACCGTCCGGGACTGCGGGAGGAAATGCCCGGGTCCCGAGGGTGGCGGGAAATGTCACAACGCAAGAGCCGGCGCCAGTAAGTCGCTGGCTCTTCGTTTTTCCGTGTACCCGGGATTCCGTTTTCTGGCGGGAGCCGCGACTCCGGACATCACCAGCCCCCGCCCGCTGATTAGCCGGGTTTACGCATCCGGGCGAGGATGTGCCGGCCACCGCTCGCCGAGTAACGCCGGTTGCCCGAGTTGATCACTTCCACCAACTGCCGCGCATCGATAAAACCGGCGTCCGTCAACAGGCTGGCCTCGACTTCCTTGGCCCTGAGGAAGGCCAGCGCCAGGTCGGTGACGTCATGGGAGAGCTCAAGCTCCATCCCGTACTGGGCGGCGATCGACTCGCCGGTCACCTCGCTCGACCCGAAGTAGTCGGTCAGGAGAAACCTCCCGCCCGGCTTGAGCACGCGATAAATCTCCGGCGGATGATAGAAGCCCTCCGTCGATAACACGACATCAAACTGCCCGTCGTCAAAGCTGAGGGCGGTGTCGCGGTCCTGGACGAACTGGCACAGGTCTGCGACGCCTTCGATCTCCGCCAGATCTTCGGCCGTCACCAGCGCCCCTTCGTCAATGTCGTAACCCCAGACCCGGCACCCGTACAACGAAGCGAGCCAGCGAGCGTTGCCGCCGATTCCGCAGGCCGCGTCCAGGACGACCGTCTCCTCCGCTATTTCGACGCCCTGGAGCAGGATCCTGACCAGGGTCTGGTTCGCGCCAACGTGTTGGAATTCACCATACGGCTCGGCGTCCGGGCGCTCCCGTTCCACAAACCATTGCTGAAGCCGCTGTGTCTTGTTGGGCATGGTGCGTACTTTACCGGCTGCCATGGGGTTAAGGCAGCCCGGGGTAGCGTCATACCTTCGGCGTCCAGGCGCCTTCGCAGGGCACGGCTTCTTCGTTCCCCGGCCAGGGCGGAAAGGTGGCGATCACGATCTCCAGGGGCGTCGCTCCGTCATTCCTGAACTGGAATCGCATTCCCGTCGCGATGCTCGCTCCGGACCCGGGGACGAGATCGATCGTCTCCTCGGTCCCGTCCTGCGACCTCCACAATCTGCCTTTGCCGGAAATGCAGAGCCACGCCTCTTCGACCGTCCGATGGTGGACCGCTTTCGTGATCGCGCCCGGTGGCAGCGTGCAATGGACCATGCTGGCGCCGGCCGTCGCCACGCTCACAAAGCGAACCTCGGATCCATCCGGTGCGATCACGTCCGGCGTGGCAGGCAACAGGCGCGACTCGAACGGCGTCATCCGCTCTCACCTTCCCTGATTTATGTATCGGGGCGTTACGGCGTGGGAGTTACTGCACGGACCGAGCGGCCGTTCAGGCTATCGGGCGACCATCGGGAATCGGCGAATCCCGCGATGAAATCCGCTAGCAGGTAAAAACTCCTCGACCTATCTTCGGGGAAACGCCATCTTTATTCGGACGGTGATGATAAACCCGGTGGCGAGCCACGCAGCGATTCACGTACATGCTTCCGAGGTGCTGACCGCCCTCGGCGCACTGGCTGTCGCCCAGGAAGAGGAACGGCCGGCAGACGAGGTGGATTCACTCGCCGGCGATGTTTCGAATGCGCTGGATGACTACCGGGAATCGCGAGGCGAGCTGGCCGCCTGACCGGCAAATTCGTCGACGTCAACGCCCCGTTTGCCGGGGCGTTTTTTTATCTGGATGCGCTTCCCCGTGCCGGCGAGGCACCCGTAGCCGCCTTTCCACACATTTTTCCGATCCCGGGCGCCGGAATCAGTAAGTGACCAGCGAGTGAACCTCGTGGTCTTTCAGCACAGCCCGTCCGTTCAACGCGGCCAGTTCCACGACAAACGCCATGGCGAGTACCTGCGCGCCCAACCGTTCGATAAGCAGCGCCGCCGCCGCAGCCGTGCCGCCGGTGGCCAGCAGGTCATCCACCACCAGCACACTGTCACCCTGCTTCAGGGCGTCGGTCCGAATCTCCATGTGGCCAGCGCCGTATTCAAGTTCAAAGTCGACCCCGACCACCTCCGGCGGGAGCTTGTTCTCCTTGCGTAACGGGACGAAGGGGAGTCCCAGCCCCAACGCTATGGGCACGCCAAACATGAATCCCCGCGACTCGATGCCGGCTACCGCGTCGATCGGCGCGTCCCGGTACTTGTCCACGAGGCTATTCACTGCGTAGCTGAACGCCTCCGGCGCCTTCCACAATGGTGTGAGGTCCCGGAACAGGACGCCGGGTTGCGGGTAGTCCGGGATATCACGGATCCAGTTCTTCAGGTCCACGGTCGACTCCAGCCGTTACCAGGGATCTCGCACGGTCGTGTTCGGGTTCAAGCAGAGTCTAATCGTGGGCACACGAACACGCACCCGAAGGTATGGCCCGGCATTACGTCAACGGGTACAGCTCGGTCTCCGGATAGAAATCGGACCAGGCGAACCAGAACGACACAATGGAGTGGACCCGCTCAAGCTGCACGCCTTCCAGTTCCCCGTCGATCCCGCGTCCGGTGAACGGCAGGAAGCGCGAGCCCGTCGCCTTATCGCGAAGCAGGACCGTGCCATCGTCATCGACCACCTGCTCAAACTCCAGGCGCCGTCCATTCACCACCCGGTTGTATACCAGGGCGGTATCGCTGTTCGGCTGAAAAAATATGACCACGTCCTTGCCCGCCACGGTGTCGTTCACGACCGGCATAGCTTCGAGCGCGGACAGGGGAAACGCCTTCGGCCCACCATCGAAGCCGATCCCGACGACCTTGTCCTTGCGTGCCAGGCGGTCGTCGACGATGGACTCGCCAATTACGCCGGCGTCGTTATTGACGTAGTACCCGTCATACGGATCGGAGGAACCGCGGCGGCCCTTGTCCAGGACAGCCGTGTCGGGGTGCTCACGCACCCACTGGCCGTACGTCGTCTGTACGATCGGAATGGTCTCCAGGTACCGGCCGGCGAACTCACCCTTGACCCCGCGTGACAGGAACTGGCTCCAGAGAGTGCCGCTCTGGTGGTCGTACATCACCAGCGCGTTCATGATCAGCTTTCCGGACACACCAAATGTGTGCTCGACTCCGTCTATCGTCCGGGCATACCCGATGCCGGTGAAGCAAAGCGGTCACCAGGTGACGGCTATGGGAACCCCGCCGACGGTATCGTTCACGATCTCCCGTCCGCTCAGGAATGGTATCGAGTAAACGCGACTGTCCCCGTTTATCGTTACGCCCAGCACCGGCTCGTCGTCGTCGTACGTCTCGGCCTGTTCCGGTGAAATGAACCGCGGATTGAGAATCGCCTGGATGCCGTCCCGCGGCAGCAACGTGACGATCTCCAGCGTACGGTCGAGGGACGCAGGGTCATTTGGATCGCCCGGCAACACGATGGTCTCCTTGCTCAGTAGCGCAATCCGCAACGCTCCCGGTCCGCCCAGGACGAAGAACATGACGAGGCCCGCGGCGGCCAGTCCCATGAACAGATATGACCTGGGAATCTTCAACTGGAATTCCAGTCCCTTTTCCGGGGCGATTCACTGCGCCCTGGCTGTTCCGGGTTAATTTCCGAACTGATCGTTTAGATGAGGCAGAGCGCATCCCGGTTCCGCGGTGACGCGATCACCGAAAGATCGAGGCGCCGATGCTAAAATCCGTGCCCTCCGCGCTCCGTGGACATTCCTCCCGGCGGCGCTACCTCCAGGCAGACCGAACTCGCACCCGGGATTCCGCCCATCCGCATCACGAAACTCAGCCTCTCGAACTTCCGTAACTTCTCAGAATGCTCGCTCGACCTGGAGCCCGGGATAACGGTGTTCCAGGGACCGAACGGCCACGGCAAGAGCAACCTGATGGAGGCCGTCTACCTGATCGCTATCGCCAAGTCGCCGCGATCGTCTTCCGATCGCGAGCTTCTCGGGTGGGATGTGGTGCAAAACGGGGGCCACGTACAGATCGCCGGCGTCGCCCGGGATGACGAGCTCACCGTGCAGGTCCAGATCGATTTCGACGTGATCCCGCGGCCTCCGGAGCCGGGGAGCGGCGGCGCGAGGCCGGCGCCGTCTGTGCGGAAAGAGTTGCGCATCAACGGCGTGCAGAGGTCGGCGGCGGATTTCGTCGGTGCGGTAAACGTGGTGGCGTTCTCGGCGGACGACATCCAACTGGTCATGGGTGGACCGTCCGTCAGGCGAAGATACCTGGATATCCTGATCTCCCAGAGCGATCCACCGTATCTGAAGATGATCCAGCGTTACAGCCGTGTCGTGAATCAACGCAATCATCTGTTGCGTCAGATGCGCGAGGGCCGGGTCGGGTCGGACGAGCTTGAGTTCTGGAACGACCGGTTGGTGAACGAAGGGGCGGCGATCATCGAGCGACGCGGGCGCGCCGTGGAGCGGCTTGCCGAGGAGGCGGCACCGCGACACCTCGCCCTGTCCGGCGGGCGTGAGCGACTAGGCGTCCAGTACCGGCCGCGCGTCTCGGCGAACGCGGAGGACGGCCCAGACCCAGTCCCCACTTCGGCGTCGGAACTGGCGTCGATCATGCGCGCCTCGCTTGAGACGGTCAGGCCCCGCGAGATCGGCCAGGGCGCTACCGTCATCGGTCCTCACAGGGACGAGATCGCACTGAGCCTGAACGACGAGCCGGCGGGCGCGTTTTCGTCCCGCGGGCAGGCGCGCACCGCCGCGCTCGCGTTGCGTCTCGCCGAGGCCGCGTTCGTCACCTCTGCGACGGGCCGGACGCCGGTGCTCGCGCTGGACGACGTGCTGTCGGAGCTGGACCAAACTCGACGCAAGCTGGTGCTGGAGAACGTGGCTTCGTACGAGCAGGTGTTGATCACAACGACCGATTTCGACCGCGTGGAGGACTCGTTCCTCTCGGGCGCGGCCCGGATGACGGTCGAGTCCGGTTCGGTGATTCGTGTCGACGGCTGACGTCTCCTCCGCGATCAGCGCGGCGGCGCAGCACATCGCATCGAGCGAATACGTCGTCGCCATGACCGGGGCCGGGATCTCCGTCGAGAGCGGCATTCCACCGTTTCGGGGTCCTGACGGGTTGTGGACGAAACACGGCACGCCTTCGCACAACGGATACCAGCGTTTCCTGGAGGATCCGGCTGCGTGGTGGCGCAGGGAGATGGAACGCTCCGTCGAGCCCTGGGTCGCCGAGTTGCGTCGAGCGGTCAGGAACGCCCGGCCGAACCCCGGCCACACCGCTCTCGCCGAGATGGAACGGGCCGGTTACGTGCGCTCCGTCATCACCCAGAACATCGACGGGCTGCACACGGACGCCGGCACGGAGAACATCGTGGAGATCCACGGGTCGAGACGATATCTTCGTTGCGTAGAGTGCGGCGACAAGACGCCGCGGACGTCCCTGTTCGCCACCGAGCCTGCCCCGCCCTGCAACGTCTGCGGCGGCCCGGTCAAGTACGACTCGGTGTTGTTCGGCGAGCCGATCCCGCCACGGGTCATGGAATCGGCCCGCGAGGAAACGAACCGCGCAGATTGCGTCCTGGTGATCGGCAGCTCGTCGACGGTGCGCCCGGCCGGTGGGCTGCCCCGGATCGCGCGCGCCAACGGGGCGAAGTTGATCGAGGTGAACACCTCCGGCACGCGTCTCACACCGGTTTGCGATGTGGTGATACAAGCCCCTGCGGCGATCGCTCTGCCGGCCTTGCTGGTCGAGCTGCGCCAGGTCGGCGTACCCCGGGGTGGCTTACCGGGGACGCCCGAACCGGACGAGGAACACCCAGAGCACGTGAGGTTTCCGGGAACTCGTCCGCAAAACCCGCCCGAACGCCGGCGTCGGAGAGGGCCGGGCGCAGAGTAATATTCCGGCGCGCGCCGCGTGGCGATCGCATTCAGAGTTAGTTTCGGGGTCGTATCGATGACAACCCAGGACGCGCTAGCCCAGGACGCACTCCGGGGCGAGATAGACACCTATATCGCGCAGAACCCAAAATCTGAAGCCCTCAACGCGGAGGCGGCCCGGTACCTCCCGGGCGGCGATTCCCGAAACTCGATCTACTGGCCGCCCTACCCCGCGTACATCGTGGGCGGCGAAGGGACGCGCATCACCGACGCCGACGGCAACGTCCGGACCGATTTCATCAACAACATGACGACGCTGATCGTCGGGCACCGCCACCCTGACGTGGTCAAGGCCCTGCAGGACCAGGTCTCAGAGGGCTGGTCATACCCGGGGCCGTCGCCGTCCCAGATCCGCTGGGCGGAGATCCTGGTCGAGCGCGTGCCGTCCGTGGAACAGGTCCGGTTCGTCAACTCCGGCACCGAGGCCACGCTCAACGCCATTCGCGCCGCCCGGGCTTTTACCGGCCGCCAGAAGCTGGGCAAGATGGAGGGCGGATATCACGGCACCCACGACTCGGTGGCGGTGAGCGTCGCACCGAAACTTGACCTCGCGGGCGACGCCCTGAATCCGAACTCGGTGCAGGACTACGAGGGCCTGCCGTCGTGGGTGACGGAAGGCGCCGTGGTGATGCCGATCAACGACATCGAGGCCTGCGAAAGGATCATCCGGGCGAATGCCGGCGACCTGGCGTGTGTAATTGTCGAGCCTGTCAACGGGCGGAACGGGTTCGTTCCCGCCGAGCCCGGTTTTCTTGAGGGGCTGCGCGCCGTCACGAAAGAGCTCGGCGTCATCCTGATCTTCGACGAGGTGATCTCGTTCCGTGTGGCGCGCGGCGGCGCTCAGGAGCACTACGGCGTCACGCCGGACATGACCACGTTCGGCAAGGTGATCGGTGGCGGGCTGCCGGTCGGCGCGTTCGGCGGCCGCGCTGACATCATGTCGCTTTACGACCCGAGCAACGGCGCTCCACGGGTGCAGCACGCAGGCACGTTCAACGGCAACCCGATGACGGCGGCGGCCGGTGTGGCGACGCTGGAGGCGGCGACGCCGGAGGTGTACGAGTACGTGGGCCGGATGGGGGGCGTGATCCGCGAACGGTTGCGGGCGCTGATCGCAGAGGTCGAGGCGCCGATGGGCGTGACGGGCGTCGAGTCGCTCTGGTGCCTGCAGTTCACGCCGGAACGCGTGACCGATTACCGGACCTCGATGACGAACGACAAGGTGATGACCCGGTGCATGTTCCTCGGCCTCCAGAACGAGGGCTTCCTGCTCTCACCCAGTTGCCAGGGCACGGTGTCGTCCGTGCATACCGAGGAGGATGTCGACGGGTTGATAGCCGCGATCCGAAAGGTGCTCGGAAGACTGGGTTACGCCTAAGAAATGATCTCAAAAGCCACCGCCCGGCATGCATGAACGACCTCCGCACGCCAACGCATCGTAGGGGCCGCTGGCTACCGGCCCGGGTGGTGCGGCAGGGCGTGGAGCCGAGCAACTGTGCCGGAAAGGGCGGATAGTCAGCCGCCCCTACACGGGTCTGTGAAACTATCTCAAAAGCTGTAGTCCAGTGCGGTCCCACGATGCAAAATTCGCCCGCGCCCGCAATCACATTCACCGGGCGAGACGGTTTTGAGATAGTCACTAAGGGGCTGCCACAAGAGACCACCAATCACGAGCCGATCAAAACCGGGGGAAGTGTTCTTCCACCGAGCCGGGCGGTGTCAGCCGGTGAAAGGGAATTCGCGTATCACGCGCCGCTCCCCGTCCGGTCCCGTGCCAACACGTCCCGTCAGGCTAAGGCGGTCCACTGTGAACTCCTCGAGATCAAACTCCGCAACGAGCCGGGTTCCGAGCTTTTTCGCCGACTCGGGTATCCGCTGGAAATAGGTCAGATGAGGGTGGTAATCGGCCGGGTCGTGATAGGCGTTGGTCGCCGTCGGCAGTACGGCCCGCGCCAGCCGGTCATGCAGCGACTGTAGTTCCGGGGTGACCTCGATCCGTGCCGTGGACAACAGGAGGCCGTCCGGCGACCCCCAGATTTCGCCCGTTGGCGTCATGGTCAAGGCCCCTGTCCCCATCACCGCTTCGGCCACCTGCTCGCAGACGCGATCCACGCTCTCGATCTCGCAGAAAGCGCCCAGGGCGGTCACGTGCGCCTGGAACATGGGCCATGCAGGACGAAGTTGATCGCGAAGGCGCTGGACCCGGGAAGCGATCGGCTCTGGCGCCGCCAGTACCAGGCCGTAGACGCTGTAACCGTGTACGTCGTTCGGACGGTAGCTTGCGTCGATTATCTGCATCGGGCTCACCTCACCGAACCCACTGTAGGGACGGCTGATTATCCGCCTCTGGCCGGGCGACGCCCCGCCTTCCAGGGAACGACGAGGAACCTTCACCGCGAGATCCGCCATCGACAACGCCGTTTCAGCGGGGACTGATTCGTCCGTGAACGATCTGGGCCCTTAATAGCGCGCTGGCGACTTGCCGCCCGTTGAGCGGCACACCCCTCACCCCAACCCTCTCCCGACTGGGAGAGGTGGCAAAGTGTGATGGGCGCGGGTTTTTTGGCGCCGGGCGCGGGTTCAGGGCACGATCGCACCGATTCCCCGATTTAGGCCGGGGGCGCAGCTGCGCTGTTTTTGCCGGCGCCTATCTCGACTTTCCTTCTGTTGCCAGACGGGCGGAGCAAGCCCCGCCCCTGCCATGAGAAGGATCCCGGTTGTGTTCCGCGCTTCGGGCAGGCGTCCGTCTATCTGACCCGTCTTTCTTCTAAGTGGCGGATCTGACCACCGTTTCGACGGAAATCCAACGGTGTTTCTTGTCTCGGCACTTACCGGCGGACGCCTCTCCAGCCCCGCGACCTCGCAAGCATCTGGCACCAAGAACGTCTCCGCGACCCGGTTCATGCCGCTGAGCGACAAACTCAGAAGCCGAAGGTGGAAGTGTCTCTACGATGAGACTTCTCCCTCACCCTAACCCTCTCCCGCTGGGAGAGGGGGCATTTGAAGTAGCCGCTATTTTTCGGTGCAATCGCGCCCGATGGGCCCGATATCTCTGTCGAACATAGACACCGTACGGAGAGTCCTGTCCGCCGGTCGGTGTGTCGCCCCCACGGGTACCCGTACGCTGGGAGACTATCGCCGACCCTACAAAATCAATAATAGAACGTATGTTCTAGGTGTGTCAATGGTGTTGGTCACTGGTAAACCGGGGAGATTGGACCCGTTCGCCACAAGATCGCTCCAATGTTCTGGCGACCATGTTCTCCGCGTGGGGCGCGTTGCGAAACCGACGCGGAGTTCTGTTGCACCTTTCTGTCCGTAATGCGTGCTGGAGCTGCCTCCGCCACGATGGCGTGTCTCGCGAGACGGGGGCCGCCCGGACGGCCCCCTGCAACATTATCGGCGGGATTGTTTTCGCCATCTCGCTCGATCAGACTCGTGTACATGGCCAGCAGATCGGGTCGCCCGGTTTTAAGTCCTACAACGAAGGCGACGTTTGTGTCCGGCTCTGTAAACGTTGTTGTTCTCGGGCCATGTACTGATGTATCTGCGGGACCGCGGCCGCTCCTTCGCCCACCGCCGAGGCCACTCTTTTGATCGAGCCATCGCGCACGTCACCTGCGGCGAATACGCCTGGAATACTGGTCTGCAAAAACAGGGAGTCCGGCCAACCTTCTAGCCGATCCCTGACGGCGTCTCCAGTAACGATGAAGCCAAAGTCATCGCATTGGAGCGTGTCTTTGAGCCACTCGGTTCGAGGACGAGCCCCGATCAGGATGAATACCCCATGGGCCGGTTCTGTCCAGGTCTTTCCTGTCCGGTTGTCTCGTAGTTCCAGTGATTCGAGTAAATGTTCGCCGTTGGCCCTTACCATCTCCGTGTTTGTGGCAACGTTGACGTTTGCGGTGGCATCGATCTCTCTAATCAAATAGTCGGACATCGATGTAGCAAGCGAACTGCCCCGCACCAGGATCGTGACCCTGTCCGCGAACCTGGCGAAGTACACGGCGGCCTGACCGGCAGAGTTCCCGCCTCCCACGACAAAAACTTGCCTTCCAGTCATCGCGGGCGCTTCAGTTTTCGCGGCTCCGTAATAAACGCCGCGACCGGTCAACTCATTGAGGCCAGGTTGGTCCAGTAACCGGTAGGACACTCCGCAGCAGATCAAAACGGCCCGGGTGTTTACCTGAACGCCGTCGTCCAGGGTCAACCGCTTCATCCCATCAACAACCTCCAGTTTGGCCACCTCTCGGCAGAAATCGATTTCGGAGCCGAGAAGCCACGACTGATTTATGGCTTTTAGAGCCAGATCGGTGCCACCGATTCCGGACGGGAAACCCATGTAGTTGCGGATCCGAGTACTTGTCCCGGCCTGCCCACCGGGCGCCTCCGATTCGACCATCACCGTTTTAAGGCCTTCCGAGGCCGCGTTCACCGCCGCGCTGAGTCCCGCAGGGCCGGCGCCGACAATCACCAGGTCGTATCCCCCGGGGTCGTATTCGATGAACGCACCCATGGCCGCGGCCAGTTCGTGTTTGTTCGGTGACAACAGTACGCGCCCGTCGAGAAACCGCAGGGCGGGCAGGTCTTCAACTGATACGTTCATGCTCTTCGCAAGTTCCTGACCGGCGGGAGACTCGTAGTCGATGAAGCCGGTGGGACAAATGGACCGATCCAGGACGTCCCGTAGCCATACGGTAAAGGAGTCATTCGCTCGGCCAAGAATCGAAACGGATTCGAACCGTGGCAGGTTAGCCTGGGCCCAGTCAGTCAGGAGAATGCTGAGCTCCCTGTGGAACTTCTCGTCAGGATTCACCAGCGGTTTCAAAAAGACGGCGTCGGCCACGCCTGAAGCCATCGCCATTAACACCCGGTCGCTGACGGCCGAGTTTGACAACCCTCCCCATGCCGTCACCATCAACGCTCGCTTGGTGTTGGGCCAGCGTTGCCGGCACTTTTCCAGCAAGGCTGAACAGCCCGATATGTCGGCGGCCGACAGCCAGATCGCGACCCTCTCTTCACCCGTCGCTAGCTCGATCTCCCTTTCGGCATCCTTCGTCGTTCCGTGCACGCGGATGGAGTAGTCAGATCTGTACCTGCTCTCAAGAGCCTGCTGAAGTAACAGGCGATGCTCCGCGTTCTCGTCGATCGCGATGATGAAAGGCTTGTCCATCAGACATATCCGTTTCTTGTGTTGATGCAAGAACTCACGGTCAGGCACGCGCCCGGCCTAATCGGCGTCAGGGAACGAGGTTTACCGACATGCCCGCCAGTCTACTCAAGCGGAGGCAGCGAGGGGAGCGAACACGCCGAGAGCGGTCTCTCCAAGCGGCATCACCTGAAACCATTTCCGTGATTTTGTTTCACCGGCGACGGCGCGGATAGCTCATAGAGCAGGCGGCGCATCTGGGCTTTAGGTCGAGCGCCACGCAGATCACATCATTGCCTGTGCGCCCAAAAACGGCGCAACACTTCCCCTTGTTTTGTTTCGCCTCCATCTGTGGTCAAGTGACCGGTCGGTCCATCACCATCAGGTATATGTCTACGTTTTCGACCATTGATCGAAAGGTTCGGACGTATCGAAATCCCACCTTCTCATAGGCCCGTATTGCGGGGCGATTCTCGGGATGCGGGTCGATGGTGCAGCGTTGGATCGCTGGATTCGCGAATATGACCTCATTGACGAATTTGCGGATCAGAGCGGTTCCGACGCCACGATTGCGCCATTCAGGGAGTCCAATCAGGACATCAACGCCTGCGGCGTCCGCGATTTGCATCTCAGCGGCGTGGTCTGGGTAGTCGGCGAAATCGGATGTTTGGATAATGCCGATATCTATGGCATCGACACTGACTACGTAGCGATCGGTCTTATCTTCGTCGTTTGGCTCGCCTCGGACACGCGGTTCCCACTCAGCTCGAATCTCTTCTTCTGTTTCCTGGTGGGGATACCACCAACGTCTAACGCAGTCGTCCAGCATCCACTGCACGATGTTCTCTAGATCAGTAATAGCGAGTGGCCTGAATGAGATGTCCACCCCAGACACCCTACTCCGCCCAGCCTCTCCTAACATAGCGGCGGCGCAATGCAACCGTTCGCCTCGTTTTGTTGCACTTACGAGTGGATCGCCTTGACCTATACTTCCGGCCCAACGACATCACGCAAGCTCGGGAGGCATCCTAATGTCAGCGGTCTTTATCCAACACAGAGTCGCCGATTTCGATACCTGGAAACCCCTATTTGATGCCGATCACGCCCGGCGTGTAGAGACTGGCCTCAAGGACGCCCGGGTGTTCCGGCTCGATGGCGACGAGAACATGCTTCTCGTGGCCTTTCAGACCGACGATCTCTCAAGTTTTGCCAAGATGATGGCCGACCCCGAATTGGCTGCTGCGATGAAAGAAGCTGGCGTGATCTCGGAACCTGAAGTCTGGATCGGCGAGCCGGCCGGGTAGTTCGTTCGACGGGTCGCAGGCTGCGATCGGTATACGCCTCGCACGCGCCACCACCCCGCTCTCTTCTCGCCGGAGAGGGTTGGGCGAGCGAACGCCCAAGTGGCGTGCACCAACGCCCGGGTGGGGGCTCTCGGCGTGGGGGAGAGAGGGCGAGTCATAGGCCGTGCTCGGCTTCTTGATCCAGTGGCCAGGAGAGCCGGGAGATCCTTCGGTTTCGGCCTCAGGATGACAGATCAGTCGATTCAGATGGCGCGAACGGGCGTTTCGGACTGGTGAGTGTGGGCAGGGTTGCGGCTTTCTCAAGGGCGGATACTCAGCCGCCCCTACGATGCGCTTGCAGTTAGAGTTCGTTCGTGCATGCCGGGTGGTTATTTCTGAGATTGTTATTGAGAGGCGGCCCGGCCTATCAAGCGCCGGTGCTCGATGAGTGCGCATCGGTCCATCACCACTTCTAACCCGGCGCTTGCTGCGATCTTGGCCCCCTCTTCGCTCATGACGCCGAGTTGGGTCCACAGCACCTTTGCGCCGATCGCCACGGCGGCGCGGGCGATGTCCGGCACGTGCTCTGAGCGACGGAATACGTCGACGATCTCGATCGGGTCCGGCACGTCCTCGAGTGACGGGTAGCTGCGGAGCCCGAGCACTTCATCCACGACCGGGTTGATCGGGATCACGTTGTAGCCGTTCTCCAGCAAGTACCGCGCCACCTGGCTGCTCGGCCGGTCCGGGTCCGGAGAAAGGCCGACTACGGCCACGTTCCGGTAGTTGGCGAGGATGGCTCGAAGTTGCTCGTCACTGTTCATTGCGAGTCCCCGCCCTCCTGTTCGCCGCTATCGCCTCGAACGGGCGCCCGATCCAGGCCTCGGTACCTCCCGAGAGCCCAGTTGAGCCGGACCCGGCCGATATCCAGAAACCCGGCCAGTCCCTTGAGCAGGGTCACCTTGCTGCCCGAGAAGTAGTACCAGTCGATCGCCTGCTCGCGAATCGATACCCCCATCTTCCGGGCCATGAACAGGACCTCGACGTCAAACCCGAAGCCGTCGAGGGTCTGGGTCTGGAAAATGCGCTCGGCAACGTCGCCCCTGAAGAGCTTGAACCCGCACTGGGTGTCCTCGATCCCCCTGAAGGCCAGCATCCACACGGCGATGGTGTAGGCGCGTCCAATTATGTGCCTGCGCGATGGCTCACCGATGCGCCTGGCTCCCGGGGCTTCGCGCGAGCCGATGACGATCTCCTCCGACGGTGGCTCGCCTCCGGGAAGGAAGCGATCCAGTTGCTCCGGCGGCATCGACAGGTCCGCGTCACACAGGAAGCGCCATTCGGCGTCCGTCGCCAGCATCCCGGCGCGGACCGCCGATCCCTTGCCCCTGTGGGGGAGGCTGATCAAGCGAACGGACGGGCTGCGCTCCGCCACGCCGGCCACGATCGATGCGGACGCATCCGTACTACCGTCGTCGGCGACGACGATCTCCCACGTGTATGGCCGTTCAGCCAGGTACCCGGCCAGTTTTTCGAGGCTGGCCGCGATGCGTTCTTCCTCGTTGTAAACGGGTACCACCACGGCGAGGAAGGGTGCGGCCAACGGTTAGACGTCCACCGCGTCGAGTTCGAACGCGCTGTGAAGCGCGTTGGCCGCTTTCTTGACCGAGGAAGAAGCGATGACGCAGGTGATCCTGATCTCGGAAGTGGTGATCATCTCTATGTTGACGTTGGAGCTGGACAACGCATCGAACATCGTGGCGGCGTAGCCGGGGCCGTTCTGCATGCCGGTCCCGACGATGCTTACCTTCGCCAGCCCGGCGTTGCCGACCACGTCTTGAGCAATTTCAGCGCAGGTCTGCCGCGTCAGGTCGAGCGTGCGTTCAAAATCGGCCTTCGACACCGTGAAAGTTACGTCCGTCAAGCCTTCCAGGGAGGCGTTCTGGACGATCACGTCGACGCTGATCCCGGCCTCCGCCAGGGGGACGAAGATCTGGCTGACGATACCGGGGCGGTCTTCAACGGCGCGGACAGTGATTTTGGCGACGTCGCGCTCGACGGCGACGGCGGTTACGGCCCTGCGGACCTCCATCATGTGGGGACCTCCGTGGATCAGCGTGCCTGGCACGTCTTCAAACGTGGACGCGACAAGTATCGGTACATCGTAAACGGCGGCGAGCTCGATTGAGCGCGGGTTCATCTTGGCGCCCAGCGACGCCATCTCCAGCATCTCGTCGTAACCGATCTCGGCCAGCTTCCGGGCGGAAGGCACGAGACGTGGATCGGCCGTGTAGATGCCGTCAACGTCGGTGTAGATCTCGCACCGCTCGGCGTCCAGCGCGGCGGCGAGCGCCACGGCAGTGGTGTCCGAGCCCCCTCGTCCGAGCGTGGTCACGTCCTCGTTATCGGCGAGTCCCTGGAACCCGGCGACCACGCATATGCGCCCGAGTTCCAGCTCGCGTCGCAGCCGGGCGACATCGATGTCTGCGATGCGCGCCGAGCCGTGCGTGGTGTCGGTGCGGATGCCGGCCTGCTGGCCGCTGAGGCTGACCGCCGGGTGTCCGGCCGACGAGATGGCCATCGCCATCAAGGTGGACGCGACCAGCTCTCCGGTCGAAAGCAAAGTGTCGAGCTCGCGCGCCTCCGGGGAACGGCCGCCCGATACTTCGCGCGCCATCTCGATCAATCGGTCGGTCGAATCGCCCATCGCCGACACCACGACCACCAGGGACGCGCCGGTCTCTGCGCGATCGCTAATCTTGCGGGCGATCGCGCTGATCTTCGCAGCGTCGGCAACGGAGCTGCCACCGTACTTCTGGACGATAACGGGCCGGGTCTCGCCGGAGTTAGTGCTCATCACGTCTACCGCCGGTCCCGGGGGCCTTTAATCACCGGGCAACCACGTGAGCGCCGCGTTCGGTCGGCCGAACAACGCGCGTGGTCGCCTCGATACCGTGAAGACGGGCCGCCTCGGTCATTTCGTAAGCGACCGTGTTCTCGCGGCCGGTCGTGAAGGCCATGACCGCGGGGCCGGCGCCGGCCAGGAACGCGCCGTGCGCGCCGCCGGTCAGCGCGGCCCGGATGATGGTGTTGAGGCCTTTGTAGATGTCCGCGCGGGCCGGCTGGTGCAGCCGGTCTTCGGTGGCGTACCGGAGCAGGTCAAGCTGGCCCGTCGAAAGCGCGTTCACCAGCAGCGCGGAACGGCCGATGTTGAACACCGCGTCCGCGCGTTGCACTTCGTCGCGCAGAACGCTTCTCGCATGGGCGGTCTCGCCAACATAGTCCGGGATCAGAATGACGGTGTAAAGATCGTCCGGCAGTGCGACCCGGGAAGTGATCCATTTCTCGCCGGACTTCACCCCGATCTGGCATCCGCCGAGGATGGCCGGGGCGGCGTTGTCTGGATGGCCCTCGATCTCGGCGGCGAGCTCGAGCGCCTCCGTCGGGTCGGCGCCGTCGCCCTGCAAGGCGAACCCGGCCACGATGCCGCTCACGATGGCAGCAGAGCTGCTCCCGAGACCGCGTGCGAACGGTATGCCGTTCACGCAGTGGAACCGCATCTCCGGAAACTCGGCGCCGCGGGCTTCGTAGGCGGCGCGGGCGCCGGCGACGACCAGGTTGTGCTCGTCGCGCGGGATTTCCTCGGCTCCGTCGCCTTCGATCACGACCTTGAAGGGGCCGGGCTCAACGGTCAGCTCGTTCCACAGATCGACGGCGATCCCGATCGCATCGAAGCCGGGCCCAAGGTTCGCGGCCGTCGCCGGGACGCGCACGGAAACGCGTTGTAGCGTGTTGTTCTGGGGAGTCATGTAACTCAGCGGATGGCGCTCACGCCCCCAACTTTTCGGGGTTCCCGGGATTTCCCGAGGTAAGCGCCGGGCGGGCAAGGCCCGGCAGGTGACAAAAAGAATGCCCGCGCCAACGCGCAGACAACGACTAAGTATAATCCGGCGGGTTTGGGCCCCGCACGTCCGGGGCGGGCGGATTTGGGAATTAGCGTTAGCTACGGCCGGTAAAGGCCGGGAACAGGACCGGGATGTCTCCGAAGAAGGTTGCGCTGGTGGGCGCTGATAACGAACGTACGCACGAGATGGTCGTCGAGTTCAAACGGCTGGCGGCAGAAGCCGGTGGCGACGCCGATATCGTGTGGGTGGATTCGGAGCAACCTGAGGCCGGTATCGTCGCTGGAATCAGCGACGCAGTGGCGATAATCCACGGCTGGGGGGCGAAATTGCCAGCCGACCTGATCCGGCAGGCGCCGAGCGTGAAGCTCGTGCAGACGATGTCCGCAGGCACCGACTATGTCGATAAGCCCGGCCTCCACGCCATCGGCGTACCGGTCGCCAACAACGGCGGCGGCAACGCGGTGGCCGTGGCCGAGCACGCAATCTGGCTGATGATCGCCGTGTACCGTCGCCTCGATGAACAGATTCGAGATACGGCCGCCGGTCTGTGGGGGGTGAACGTCGCACCGCACCGTGACGAGGCGCACGACCTGTCGGATAAGACGGTCGGCATCGTCGGGCTGGGACGGATCGGCTCACGGGTCGCACGGCGGTTGCAGGGCTGGGAGTGCCGCGTTATCTACTACGACGTGCTGGAGTTCTCGGACGAGTACGAAAGCGAGCTGGAAGTGGAGCGGGCGCCGTTCGACGAGCTTGTGGCGATCTCAGATGTGATCACCCTCCACACGCCGCTTGAGCCGACGACGAAGCACCTGATGTCGACCGATCAGTTCAAGGCGATGAAGGACAGCGCCATCCTGATCAACTCCTGCCGCGGGCCCGTAGTGGACGAGGCGGCTTTGGTCGAGGCGCTGAAGGCGGGCGAGATCTACGGCGCCGGATTGGATGTGTATGAGGTCGAGCCGATCGAGATGGACAACCCGCTGTTCAAGCTTGAGAACGTCGTGATGACGCCGCACCTGGCGACGCGCGCGATTGAATCGACCTATAAGACGATGGAGTTCGCGGCGGCAAACGTGTCGCGCGTCGCACGCGGTGAGGCCCCGGAGTCGATAGTCCCGCCCGTCGAGATGTAGCGCGGGCGAAAATCCCTCTCCCGGCCGGGCGTATTTCGGGCGCAGGGCGCCCGCTTATGGGTCAGGGCGAAGTCTTCATCGTGGGACCGCACCCGACATCAGCGTCGGAGATGGTTTCAAGGCCGTTGTGTACGTGTACTTCCCAGACAGGTTGTAGACAACAGAGTGAGAAGAATATGCAGGGGCGGCTGACTATCCGCCCTTTAGTGCGCGGTTGGTTGTCTCCAGGCCCGACCGATCCACCTGGGCCGGTAGTCAACGGCCCCTACGATGCGCTGGCAGGCGGAGATCGTTGTTCATATCAGGGGCGGAACTTTTCGGATAGCCATTAAGGCCTCCTCGGGTCCACTGCGCCCACAGATCGAGCGCGCTGGGACGTACCCGCGAAAACGGCGGGCGACCAGCGGAAATCGCGGTATCCCGGGCCTTATAATCAGATTTCGTGCCTTTTTCGGGGAGTGGCGCAGCTTGGTAGCGCGCTTCGTTCGGGACGAAGAGGCCCCGGGTTCAAATCCCGGCTCCCCGACCACAGGCTCAACTGACCTAGCTATTGAAGGCTCGGCCAATATGGCCGGGCCTTTCTCTGGCAAACCCTGTCGCAATCAGAACAGATATCGGTCTCTCCCGATTCGGACGAGACCCGAGCCCCGGGCTCAGTCGGCGGCCACGTCCTCACCGAGCTCGTAGCCCACCGCGTGATTCCAGCAGCGCCGGCTGTGCTCCGATACGAACTGGTACGCGGCCAGCGCCGCCACGGCGCCCTGCGAGGCCGCGGTGATCGTCTGCTTGAGCGTGCCGGAGCCGTCGGTGATATCGCCGGCGGCGAAAATGCCGTCCACGTTCGTATTCATGTGCCGGTCGACGTGTATCTCGTTCGTCTCCGAATTCAACTCCACACCGAGCGTTTGCGGTATCTCGACCCGCGGATCGGCGCCGATCTCGATGAACACGCCGTCCAGCACCATCTCGTCACGACCCTCGTAGGGCTTGCTGAGCTTGACGCCTGTCAGGCCTGCGGTGTCGTCGCCGAGTAGTTCCGTGACCTCGGTCTCGAACAACACGTGGACGTTTTGTCTCTTTTCGAGCAGATCGACGAGCACCGGCTCCGGCCTGCGGAACCGGTCGCCGCGGTAGATCAGGTAGGTCTCTGTCGTGTACTTATCGAGCAGAATTGCGCCCTCAACGGCGGCGCTGCCGCCGCCCACGACAGCAACGACCTTGCCCCGGAACAGCGGGGCGTCGCAGGTCGAGCAGTAGGACACGCCCTTGCCCGTCCACGCCTCCTCATGGGGGAGGTTGAGTTTTCGGCGCTCTCGGCCGATAGCGAAGATCACGGCGCCGGCGCGTACGGTCGAGTCGTCCGAGAGCGTCGCGAGGAAGCAGTCGCCGACGTCCTCGACCGCGGTCACCGCGGCGTCGACGATCGGCAGGTCGTACTTCTCGACCTGCTCACGGAACCTGAGCATCAGATCGAAGCCATCGATCTCCGGATAGCCCGGGTAGTTCTCGATTCCGCCACCGATGGCGGTCTCGCCACCGAACCGGTCGCCCACGACCAGGCCGTTGAGCTTGTAGCGGGCCGTGTACAGCGCCGCGGCAAACGCAGCAGCCCCCTGTCCGGCGATAAGGACATCCGTCGTGCGGGATTCTGGCATTACTTCTTCTCAGGGCCGCGAGGCCCCTTACGTTGGGGTTAAGAGGCGCGCCTGCTCATGGGTGCTGTAAGTACGATGCAATTATCGCCCGTGTGGTGCGAACATTCCGATATCGGAGGCGTTAATCGGAGCGTCGCTCGGGAGAGCCCGCGCTCTACCCCTCAGGCGGCGCGATGGTCCAGAGCCGCCTCGAAAGGGGGCTCCTCACCGGATACATCCCTGATCGGGGTCGGCGCCGGCGGCGCGTCAAGGAGGCCGGGGAGGTAAAACTTCACCGTGGTTCCGACACCGGCCTCACTCTCAAGGAACATCTCGCCCTCGTGGAGCTCGACGAGCGATCGGGCGATCACGAGACCCAGTCCGGTGCCGGGCACTGACCGGGTTTCCTTGTTGGAGGCGCGGAAGAACGACGTGAACAACTGCTTCTGATCTTCAGGCGAGATGCCGATGCCGTGATCGGCGACCGAGAACCACAACCGGCCTTCCCTCGTTTCCACCGAGATGTCGACCGTCTTCCCCTCTCCCGAGTATTTCGATGCGTTTGAGATCAGGTTTGTCAGGATCTGCTCAACGCGGTCCGGATCGCCATCGACCCATAGTTCCTCGGCCGAATAACTCTCCACGACGGTCTGGCCGCGGGGTTCCATGATCGGCTCGAACGAACGGATCAGTACGCGCAAAAGGGCGATGGCGTCGAACGGCTTCCGCTCAATATGCAGCTGGCCGCTCTGGATTCTTGACATGTCCAGCAGATCGTCGATCAGGACGGCCAAACGGCGGCCGGAACGATATATCACCTCGATGTGTTGGACCTGTTTCTCTTCGAGATTACCGTTGCGATTCCTTTTCAAAACCTCGGCGAGCGCCATGATGCTGGCCAGGGGCGTCTTCAGCTCATGTGACACCGTCGAGAGGAACTTGTTCTTCTCCTCATTGACGCGTTCCAGTTCGCGTTTCTCCTGGTCGAGGCGCTGCCGCAGCTCGCGCTCGCGGGCGAGCCGTATTGTCTGCGCGTGAAGCCGGGCGTTTGCAAGCGCTCCAGCAATCTGGGCCCCGATACGAGCCAGGAGGTCCTGGTCGCGCCCGGTGTAGGGGACCGGACCCGTGGTAGCCAGGTCTATGACCCCGATCACGTGGTCGTCCGACACTAGCGGCACGCTCAAAGCGGCGGTGATCCGCGGTTGGCTGGCAGCTCCCCCGGAGTCGTAGCGGTACAGGCCGCGGACCTGCGACGCGTCGAGCAGCAGGGTCTCACGTTCCCGCACCACTTTTTCCAGACCAGACCCGTCAACGGGGTGGATCGAGCCGCGATGCCAACCAGAAACGGGCGTCCCGCCCACGTACGCCGGCGAAAGTGCGTCCCGCTCTTCGTCAAGCGCTGCGATCATGATGCGGTCGAACGGCACGAGCAGCTTCACCTGTTCGACGAAGGCGGGGTATACCCGTTCAGTGTCCAGCGATGCGCTGATGACGCGCCCGATCTCGGCGATGACCGCCCGCTCGTCGGCCTCGCGTTGCGCCTGTGCATACAGGCGGGCGTTTTCCACCGTCACGGCCATGCGGTCCGCGGCGGTGGCGAGGAAACTGAGAGAATCCTGCGGATATCCGCCGCCGACGAGTCGCGGACCGAGGATCAGGATCCCGGTGAGCGTATCCTCGGCGATCATCGGCACGAGGAGTTCAGCGTCCAGCCGGGCCAGCGCCCGTCTCTCCTGTGCGCTCATGGCCTGAAGTTCAGGATCGGAATCCACCGTTCGCAGGTCCAGCGACGTGCCGTGGCGGTCGAACCAGGATGCCACCGCGCCCGTCCGTGACAGGGCGGCCGTCGGCGGCTGTCCGCGCGTGTCCGCGATTATCAGCAGCCGCGTCCCGCTCGGATCCGGCAACGCCATCGACGCCCAGTCACTCTGCATGGCACGTCGAACGGTCTGGACCGTGTCGTCCGCCAGAGATCTGAGGTCCGAGATGTCGCGGGCGTTCTCGTTCATTTCCACGAGCGCCGTCAGATGGTCGTAACGCTCCCGGAAAAACAGCCGGTCGATAAATCGCTGCACGCGGTCGATCGCGGGCTGGATAAAGACGCTCGTCAGGAGAACCGTCCCTACGGACGCCAGTATCCATGCCTCAAGGCTCATCGTTCGTGTGAAGAAGAAGACTGCGCCGAACGACGCGCCGTAGGAAGCGAAGACGAACGAACTGACCAGCGTGTACGCCAGCCCCTTACGCAACAGCAGCCGCAGGTTCATCAGGCGGTGCCGGGTGACGGCAAGGGTCGTGATCAGGGCGAAGCCGATGTTGCCGACCACCCCGAGCGGATAGATGTTGATGCCGAGGGATGGGATGAAATCAGTGGTCCCGCCGAGCACCGAGACGAAAACGCCGAACCGCAGCATCTTTAATTGGGCGCGCTCTCGTCCATTTCCGGCGTTCGGAATCGCCCGGGTCAAATCCACGATCGATAACAGCACCGGTGGATACGAGGCAAGAAGTAGAAGCGGGAACGCCCAGCCCAGCTGGGGAGCGAAGCCGTAGAAGCGCTCTTCGACTCCGGTCACCGTCCAACCCGCCAGTGTGGCGGCCGCGGCGACGATGCCGAGGACGTACCAAACGCCCAGTATCACGGGGCTGCGACGCGCTCCGGTCAATCCGTGAACGAAGTGGTAAAAGATGATCCCGCTGAACGGAATCACGACGATGGCGGCTTGCTCCCACGAGTAAGCCGCTATGGCGTCCGGGAACGCGTCCCGCATGCCAAATATCAGGAAACCCCAGAACGCGATCGCGACAAGGAACCCGGCGAAGATCAGGTTAAGCCGGTCGCGCGGGTCGCTGAGCACGGCCAGGCTCGCCAGGAACAATGCGACAACACCCTGCACAAACGGCAAGGCGATATAGATGGCGTTCAATCCCGCGTCATCCTCCCCCGGGGCGCTCTCGGTGATTAGCGTCGGCGTCAGGCGCCGCCAACATTCTCATCTCGACGGACAGGAGAATTGTCTCGTGCGACATCAGTGTGGGCAGCCGAGTTATCCACAGCCGTCCCTGCGTGCCAACGCCTACGGATCGAAGCCCAACGCCTCTTCCACCGCGGCCAATCGAGGACCGACCCTCCAGTGCTGAGGAGTGAGCAATGCGAGTCGCTCATATATGGCATGGGTTCGGAGCGCCGCCTCAAGATCGCCCGTCCCGGCGAGTTCCCAGTCCAGGTACGCGGCGCGGAAGTTCAGGTCGCGATCGAGAGGGTTGAGAGCCAGGGCGCGTTCGGCGCTCGCCGCCGCTTCTCGCAACGCAGCGACGGGGTCGGCGGTTCCCGGCTCGAGGGCGAGCTGCTCATACAGGCCGCTCCGGATCGTATGAAACCGGGGCACATCGGGCGCGAGGGAGATTGCTTGATCGATATCGTCAAGTCGTTCGGCGGCGGTCGATCCGCCCGGATCGGGACTCGCCGCGGCGGCCGCGCTCGCGTCCGCCCGCAGCCGCTGGACGGTCTCGGTCCAGGTGATCCAGGTCACCGTAATTGCGACCAGAGCGACGATAAATACGGCGGCCGCCCGGATAGCGCCCGACATTGCCGGGCCTGACGTTTCGCTCGCGGATCGCCCGTTCTCCTCCCCGCGGAACACCCGGGCCGTCGCCACCGCAAGGCCGGCGAGCAACCAGAACAGCACACTGTCGCCCGACTTCGGGATTCCGGTCAGCCCGGCCACGAACCACGCTACCAGCGCCGCCCCGACGGCAAGCGTGACTGCCTGCCCGGCTCCGCCAACTTTACGATTCCGCCAGAGATTGCCGAGCAGAAGGAACGCGAGCGATAGCCAGAGCGCCATCCACGCAAGCAGTCCGGCCAGGCCGGTCTCGACGAGGCGGTTCAAGGGATCGTTATGCGCTGCCGGAGTTCGGACGTCTGTCAAGGAACGCGGGGCGACGAGTGGGAACACGTCCGGGAAGGTATCCGGACCGTAACCGAACAACGAGCGAATCAGGGTCCCACGCTCAACCCCCACCGGCGGCGCCGGACGGTTGACAGCAAGATCCAGCGCACCGTCCCAGCGAACGAGGCGCGGGTTGGCATCGGAATCGAACACTCCCGTCAACGTCGTGATCCGGTCCTGGGTCTCGTTCACGATCGCAACACCCGTGGCGCCTGGACCGTCAGCAGCGACCGCTGACGATGACCTGGTGGGGTTCGCCCAACCATCGGTCATGCCCAGGAAAGCCAGCGAGGCGAGGACGGCCACAACGGTCAATAAGCCGGTCGCTGCGGCGCGCCGCCACCCGAACAGGACCGGAGCCAACACGCCGATCGCGAACATAGCGGTGGCGACCCCGAACCACGGGCCCCGGCTCAGGGTTATCAGCAACGCAGTTATATGAACGAACGCCACCAGGCCATACACGGAGAGCCAGCCGGCCGCCCTCCCAAAAAACCTACGCCCGGCAAGCTCACGAACGGAGAGCGAAGCGCCGGCGGCCAGCGTGAATGTCACGGCAAGGATCGTGGCAAAAAAGATCGGATTCCCGGCCGTGCCGGACACGCGCGCCGTTCCCGAGGTCGAGCGAATGCCGAACGGTTCAAGGCCGAAGTGTTGCGCGATGCCGACGAGCGCGGCAAGCGTCCCGGCGGAGACGATCGCGGCCATCAGCCGCCAGACCTGTGACCGCGTTCGCAAACGGGTCGCGACGGCAAAGAATAGGACGCCGTACGAAGCGGTCGAGTACAGCGAGTAGCTCTCGCCCCCGGGGTCAGAACCCCATGCGCTCAACCGGGGCACGAGGGCAAAAACAGTGGCCGCCGCAATGGTTCCGATAACGACCATGACGGACGCCATGACAAGGACCCGGGCGTCTCCCCGAACCCCAGGAATCCGAAATATTCGGGAGACCCGGGAGATCAGGCCCCTGTCCAGGCGGCGAGGAATCGCAAATCCCTGACGCCAAACGATCAGTCCGGCGTCGACGAGAAGGAGAATAAGGACCGCGCCGGCCGCGATCCGGACCGTCGCGACCTTCGGCAACTCCGTCTTCGAGAGAAATGTTTCCTCGGACAGGACGATAAGCGGCGTGATGACCGCCGCGATGAGCCAGGCCGCCTCGATCCCGTGGCCAAGCCACGCGCGCAGATCGGTGAAACGCGCCATCTCACGCACCGTGGGCGCGCTGCGTCGCGTACGGCGTGATGCACGAGACCGGGCCGTGATAGCGGTCACTGCGCTCCGCTCCGCGCGATGGCCGCGGGGTTCAGCCGCAGGCGCGGTGAGGTCACCGACGGGAGCCGGTCAACGCGGAATACGTCCGCCGGGCCAGTTGCATCGCCAGACATGTGACGTCAGCGTATGGCTAGAGGCCGACGACGACGACGTTCAGGCGCGTGAAATATCTGGGAGTCCGCACCAATGCGTGCCGAGAACCGCAACGCCTTTCCGGTCCGGGGCGCGTGGCCGGTCGCGCTACGCGTCCGGCAAGGGCATGGCCGCGGTCAGGCGCGGGATTCCAGTCGGATCTCAAACGCTTCCAGGATGTCACCCTCCCGGAAGTCGATGAACCCCTCGACCCCGACACCACCCTCGAACCCGGCGTTCAATTCCCGGACATCGTCCTTGAAGTGACGGAGGCTTGCGATCTGGCCGGTGTAGACCGCTTCACCGTCGCGCTGGATTCGGATGCTTGCCTGTCGCGTTATCTGGCCGTCCAGTATTCGAACGCCAGCCACACGATACCTGCGCCCGGCGGGGAAGATCGCCTGCACCACGGCGTGGCCGAGGACGACCTCCGTCTCGATCGGCGCCAGGAGACCCCGGGCGGCGGACCTCAGGTCATCGACAAGGTTGTAGATGATGTTGTATTGCCGGATATCGACGCCATGGATCGCAGCTTGTTTCTCTGCGCCGGCCTGGGTTCCGGTCTCGAAGGCCATGATCAGCGCGCCGGACGCGGAAGCCAGCATCACGTCACTCTCGTTCACGGGGCCGGTGGCGGTGTGAATCAGGTTGATCTGCACATCGGCGTCCGATATCTGTTCCGCGCTCCTGCGGACGGCGTCGATGCTGCCCTGTGTCCCGGTCTTGATGATGACAGAGAGCTCCTCGGCGTCACCGGCGTTCACGCGGCGCATCACCTCCGCCAGGGTGGCCAGGGAACGGCCCTCTCCGGCGCGATCCGCCTTCTCCCGCTTTTCTACCATCTGGCGGGCCACCTTCTCGTTAGCGACCACATCCATCTGGACTCCGGGTTCCGGTATGGCTCCCAGGCCCATCACTTCGACCGCGTCCGACGGCCCGGCCGATTTGACCGAGTTCCCGTTCGCGTCCACCAGTCCACGGACGCGCCCCCGTGCCTTGCCCACTACGATCTGATCGCCAAGCTTTAAGGCACCCGATCGCATGAGGATCGTCGCCAGCGGGCCGCGAGATGAATCGATGTGCGCCTCGAGGCACACGCCAACCCCGGGCGAATTCGGGTTCGCCTTCAGTTCCTGGACTTCGGCAAGAATCACCAGGTTTTCCAGGAGTTCGTCGATCCCGTCGCCCTTCAGGGCCGAGACTTCGACGGAGACGACTTCGCCGCCCCAGCTCTCGACGAGGATGTTTCGTTCCGCAAGCTCGCGCTTCACACGCTCCGGGTCGGCGCCGGCGAGATCGATTTTATTTATCGCGACGACCATCGGCACCCCTGCCGCCTGCGCGTGGTCGATCGCTTCGATCGTCTGCGGCATGATGCCGTCGTCGGCAGCCACGACCAGCACCACGATATCGGTGACCTGGGCGCCGCGTGCGCGCATCATCGTGAAGGCTTCATGGCCGGGGGTGTCGATAAAGGTCAGTTTCTGACCGTCACGCTCCACCTGGTAAGCGCCGATGCTTTGCGTGATCCCGCCGGCCTCGGTATCGACCACGGAGGTGCCGCGTATGGAGTCGAGCAGGGTGGTCTTGCCGTGGTCCACATGGCCGAGCACCGTGATCACGGGCGAACGCGGCACCGCATCTTCATCGTCCGCAGCGTCCACCTTTCCGACAGCGGTCCCGGCGATGCTCTCCACTTCTTCCTGAGGACGCAGGACCTTTACGCCGATACTGCCTGCGACCGCAGCGGCATTCGCGAAGTCCACGGGGTCGTTCACGGTCATCATGAGCCCGCGGCGCATCAGCAACTTGATCGTTTCGACGGGACCGGCGCCGATCTTCTCGGCGAGTTCGCCAACGGTCAGGATAGCCGGGATCTCGATAGGCTCGGTCGGGATCTGGCGCTCTTGCACGGCGGTCTGCGCGCCCGGCCGTGCGCGTCTGCGCCCCCGGCCCCTGGGCCTGCCTGCGAATCCGCTGCGTCGTCTGGCCATGAATCTCCGTCTTTCCGGTTTCGTCTCTGTCGGGTTACTGGCGTTCCGGTCGCATCAAATGGTACTTGCAACCGCAAATTCCGCCCTGGCCCACGCCAGCAAGCTGGCCCGTGAGCGATCCGATCCCTCTCCCCTCAACGAGTGAGCCAGGCCGCCCCGATCCAGGCCTATCTCAAAGCACTTCAACCGCTGGCACAGGTAGGCCCCACGCCCGCCCGCTTCTCGCGCCCTGCTGGTGACGAAATCGGAGTTCGCATCCCGTGTGACGCGCACGAAGTCCCGCTGCGGTCCCTTACTCTTGCATGCGACACAGGTGCGCAGCGGTACATGATTCTGCCGCATTTACACCTCGCTATCGCCGGACCGGCGCGTATCGTGATTTCGTCGGCTTGAACTTTAGCTCGACGTTCCTGCGTTGTCGCCCGATGGCGCCGGCGACTGCGCCGCCTTGCGAGCCACCGCCCGGCGCGCCTTCGCGCTCAAGTTCTCACCACCACGGCGCCCGCGCCCTCGGCGGCGAGAACCGCCCTGGTCTCGATAGCCAATGATGTCCTCGGCGAACCTGAGGGTTCCGGTTTCACCCTCGTCATCGGAAGAAGGCATCTGCCAGATGTCGTCGGACCCGAAATCGATGATCTGCGCTGCCTCGGTTGCTGCGGCGGCTTCGGCTTGTTCCTGTTCCTCAAGGATCTTCAATTCTTCTTCCAACGCCTGAAGGGCAAGAACCTCTTCCGGAGACACGGTCGGGTCCGCTGTCGGCTTTTGCGCAACCTCGCTCACCGGCGCAGGCTCGGGGGCGGCGGCCGGCTGTTCGACTACCGGCTCAGGCTCGACGACGACTTCAGCGACGGCTGCCGGCGCGGCCTCTTCGGTCGGCTCGGCGGGCGCTTCAACTTTCGCCGCAACAGGCTCCGCTACCGGCTCCTCAACAATCTCCGCAACCTCGGCCGGCGCAGCGTCGGCAACCGGCGCCTCCTCCACGGCCGCAACGATCTCGGATATCGCATCGACGACGGCCGGTGGAGTCTCAATTTCCGGCGCCTGTGACTGCGAATATTCGGACACCGACTTGATGTCTATGCGCCAATCGGTCAGCTTCGCCGCAAGACGGGCGTTCTGCCCCTCGCGGCCGATCGCCAGTGAAAGAGCGCGGTCCGGTACGACCACGATCGCCGACCGCTCTTCTTCGTCAAGGATCACGTTGTCGACCTGGGCCGGGCTAAGCGAGTTGGCGATGTAGGTCGAAATGTCCTCGGCGAACTCAACCACGTCGATCTTCTCGCCGTGGAGTTCGCTTACGACGTTCTGGATACGGATGCCGCGCAAACCGACACACGCCCCGACGGCGTCGACACCAGTCTGGTGAGACTGGACGGCGACCTTGCTCCGGGCGCCGGGCTCGCGGGCGATGTTCTTGATCTCTACGATCCCGTTGTAGATCTCCGGGACTTCGGCCTCAAACAATCTGCGGATCAGGTCCGGGTGGGTTCGTGATGCGATGATTTCCGGGCCGCGGACGGTGCGCGCCACCTCAACGATGTAGACCTTCACCTTGTAGCCCGGACGGTACCTCTCGGACGGCACCTGCTCGGACGGTGGCATGATCGCCTCGGCACGGCCAACGTCCAGCACGACGCCCCTCGCGTCGCCCCTCTGGACGGTCACGGTCAGAACTTCGCCGATCTTATCCTGGAACTCGTCGAAGACGATCTCCCGCTCGGCTTCGCGCAGCCGCTGCATCACCACCTGCTTGGCGGTCTGAGCAGCTATGCGGCCGGGGTTTTCGGTGATGGTCCCTGTGACGACGTACTGCCCGACGGTAGCGCTCTCGTCGATCTTGATCGCGTCGCTCAGGTACACCATCGCCAGAGGCTCTTCCATCTCGGCGCCGTCTGCGACGACGGTGCGGACGGTGTGGACCTCCATCTCGCCGGTGTCCGGGTCGAGCAGCACCGTGACATCCTGCCCTTTGGACATCGCGTCGCGCTTGTACGCGGAGACGAGAGCCTCCTGGATGGCGCTCAGTACCACGCCATGCGGGAGAGCCCTCTCGGCAGCGAGTTGTGTTACTGCAAGGAGCAGGTCACTCTTCACAGTTTTACCTTCCGGTCCGACTCAAAATTGCCCTAGACAAACAAAAAAGTGGGGCAAACCCACTTCCTCAGTAGCGATCGTTACCCCGATCAAACTCATCTGTCAGTATATTCCAGACGGTCAGTATTCGCAATCGTCGCCGAGGCAGGCCGCAAACGTAAAATCGGCATTCCTTTACGGATTTCGACGCGCTCACGACTAAGCTCGGCGCCGGTAGTGACTCAGCCCGCCGATCTCTTCACTTCCCAGCTTTGCTTCGGATAGCGCCCACAATGAAACTTGCACTGGTCCTGGATTTCGACGGGACTATCACCACAAGAGACATCGGCGTCGAGATCATCAAGAACTTCGCTGACCCGGGCTGGGAGGAAGGGCTGCGCCGCTGGAGGGCGGGAGAAATAGGCCAGAGCCAGCTCATGGAGTGGGAGTTCGCCCGGCTGCCGGCCGGGCGGGCGATGGAGATGCGGCAGTGGGCGCTTCGTGAGGCGGAGGTCCGGCCCGGACTCGCTGGCTTGATGGAGCTGTGCCGGGCGAACGGCGTGAAGGTGGAGGTGGTCTCGAACGGGATGTCGTTCTATGTGGAAGCCGTCCTGGAGAGAGAGGGGCTCTCAGGCCTGCCATTTGTCGCGCCGATTCCGACGTTTAACCGCGTGGACGGTCCCGTCGTTGAGTTCAGTGACGGCGTCGCCACCTGCGAGCGCACCGGGTTGTGCAAGTGCGAAAGGGTTCTCAGGTTGCGATCGAGCGGGCGGAAGATCGTGTTCGTCGGGGACGGCATTTCCGACTTCTGCGTCGCGGAAGAGGCGGACTTCGTCATCGCGCGCTCGGCGTTGAAAAAGCACTGTGCAGACCACGGTATCGCCCACAGCGAGTTCCAGGATTTTGATGACGTCCGCCGTGAATTGGCGTCACTGCTCGCGATGTGACCCGCCCTCTATTACCATCCAGAATTGAGATCCCGCGGTGCTGCGTTCGGCAATCATCGCTTTCATACCATCGGCCGGACGGCCGGGAGCGTCGCGTAGTGGCAGACGGCATGTCGCCGGAATCGCTCGAACGGCGGATACGCCAGTACGAGACCTTCGGGGTCCATCGCACCGGATGGCCGGGCGACATGGAATCTGCGGAGTGGATGCGAGCGGAGTTGACTGCGGCCGGCATCGATGCGTCGCTCGAAGAGTTTGAGTTCCCGATGCTCGAGTCCCGCGCGGCCCGGTTGTCGTGGGACGGCGGCGGCCTGGAGGGGGTCCCCCTCCACGATTGCGGCCTGACGGGACCGGGGGGAGTGTCGGGCGCGCTGGCGCCGGCCGGCGTGGCCGACACCCGGGGCAGGATAGTAATCGCCCGGGAGAACGATCCGGATTTCAGCCAGGCACACATCTATGAGCGGGTCGCCGATCTTGAGCGGTCGGGCGCCGCCGGGCTGGTGTTGCCGCGCTGCGACTCACTCGGCGCGATAAACGTGATGAACGCTTATCGCATCGGCCGGCCGCTCGGCCTTCCTGTGCTCCAGGTCGCATGCCCCGGCGAAACAGATCTGGCAGAGGCGGCCGAACACGGCGGACAAGCCGTTCTGACGATCGATGCGGATCGGGAGCCCGGCGCCGCCTTTAACGTGGTGGCTACTCTGCCGGGCGAAGACGGCGACGCCGCGCCGCTGGCGATCATGACGCCGCGCTCCGGCTGGTTCACCTGCGCCTCAGAGCGCGGCGGCGGCATCGCCATATGGTTGGGGCTCGCCGAAGCGATCCACGCCATGCAGTCGCGACGACGCACGGTGCACATGGTGGCGTCGAGCGGGCACGAACTTGACCATTACGGACTCCAGGGTTTCCTCGGCGACCGGCAGGGCCTGGAAACGAGAGCCATCGCATGGCTGCACCTGGGAGCGTTGATCGGCAGCCGCGCGACGCCGGTCAGAATCGAGCCGAGCGACGACGAACTCGGAGCCCTGGCGGAATCAGCCTTCAGATCCTCCGGGGCCAAACGCTGGGCGATGTGGAACCAGCGAGGCGGAGAGGCGGCGAACATTGCGGCCGCCGGAGGCCGCTACATATCGCTGCGCGGCGGACCGTCGGACACCGGCGGCGATACCTTCTTCCACAGCCCGAACGACTCTTTCGACCGCGCCTCCGACATCGAGCTGGTGGCCGCGAGCGGTCGCGCCTGCGTGGCGATGGTGGAGGAATTGATCTCGGTCTGAACTGTCAGCTGAGCGTGCCGCGCTATTTTTCGTGACCTGGAGCGACGGCTAACTGGGATACCATCGCCGTTGCTCGATCAGGCCGCGCACGTACGATGCCTGGCCGACGTGTTGCATGTTGCCGTTGACCACCGAGATGAGGCGCTCCCCTACGGTGGCGGCCGGAGGTGGTGTGTCGACCACGCGATCAAGATCGTCCGGGTCGAGTCCCGACAGGTAGTTCCGGGTGCGATTCAGAACGGCGTCGAAATGCTCAAGCAGGGTGGCGGTGTCCGGCGCCGCAAAGGCTGACACGCGCGCCGCGTCGTGGCCCATGCCGGTGTCCTGAGGATCGGCGGGCATGCCGTAGCGTTCGTGCCAGCGGTCCCGTACCCAGATCTGATCTTCGCCGGTAACGGCCGCGATTCCGCGGTCCTGCATCCTCGCCATGTGCCAGATCAGCCATCCAACCGGGTTGGACTCAGCCCCCGGCCGGTGTGCGAGTTGTTCCGGCGTCAATCCCTCCAGGGTAAGCGCCACGGTGGAGCGGACGGTCGTCAGCGCTCCCGAGACGAAATCTGCGACGTCCACGGATCGACTCCTCAGGTTTTGAGAACCCTGTTTTGAGTATCAGGCCCGGCGTCCGGGCAGGTGTTCTGGCCGGGCCGGCGATAACCGGTGTTAGCCGGGCGACAGGTTGAGAGAGAACGGTACGTCAGGGTGCTGTTCGATCATCCGGGTCCATGCGCGACGACCGATGCGGTCCACCTCGTCTATCAACTCCGCCTCGTTCACGGTGAGCACGCGGCCGTCGCGCATCGCCCACTTCCCATCGATCATCACCGCCTCGATGTCGCCCGGCTGGCCGTTGTGGATGAATGAAGAGACGATACGCATGGTCGGCACCAGGTGGGCGCGACGCATGTCGATCATGAAAAGGTCGGCCTTCTTGCCCGTTTCCAGGGACCCGATCCGCTCTTCCATTTGCAGGGCGCGGGCCGATCCCATCGTGGCCCATTCGACAACATCCTCGGGCTGCGGGCTGATGGCGTTTCCGGTCGCGACGCGCTCCGTCCGAAGCGCCGTGCGCATCACCTCGAACATGTCCTGCGTGTTGTTGTCCGTTCCGAGCCCAACGATGCATCCAGCGTCACGGAGCGCCGGGATGGGCGGGTGAACCGCCCGCAGCGCCGCCATCGCCGGCTGGTGGGTGATGTGCGTACGAGCTTCGCCAAGCGCGGCGATCTCTCCCTCGTCCACATAGCGGCAGTGCGCCGCGACGAGCCGTGGTCCCAGGAAGTCGTTTTCCGCCAGGTAGTTGGAAGGCCTCAAACCCCGCGTCGCGATCATCGTGTCGATCTCCAGACGGCTCTGCGCCAGGTGAATCGTGTAACCCGTGTCGTAGCGCTCGGCCATCGCCCGCACTTCCGCGAGCAGTTCCGGCGAACTTGTCTCCACAAGCTGGGCCGATGCGAAACAGGTCACGCGGCCGTCCCGAGCGCCATGCCAGCTGGAGAACAGGTCCGCCGCTCGCCGCAATTTCGTGTCGCGCTGCCCGGCTGAATAGCCCGACGGCGGCTGTCCCGGTCGATAATCCGGACCCACCACGCCGTCGTCGGTGTTCTCCGCCAGGATCAATCGCAACCCGGTGCCGGCGATCGAAGCGGCGTACACGTCGATCCCCGAGGCCATCTCCAGCAGGGTGGTGGAACCGGAGCGAATCGCCTCGACGGCGCCGAGCGTCGCCAGCGTTATGCGCTCCTCGTCGCTTATTAACGAATAGATGCTGACCGGGAACGGCAGGTCGGGCGGAAACCCGAAATCCTCTGTAATTCCCCGCGACAACACGTTCACCAGGTGCGCGTGGCAGTTGATCAAGCCCGGGAAGACGGCCTTGCCCCGGCCGTCGATGACCTCTGCGCCCGGGTTTGACGCGATCACGTCCGCTGACGAGCCGACCGCGGAGATCACGTCGTCCGTGATCGCTATCGCGCCGCCATGGATTACGTTGCGCGCCGCGTCGCCGGTGACGATCGTGGCGTTGGCGATGATGGTTGACGGCATGTATCTGTTGCGGCGGATGCCCGGGTTGCCCAATTTCTGGGCTCCGCCTACGTGGGAATGACGGTTTCTATCGGACCCGTTTTTAATCCCGGGAGGGAGGGAGCAGTTCCAGGAACTCGATCCGCTGGTTCTCGATCAATGGGCGTATCTCGCCCCCAAGTTCCCTCGCCGCCGGCGGAGGGGCGTGGCCTTCTCTATACGGGGACATGATGGCGTCATCTGTCCAGTCAAGAACGACGACGTTCTGGTCGCCCGGCAGCGTCGCACCGTTGTAGGAAACCCGGAATTCGCTACGGTGGCCGACGTCTCTGTACGCCTGGGCCTGTTTTTGCAGCAGCATCGCCAAATTGCGAGCCTCGCCCGGTTTGGCATTGAAGATTCTCCTGATCAGGTACAACTCTGGCTCTCCCGTGGTCAAGGTGGATGGAGCCTCCATCAGAGGCGAGCGGAGCATACCTGACAGAGCCGCGGAACGTGGTGATTTCTATTCGCGTGTTCTGTTAGACGAGTCTGGGGCTGACTTTTCGAACGGATTGGCGCAAGGACCATTGCCTTCATGCGCTATCATCTGACGCTCCGACGATCGCCACCGCGTTGGCGACGCCGAAATCCGGCATATTGAGGAGGTCCATGCATGCCAGCCGTCTCTGGATTGGGTCATGTGGGGATTCACGTAAACGATCTGATGGCGCAGCGAGACTTCTACTCTCGGATCATGGGTCTCAAGATCGCCGACGAGGATCTTGAGGATCGAAAGATGGTGTTTTTCAGCGCCAACCCGGAAGAAGAGCACCACGAGTTCGTGATCGTCGCAGGCCGCACCGCGCCCGAAGACACGGTGCTGATCAACCAGATCTCGTTCAAGGTCGACACGCTTGCGGAGCTCAAGGAGTTCTACGACGTATTCCGTGCCGAAGGCGTCCGCATCGATCGTACTGTGAGCCACGGCAACGCCTTCGGGATGTACGCACGCGACCCGGAAGGCAACACCATCGAGGTGTATTACAAGACCGGGTTCCCGGTTCCGCAACCTCACGCCGACATCGTCGATTTCGACGCGCCTGAAGAAGAGTTACTGGCCGCCGCCAGGGCGCTAATACCGACATCCTGAACGCCGGGTCCGGTGGACCTGGACCGAAATGGGCGTGACGATTACGCCGTTCACATGAAAGTTGCCGTATTCAGCGCCGGGGCGTCTAACCCTCCAGCGCGACTTTGACCGCCTGGACGCCTTCGGACAGCGGCGCCATCGTGATCTCATCACTGTCACGACGCTTCAACTCGATCTCGCCGTTGCGTAGTCCGCGCGCGCTTACGACCACCCGCAACGGCAGGCCTATCAGGTCGGCGTCGTTGAACTTCACACCCGGCGGCTCGTCCCTGTCGTCGAACAGCACTTCCACTCCGGCAGAAACCAGTTCGTCGTAGAACTTATCGGCGGCCGTGACGACCGTCTCGTCGTTGGTGTTCAGCCGCGCCAGGTACACCTCGTACGGCGCGATGGCGCGCGGCAGGATCATCCCTTTGTCGTCGTGGTTCGCCTCCACCGTCGCCGCCAGAAGCCGGCCGATGCCGATGCCGTAACACCCCATTATGGCCAGCTTCTCGCTGCCGTCCTCGTCGATAAAGGTGGCGCCCATCGACTCGGAGTACCTCGTGCCGAGCTTGAAGATGTGGCCCACCTCCACGCCCCGGTGCTCGACGAGATGGCCGTTGCAATCATTCGGGCATGCGTCGCCGGCGCGCGCCATCGCAATGTCCGCCACAACGTCTGCAGAGAAATCACGGCCGTAGTTGCCGTTCTTCAGGTGGTAGTCGGTCCGGTTGGCGCCGGCGACCAGGTTCGGGGAGTCCACGAGCGAGTCGTCGGCGATGCTCGTTATACGGGCGCGTGAGCGCGGCCCGTTCTCATCGTCCAGCCCGATGGCGGACGCAGAGCCAGCGACTATTCCCGCCGCAGCGACCTCTTCCGGGGTGGCAAAACGCAGCTCGGCTCCGCCCATAGAGTTGCGCAGCTTCGTCTCGTTCACCTCAAGGTCGCCGCGAATCGAGACGAACACGATCTCGCCGCCCGCGGATGTTTCAGAGGGCGTCTCCGGCGTGTAGAAAACGGCCTTCACCGTCTTGCTGACCGGCACCCCGACAAACTCGGCCAGGGCCTCTATCGTCTTGATGCCCGGCGTATGTACCTCTTCCAGCTCGCGGGGTTCTTCAGGTTCTGCGGCGGGTTTCTTGAACTCCGCCTTCTCGGCGTTGGCGGCGTAACCGCAGTTCTCGTCGCTGCACACGAAGATCGTGTCCTCGCCGGAATCGGCCAGCAGCACGAACTCGTTCGAGTCCTTGCCGCCTATCGGCCCGCTGTCCGCCTCGACCATCCTGACGTCGATGCCGACGCGGCTGAAGATGCGGCGGTAGGCGTCCGCCATCTCCCGGAAGCTGACGTCCAGCCCCTCTTCATCCTTGTCGAACGAGTAAGCGTCCTTCATCTCGAACTCACGCACACGCAACAGCCCGGCGCGCGGCCGTGCCTCGTCACGAAACTTCGTCTGTATCTGGTACAGGTTGAACGGCAGGTCGCGGTAGCTTTCCAGGTTGGCGGCCACCATCAACGTCGTCGTCTCCTCGTGCGTGGGAGCGATGATCATCTTGCGGCCACGGCGGTCGGTCAGCGTCGCCAGCGGCGGCTGGAACGTGTCTGCCCGGCCGGACTGCTCCCACAGCTCACGCGGCTGTACGACCGGCATCGACACTTCCTGCGCTCCGGTCCGGTTCATCTCCTCTCGGATGATGTTGGAGATCTTCGTCAGGCTGCGCCAGCCAAGCGGCAGGTAGCTGTAGATTCCGGCGGCGACCTGCTGCACGAACCCGGCGCGCGTCAGGTACTTGTGCGACGCCGTCTCGGCGTCGGCAGGCGCCTGGCGCAGGGTTTTTCCGAACGAGCGGCTCAGGCGCATTGGGGCGGGCCTTTTCGTGTGATGGGCGGGGACGCGCGTCGTCAGATCGAGACGAGTAGTTTAGCGGCGCGTCACATTATCGGAGCAGACACCGGATGTCCCGCCACCGTATCCCGACCCGGCCGGTCCGAGTGCAGCGGGCGGCTCCCAACCTTCAGCCTCGGCGTACCTCGGCCATCAGGGCTTCGAGCATTTCGGACTCCGGGACGGTCCTCACCTTCTTTCCCTTGCGGAAGATGACGGCGCGCCCGTTCCCGCCGGCGATGCCGATATCGGCGTCCTTGGCCTCGCCCGGGCCGTTGACCTCGCAGCCCATGACGGCGACCTTCAGGTCCGTCTTCACGCCCTTGAGGGCTTCGTCGACCTCTGCCGCCAGCTTCAGGACGTCTACATCGGCGCGACCGCAGCTCGGGCACGCGATGAGCGTCGGGCCGTGCGAACGCAGGTTGAGCGACTTCAGGATCTCGAATCCGGTTTTGACTTCCTCCCGCGAGTCGCCCGCCAGCGAGACGCGGATGGTGTCTCCAATTCCTTCAGCGAGGAGGATGCCCAGGCCCACTGCGCTGCGAATGCCGCCGCTGAACGGGGTGCCGGCCTCTGTAATGCCCAGGTGGAACGGGTACGGGACGAGCGGAGCGAGCTTCCGGTAGGCGTCGACGGTGGTCGGCACGTCAAAGGCCTTCAACGAGATCTTGATGTCGTCGAAGTCGAGCGCTTCGAGGATGCCGATCTCCCACAGCGCCGTGGCGACCATGTGATCGGCGACCGAGTACCCGCCGTCGTTAAATCTGGCGTCGCCGGACTTGGCGAGCTCGTTGACGCCGTCCTGCAGTCGAGAGCCGCCGCGCGCCATGCCGATCTTTCCGACCGGCGGGAGGCTGCCGAAGTTGACGCCGACGCGGATCGGAATCGCAGCCTTCCTGGCCGCTCCTACCACTTCCCGGACCTTCGCCTCGTCACGGATGTTGCCGGGGTTGAGGCGGAGCATGTCCACCCCTTGCCGTACCGCCTCAATTGCGAGTTCGTGGTGAAAGTGGATATCGGCGACAAGGGGGATGCCGATGCGGCGCTTTATCTGACCCAGCGCCTCCGCTGCGACCATGTCCGGTACGGCCACGCGGATGATCTCGCAGCCGACCGCTTCCAGTCCTGCGATCTCGGAGACGGTCGCCTCGATGTCCCGCGTGTCGCCTGTCGTCATCGACTGCACGACGATCGGGTTGTTGCGGCCGCCGATCTTGACGCCGCCAATCAGGACCTCTCGCGTTGCGCGCTTCATGCCCCGGCCCCTGCGCCCGCGGGCGACGCGGTCCGCCAGATTGAACGGCTTTCGGAAATGATCATCAGAAGAAGCTTTCGCCGCGGAAGATACGCATCACGTCCTGAACGCTAATCAGGGCCATGAGACCGAGCAGCATAAGTATGCCCGCCAAATGCACTATCGCCTCGCGCTCCGGCGAGATCCGCTTGCCACGGCGAACCCACTCGATCGCGACAAAGAGCAGGCGGCCGCCGTCCAGCCCGGGCAACGGGAGGATGTTGATCACGGCCAGGCTCAGGCTGATCGTCGCCGCCAGTACCGCGAACGTCCTGAGCTTCGTGATGATCGGAGCGTCAGCCGTCGCTATCTCGCCCGTGAGTTGTCCGATGCCGATCGGGCCGACCGTGGCGGGACCGCTCAACTGAGGGTTGTTTGAAGACTGGATCAGTCCCGATATCGAGTTCTTGGTCAGCAGGATAAGGTTCCGGACCTCACCGAACGAGCCGATAAAGGCGTCCCACGGGTTTTCGCCGAAGCGCTTCGTTCTGGGGTTTTCGGTACGGATCTGGATTCCGACGGAACCGTCCTTGATGGAGGTGCTGAGTCCGAGGGAGAAGTCGTGACGACGCGCGTCGGCGAAAGCTATCTGGCTGGTCGGGTCGGTCACGCGCGCCACCACCAGCAGTACCTGGCCGACCTGTATGCGCACGTCCAACTGGCGAGCGTCGGCGATGGAAATTTCCTCGCTGGCGTCCGATACCACCCGTACAACGCGGAGCCTGTCGTTTACTCCGGCGGTCGGGTCAAGCAGCCGCGCCTCGGCAAGAAGGAGCTGGTTATCCGGGTCGGTGACCACAAACACCACGTCACGCTCCGGCACCTGGAAGCGCGGGCTCAGCGAAACCTGCCTGTCCCGTCCCTCCAGGTACTGGAACGCCGGGCCGCCCAGCATAGGCGCCGGGTCAGGTATCCCGGGCCGCACTACCCAGTTGCTGTTGCCGCCGAGCTTCAACATGATGGCCCGCTGGAGGTCGTTCAGATCGTCGATCTCGCGGCCATCCACCTGCAGAATCCGGTCGCCGACGCGGAGGCCGGCATGGTCGGCCGGTGAATCGGGGTAGACGGCGGTAATGGTGACGTCTCCCACCGTTCGCGTCTGCGGGAGCATCAAGACGGCCATGAACAGGAAGATCGGGAGGACGGCGTTGACCGCCGCGCCCGATGCGAGAACCAGCACCCGGGCGGCGCGGGACTTGCTGGCCAGGCTGTTGTCGGCCTCCGGGTCTTCTTCGCCAACCATCTTCACGAAGCCACCCAGCGGCAGCCAGTTGATCGACCACACCATCTCCGAAATGGTGATGCTGTCTATCCCCACCTCTCGAAGCTTGCCGTTGATCAGATCACCATCCACCGCGTCGCCCGCGTCGGAGGCCAGCGCGTTGCGCCGCTTCTTCGGACGGACAAGCAAGGCATGGAGCGAGCCGTCGGCGCGCTTCTCGACGATGGCCTCGACCTGTGTTCCCGTTTGAAGCAGGGCAAGTCTCGGGTCGGCGGAGTCGGACGGCGCATCGCGCAGGTCGGCCACATCCCCGACTTTCCAGGGGACCGACGCTGACGGGACCGGCGAGTGTGTCAGGGATTCGAGTTCTTCAAATCCATCGAAAATCGTATCGTCCGTGACCGCAACTTCGGTCCGTCCGGTCCAGATGCCGGTGGCGCGCGGCGGAAACCCGAACCCGAACTCAACGACCTTGGTGCCGGTCCACTTCGCGGTGAAGAAGTGGCCCAGCTCGTGGAAGATGATCAGCGGGCCCAGGACGATCAGGAACGTCAGGATGCCGAATATGAACGTGTCGGGAATCATGAGGCTGAGATCGTGCGCCTATCAGACGCCCTTGAACACCGGGACAGCCGACCGGACGCGCCGGGCCGTTTCCGCCACCGCCTCCATGATCTGACGCAGTGAAGGTTCCATTATCGGTTGATGGTCGCGTAGGCCCCGCTCTATCACCGGGCCGATATCCGTGAACCCGATCTTCCCGGCAAGGAATAGCTCGACGGCGGCCTCGTCCGCGCCTACCAGGGCGGCCCGCCACGTCCCGCCGCGACGCCCGACGTCAAGGGCCAGGTTGAAGCAGGGATACAGCGAGGTGTCCAGCTTTTCGAAGGTCAGGTTCCCAACCTCGACCGGATCGAACCTGGGCAGGTTCACGTTCTCTACGCGGTCCGGGTGCGTGAGGGCGCACTGGATCGGGTATCTCAAATCCGGCGGTCCCAGTTGCGCTTTCACCGAGCCGTCCTGGAACTCGACCATTGAATGGATGATGCTCTGCTTGTGCATCACCACGTCGATCTGCTCGTACGGCATGTCGAACAGCCAGTGCGCCTCGATCACCTCAAGGGCCTTATTGATCAGGGTCGCGGAGTCGATGGTGATCTTCCGGCCCATCTGCCATGTCGGGTGTTCCAGCGCCTCTTCCGGGGACACGGAACGCAGAGCATCCCACGAGCGGTCTCGGAACGCACCCCCGGACGCGGTGATGATGAGCCGTCTGGGCGGCTGTAGTTCCCCCCGGAGGCACTGCCAGATGGCAGAAGGCTCGCTATCGACCGGGAGGATCTCTGTGCCGCCATGTTTCGCGGCGTCCCGGAGGTGCTCGCCGGCCATCACGACCAGCTCCTTGTTGGCCAGTGCGACCGGGATCCCCGCCCGGAGTGCGGCGATCGCAGGCTCCAGGGCGTCGGCTCCAGACATCGCCGCCACCACCAGGTCCACGTCGTTCAGCGTAGCGAGTTCGATCAGGGAAGCCGGGCGACAGTCTGCGCAGTTCACCGGCTCGCGCCCATCTGCGGTGTAGTAGCGGTACGGCCTGAACTCGGCGATCTGCGATGACAGAAGGTCAACGTTGCGGCCCGCCGCCAGGCCAAGGACCTGGAACCGGTCGGGAAAGGTGCGGATGACGTCGAGCGTCTGGGTTCCGACCGACCCTGTCGAGCCGAGCAGCACGACGCGCTTGGGGGACCGTTTCAAGTGGCGCTCCATTCGGAGACCCAGTATACGATGACCAGGTTCGGCATCAGTGAATCCAGCCTGTCCAGTATTCCGCCGTGACCGGGGAGCAGGAACCCGGAGTCTTTCACCCCGGCATGCCGCTTGAATATCGATTCACCGAGGTCTCCCAGAGTGCCTGCGGTGGCCATCACAATTCCAAGTACGACGGCCATCCCGGACGCGATCTCGAGATCAAACACCGCGTCGATGACCACGGCGGCAAGGGCGCCGCCCGCCATGCCGCCGATCATGCCCTCCCACGTCTTGCTCGGGCTGATTCGCGGGGCCAGCCTGTGCCGGCCGGCCACCATCCCGGCCAGCATGGCCGCGGAGTCGGCGGCGAAGGTCACGATGAGCGTGAGCAACAGCCACCAGGCGCCGTCATCTACAGAACGCAGGATCGGCGCGTGGGCCAGGGTAAGCCCCACGTAAGGCCCGGCCGCGATCGCGTAAAGGAAGGCCCGCCGGTGTCCGGTCGCGAGCATGACGAGGGCCGGCGCGAAACCGACCCCGAACGCCGCCAAGAACAAGGCCCATCCGGCCTGGCTTTCGGCGATGAGCCAGCCCGAGGCTACTATCGCTACGGGCCAGGCTAAAAAGTGCCAGTGGAACCAGCGCCGACGGCTCGTCCCGCGTGCCCGCGCCATGCTGGCCAGCTCCCACCCCCCGACGCCCGCGGCTACGAGGACGAGCACACCGACGGCCGGGGTCCCCAGCCAGAAAATGCCGATTAGCGCCGGAATACCTGCGGCCGCTGTAACCAGTCGGAGCGTCATCTACAGATCAGGGCTAACGCGACGATGGCGCGTGACGCGCTCAATCGGCCGGCTCAACGCCGCCGAAGCGACGCTGGCGATGACGGTACGCATCCAGGGCGCGATCGACTTCGTCGCCGTCGAAATCAGGCCACTGCACCGGTGTCGAATAGAACTCGGCGTAAGCCGATTGCCAGAGCAGGAAGTTGGAGATACGGAACTCGCCCCCGGTTCGGATCACCAGATCCGGATCGGGGGTGCTGCCGGTGGACAGGTGGCGAGCGATAAGCCGGTCGTCGATATCGTCCGGCGGCACCCCGTCAGCGACGATGCTCTTGATCGCAGACACGATGTCCGCCCGGCCGCCGTAGTCGAAGGCAATGGTGAGCGTCATGCGATCGTTATCGCGCGTCAGTTCCACCGCGTTGACGATCTCGCGGCTGAGTTCATCGGGGAGCCGGTCGAGGCGGCCTATGTGCAGAATCCGGACCCCGTTGCGGTGCAGTTCCTGGGCCTCCGAACGGATCACTTCCTGCAAAATCGCAAGGAGCGCAGAAATCTCTTCGCCGGGGCGCGACCAGTTCTCGGTCGAGAAGGCGAACAGGGTTGCATACCGCACCCCCCTTTCGACGAGCCGGGAGATGACGGAGCGCACATTCTCGGTCCCGGCGCGATGGCCATCGGCGCGGGGGCGGCGGCGTTGGGACGCCCAACGACCGTTGCCGTCCATGATGATGGCGACGTGACGGGGCGTCGCGCCGTCGTCGTTGGCGGACGGCGACGGCGCACGGCCGGGCGAGGAACGCGGGGATACGGTCACAGGGAGCCTCCCGGTGATGGAGGTCTAAACCTCCATCACCTCCTCCTGTTTCCGTTTGCTCGCCAGGTCGATATCGGCCACGGTTGAGTCGGTATGATCCTGAAGGGTATCAAGGGCGCGGCGAACCACGTCCTGCGACTCCTCCCCGTCCCGCTCCATGTTTCGCAAAGACTCCTGCGCACCCCTGCGTACGTTCCGCGCCGCTACTTTCGCCTCTTCGACGCGACGCCCCATCTGACGAACCAGGTCACGCCGGCGCTCTTCCGTGAGCGGAGGCAGGATGAGCCGGATAATGTGGCCGTCCACGTTGGGATTCATGCCGATGTCAGATGCCTGAAGTGCGCGTTCAACGGCCTGAACGGCGGTACGGTCCCAGGGCTGGATGATAAGCATGCGCGCATCGCCGACGGTGATCTGGGCGAGTTGATTGAGCGGCATCTCCAGGCCCTGGTAGTTCACCACAATGTTTTCGATGAGCCCCGGGGAAGCGCGGTTAGTGCGGTACCCGTTGAGGTCGCGCTCAAGGGCGTCTACCGCGCCCTTCATACGCCTGCGAGCATCCTCAAGGATCTCTGTGGTCATTCTGCCGCTCCCTTCGATTATGCCGGCCTCGTTGAGCGAACCAAGCCTGCGGCTCTACCTGGTTACGGTCCTCGTCTTCTTCACAGATGCGGTCGCCTTGTCCGAGATTAGCGTGCCGATCTCTTCTCCGCGCAGTATCCGCAGCAGGTTCCCCGGCTTGAACATGTCAAACACAACGATCGGCAGCCCGTTGTCCATGCACATCGAGAGCGCGGTCGCGTCGAGCGCTCCCACGCGACGCTGAAGCGCGTCCAGGTGTGTTATGTGTCCCAGCTTCGAGGCGGAATTGTCCACGTTCGGGTCAGACGTGTAGATGGCGTCTATGTTGTTCTTGGCCATCCACAGTGCGTCGGCGTTGACCTCAAGCGCGCGCAGCGCCGCCGCGGTGTCGGTCGACATGTACGGACTGCCTGTGCCGCCGGCGAATATCACCAGGCGGCCCTTTTCAAAGTGCCGGATGGCGCGCCGCCGGATGTAAGGCTCGGCGACCGCAGACATGCTGATCGCGGTCTGGGTACGCACCTCATGCCCGGTGCGTTCCAGTGCGTCCTGCAGGGCCAGGGAGTTGATGATCGTGGCGAGCATTCCAGCGCTGTCGGCGGTGGAACGGTCCATTCCCGCGGCCTCGTAGTCGGCGCCGCGCCAGATGTTTCCGCCACCTACCACGATCCCTATCTGGAGGCCGGTATCGGCCGCCTCGGCCACCTGGCCGGCGACGTAGTCAACGGCATCCGGGTCGAGACCGAATTCACGGTCCCCTTTGAGCGATTCACCGCTCAATTTGAGCAGGACACGTTTGTACGTAGTCACTGGCTCCTCCCGGATACTGTTTCGTTTTGCCCGAACGGGCTCGAACTGAGCGTTACTCCCCGAGCTCGTAGCGGACGAACCTGCCAACGTGGACATTTTCGCCGGTCCTGGCAGCCAGGTCCTTGACCAGGTCACCGATGGTCTGGCCCGGGTCCCGGATGTAGGCCTGCTCCATCAACAGATCTTCGTTCGGGATGTCTCCGGCATCGTCCGGGACGGATCCCCGGTCGACGTATTTCGGGCTCATCGCCGCCACCTGCATGGCGAGCTCTTTCGCAAGGTGTGTGAATTCGTCCGTCCGGGCGACGAAGTCCGTCTCGGATGAGAGCTGGACGAGAGCGCCGACGCGGTTCCCGCTGTGGATGTAACTCTCGATAACGCCTTCTGAGGTCTCGCGGCCGGCGCGTCGGGCGACGGATGCCAGACCCTTCTCCCGAAGGACTTCGACGGCCTTGGCCTCGTCGCCGTCCACTTCTACAAGCGCGCGCTTCGAGTCCATGATCCCGGCTCCGGTCATGTCCCGGAGCGACTTGACCATTGCCACTGTGATGTCCAAGTGTCCTGCATCCCCTGTCGCCAGTGTTTCCTGCTTTGATTTTTTATCGTCCCGGGCGAACCCGTAATCGGTTTCGCGGGGCAGGCGCCGATTGATTACCCGTCCGTTTTCTCTTCCGCGGCCTCGTCAGATCCCTCGTCATCAGACGCATCATCAGAGGACGTCTCGCCGGACGCCTCGTCATCAGATTCGTCATCGGAGGAAGCGTCCGTTGTTTCGGCTGAGGCCTCAGGCGCTTCGCCATCGGCGTCCGCGGCCGGGGTCTTGTCCTCGGCAGCTTCTGTAGCAGCTTCCGGTTCCTCGGACGCGACCTCCTCGGTGGGCGCCTCTGCCGTGCTCTCCTCGGTTTTCGCGTCGGCCGGCTCAGCCTTGGCCTCTGCCGCGCTCTCCTCGGTTTTCGCGTCGGCCGGCTCAGCCTTGGCTTCGGTGGCGACCTCCGGCTTCTCCACTACGGCCACAGCCTCGGGCGGAGCTTCATCGGCCGACTCTTTGGTCACTTCGGCGTCGCTCGGTTCCTTTGCCAGGCCGGCGCGTGCGGCGGCGGCCTCTGCATCGCGGCGAGTCGCCTCTGCAACGGCCTGGCGGGCTGCGGCCTCTTCCTGGGCGGCGCGACGCGCTGCCTCTTCTTGTTCTTCGATCTCGGCGTTGAGGGCCATCTGCTCTGCGACCCGCGCCTGGCGCTGCTCGTTGCCCGAGATGATGGCGTCACCGATGCGCTCGGTTATGAGGCGAACACTGCGGATGGCGTCGTCGTTGGCGGGGATCATGTAGTCAATGCCGGTCGGATCGCAGTTCGTGTCAACGATGGCGACGATCGGTATCCCGAGCCGCTTCGCCTCGGCCACGGCGATATTTTCCTTGCCGATGTCGACGATGAACAGCACCTGTGGCAGCGTGGTCATCTGCTTGATGCCGCCCAGGAACTTGTTGAGGCGGACTACCTCGGTGGCCGCCTTCTGCGCCTCACGCTTGGTCGTCGCCTGGAGGGTCCCGTGCGCGATCTCGTCCTCGAGGCGCACGAGGTATTCGATCCGTTTCTGGATCGTCTGGAAGTTTGTCAACATCCCGCCGAGCCAGCGTTGGTTGACGTACAGGGCGCTCGTGCGCTGTCCGACGTCGGCGATCGCTTCCTGCGCTTGCTTCTTGGTGCCGACGAGCATCACCTGCCCGCCTTCTGCAACCGTCTGCTCAATAAATGCGGCTGCGACTTCAAGCCTTTCGATGGTCGTGGCGAGGTCAAAAACGTGGATCTTGTTGCGAGCCGTGAAGATGTACGGCTTCATCTTCGGGTGCCAGCGCTTGGTGGGGTGGCCGAAGTGGGCGCCGGCTTCAAGCAGCCTGCGCAATGTAATTGGCGGGCTCTGTTCCGCCTGAGCCTGTGTAGTCGTCATCGGTAGGTTTTTGCTACTCCGCGGGGCGGCTGTGTTGTCGTGAAACGCCCTTCGATTTGTCCCGGGCGCGCGCAAAACGACCGGGGCGATTACATTCGCAATCCGCACCCGGAAGTGGTGCCAAATCATAGCACGGGCCATGCTTAGTCCGGGCTTCTGGCCATCCGGGATTCTGGCTGCGCGCGATTCAATCTTCTCGCAACCACCCGTACTCAAGCGCCATGGTCGCCGCCTGCGCGCGGCTTCGCGTTCCCATCTTTTTGAACACCATGGACAGGTAGTTTTTGACGGTCTGTTCAGACAGGTCAAGGCGTCGCGCGATCTCCCGGTTCTTCACACCATCGGCCACCATGCGCAACATGCGCACCTCGCGCTCGCTGAGCGGGCTGGGCGGGCTCGAAGCGGGGGCACGGCTCCAGGCGTCTCGCAACAGGGAGAGGATTGCAGAGGCAGCGCCCGTACGCAGCGCGGCCGCCTGGAGAATCGGGCACCGTCCTTCCGAGACTTCACGTACGACACCGGCGAGGATCACGTGCGCCTCGCTTTCAGGCACCGCGGCCCAGGCGCCCACCGCAACGGCCGAGAAGAGCGCCTCGTCGCTATCGTCGGGGACGATCGCGATAAGCCTGGCCCCCGAGGCGCGGAGCGTTTCAAACGGGATCTCGGGATCGTCCGGCGCGCCGAGCCGCGCGATCACCGGCTCGTCGCGGCCGATCTTCTCCGGGACGACGGGCCAGACAGGGGCCACCGCCCATGCCTGCAAATGGGCGGACAGCTCCCAGGCGTGTTCCGCGTCAAGCGCCAGGTGCGCCCGGATCGGCGGACGTTCCTCGCGTTCCTCCTCGGGCATCCCCGGGAGCATGGGCGCTTGTTGACCGGACCGCCTTAAAGGCACCTCGTTCGTAACCGCCATCCAGAGGAATCCGCGACGCGTCGATTCCAGACCGCGCCGCATCTGAAGGGATAAGAGAAACGGCAGGGTCAAACACGCCGGGCCGAACACCAACGTTGAGGAGACTATCAACCGGATTATGCGATTTCCCGCATTCTGGATGCATCCCGGCGAAGACGCCTCAACGTAGAATCAAGATGAACCTCCAGGCCATACGGCCGGGAGGCAGAGTTGGAACAGTCAATGGAAATCACCGCGATAAGTCAGCCCCCGGTATGGAGAGGTTATCTCTGGCCGGCGCTGCTCACGCTCTCCGTACTCGGGTTTGCTGCGATCGCCGGATTCATCTGGCGAGACGGCGGTGTTGTCACCGCGAACATACTCAGCCTCCAGGGTCAATCCGAGGGCCAGGTCAGCGCCCTTAGCAGCATCATCCCCCTGGGATTCGCGTTCACGGTCGGCATGGTCGCCACGCTCAACCCCTGCGGCTTCGTGATGTTGCCCGCCTACCTTGGTCTGTACATCGGCACCGACGACGGCGACAATTCCGTCAAACTCGGTCGCCGGATGGTCAGCGCCGGAAGCGTGAGCATGTCCGTCGGTCTCGGTTTCATCGTGTTGTTCGGCGCAGTTGGGCTGATCATCACCTCCGTGACGACCTCGATCGTGCAGTACTTTGACTGGGTCGGGCTGGGCGTCGGGATCATCATGGGTGGCACGGCGATGTACGTCCTGGCGGGCGGAAAGCTGTACAACAGGTTCGCAGCCAACACCTCGGCCAAGATCGGTGACCCGCGCGACAGCACGCTTGTCGGATACTTCCTGTTCGGGATCAGTTACGCCGTAGCATCGCTCGGCTGCACGCTTCCGCTGTTCCTGGCGGTCGTGGCCAGCTCAGCTACGGGGAGTTTCCTGTTCGGGGCCTCGCAATTCGTCTCTTACGCCCTGGGCATGACGTTTATCTTCGCGGTGCTGACCCTGAGCGTCGCCCTGTTCAAGGGCGTGATGGTCAAATGGATGCGCAAGGCGATGCCATACGTCCAGCCTGCGTCGGCGGTGCTCCTGCTCCTCGCAGGCGCTTACCTGATCTTCTACTGGCTGACGGTCGGGGGCCTCGCGGACGTTATCGCCCAGGCATGAAGGATCCGGTCATCCCGGCCGGATTAACGGAAACGGATGAGAAGGCCGCCCCGATCTGATCGAGGCGGCCTTCTCGCGTGGGCGTCCGCGGGCCTTAAAGAGAGAGTTCGCGGGCCGGGAGCCGGGCTGCTACGCCACCACGTTCCTGAGTTCGCCGAGGCCATCGATCGCTGTCACCAGCGTGTCTCCGGGTTGCAGGCGCGATGTCACGCCGGAAGTACCCGTGAAGACGATGTCCCCCGGCTCCAGGGTGTTCGTCTGCGAGATGAAAGAGAGGCACTCCTGCGTGTTGAATATCATCTCTTCCGTGTTGCAGTTCTGGACCTCCTCGCCGTTTACGGTGACGACGATGGACTTGCCGTTCGGGTCGTAGTCGGTCTCTATGTACGGGCCGATGGGCGAGAATGAGTCACTTCCCTTGGCGCGCCACCATGACGTGTCGCCAGACTGCCACTCCCGCGCGCTGATGTCGTGGCCGATGGTGTATCCAAGGACGTAGCTCAATGCGTCGCCGGCCGACACCCTGCGCATGCGACGGCCGATCACGACGACCATCTCGCCCTCTTCGTCCACCTTGCCGGCCTTCGCCGGGAGGACGACCGTGGAGTCGGGTCCCACGATAGAGCTGGACGGCTTGAGAAACGGTTCGGGCTGCGTGGGCGCCGGGGCGCCGCCCGTGTGAGAGTGGAAGTTGACCGCCATCGCGTACACATCGCCGGGCGCGATCGGCGCAAGCAACTGGACCGAGGAAAGCGACGCGCTGGCGCCGGTCTCGGTGTACCGGCCGGTCGGCGGGCCGGAGATCTCGATCACGGTGTCCCCGTCGAGAATTCCGTGTGTGGCGTGGCCTCCGGCCGAGTACCTGACAAATTTCATTCGTGCTCTCCTGAAGAGTCGACCCACCTCGCGGGGACGGCGCCCGGACCAGGGGTCGTTTGGCGGGATGTAAACAGGCGGGCGCAAGTGTACGTCCGGGCCCGGACCGTCGCCAACGGAAGCGCACTAGACTGATCGCCGTCCCCGGATGGTCTCTGGATGGTCATGGCCTGATTCGTCCCCGAGTCGTGATGGGAAGACAAACCCGCTGATGAGTGATTTTGTTGGAGTGCCCGCATGTTCGACCTGTTGATCAAGAACGGCACCGTCCTGGACGGCACGGGCGCGCCCGGCTATGCCGCCGACATCGGGATCTCGGGCGACAGCATCACGGTCGTCGGCGACCTGGACGGTGAGGCGGCCCGGAATTCAACCAGGACGATCGATGCGTCCGGGCGCGTGGTGACTCCCGGGTTCATCGATCTTCACTGTCACAGCGACATGTCGTTCCTGATCGACCCGCTCGCCGATTCAAAGTTGACGCAGGGCGTGACGCTGGAACTCAATGGCAACTGCGGCATGAGCCCCTGCGCTCCGCTACAGTCCAAAGCGGCCCGGGAAGCGCTTGAAAGCCGTTTCTTCACGGCCGGCGCGGAGTTCAGCCCGGACTGGACCGACTTCGCCGGATACCTGGACGCCCAGGAACGTGCGGAGGGCGTGATCAACCAGGCGTTCCAGGTCGGCCACGGCACTGTGCGCACCAACGTCCTCGGCATGGACGCCCGGGCGCCGACGATCGACGAGATGGAGCAGATGAAGCGGCTGGTGGCGGAGAGCATCGACGCCGGGGCGATGGGCTTCGCGACCGGGCTGTTCTACGCGCCCGGGAGCTACTCGCTCACCGACGAGGTGGTGCAGCTGGCGCAGGAGGCCGCTGACCGCGGGGTGCTGTACTCGAGCCATATCCGGTCGGAGTCGAACGATAGCGTCGGGCTGCACGTCGCGGTGAACGAGGCGATCGAGATCGGCCGCCGCACGGGCGGTCGCATCCAGATGTCACACGTCAAGGTAAAAGGCCCGTTCACCTGGGGCCGGGCCGACGAGGTCCTGGACCTGCAGGCGCGTGCCCGGCGTGAGGGTATCGACGTCGCCGGCGACCAGTACCCGTATGTTGCGTCGAGCACCTCGCTAACCGGAGGGTTGTTCCCGCGCTGGGCGCTGGTGGGCGGGCGGACCGCCACGCTGGAGATGATGGACGACTCAGATCTCCGGGCGCGCTTGCGAGACGGCATCGACTGGAACATCAAGAGCTTCATGGGCTCTCCCGACCGTGTTCTTCTAGCCGCGTACGGGCCGGACCGAAGTCGCGAGGGTCAACGGTTGAACGAGATCGCGGACGACATGGGGTGTGAGCCAGCGGAGGCGGCGATCAGGCTTTACGAAGGGGCCGAGGCGTCTATCGTCCAGTTTTCGTTGCACGAAGACGATGTAGATCTGATCGCCCGCGACCCGTTCATCGCCGTCGCCTCCGATGGCAACTCGGTGCGCTCGGAAGGCCCGTTGTCGAGCGGCAAGCCCCACCCTCGTTCATACGGGACGTTCCCGCGTTACCTGGCAGAGATGCACCGGGATAAAGGCCTGGTTTCGCTAGAGGAGGCCGTGCGCAAGATGTGCGCATTGCCGGCGTCTCGGCTGCGTCTGACTCGACGGGGCCGGATCGCGCCCGGCTGTTTCGCGGACGTGGTGGTGTTCAACCCGGACACCGTACAGGACCGCGCCACTTTCACAGACCCGCACCAGTACACGACGGGGATCGACGCCGTCGTGGTCAACGGGCAGATCGCGCTGGAGGACGGGTCGCCGACCGGGGTCCGGGCCGGGCGGGTGGTGCGGTCCGCAGACGGCTAGCGTCCCGGGTGATTCAGGAACGGCCGGGCACGCACGCGGCGTGCATGGGCGCCCGAAACGTGACTCGCAAGGCGAATCAGCCAGCGCCGGACAACGCCTCACTCTGTTTTGGCGGGCAGCGGCGGTCCGCGTAGGAGCAAAAGACGCAGCATTCGCCTTCCTTCGGCCGGAGCAGCTCGCCGCACGACGTGCAGTCGTAGAACACCTGTCAGGTGTCGGCCGGCATTGTCTCCCGTTTCGCGGCGCCACAGGCCGGACAGGTCAGTACGGCTTCCAGAAATATCTTCGGCATCGTCTCGTTCCCTCTTGCCGGTCTCCGTTGCCGGGCCGGGGAGTTGTTGTTCATAGCTGGTGGTTAGAGGGCGGCCGTTCGCGCGCCTCAGCAGTCACACGCGATCTCGTCATCTGGGTCGCCGACCCTCTCCTCCGCGTCAACTCGCCACATGGTGCCGATGAGCCGGCCGCCGGACGTCGCGACCAGGATGCGATCGACGTTACGCGCCTGCATCCGTTCCAGAATCGGCGCCGCCTCGGCGTCTGGGCGGGATGTGGTCGGGCCGAGCTCCATGATGTCCTCGACGACAGCTGCGGGGTCGCCCGCCAGCGCCGGAGCACGCAGCCGGCCGAGGATGATCCGTTGTTCGTTGACGACAATGCACTGGTCCTGGTTCGCGGCGCGCGCGCGCTCGGCCGCATCTCCGACGGTATCCTCCAGCGCGCAGGTCACGTCGTCCGTCCGAGCCACGTCAGCAGCCCGGAGGACGGGCATTGCGTCGCCCTCGCGCGGCAATCCTGCGGCGAACCAGTCCGCCTTTCCCGCCTCGTAGTCATATACGTTTGTAAAGCCAAGGGATTCAAGCCGCGCCGCGGCTCGTAGACTCATGTCTCAAGTCGCGTCGTGTCAGTACAGGACGACCGGGCGGGCGCGATCGAGGACGGCCGCGGTGTCCCGGTTGAGCTTCTTGAGGGGGAGGTTGATGGCGCCGGGCAGACGGCCCTCGGCGTACTCGCGGGCCGGGAGCACGTCGACGAGCTGGGTATCCTCATCGTCGAGCATTCTCTGAAGTTCATCTCGTGAAACCGTCGTTGGCATTCGATTTTCCTTCCAATCAGGCCCATCGCCGCGTCAGATCGCTTCTTCTATGTACTGCGCCAATCGGTCGTACCCCACCGGGGGGCCGCTGTAGACCACTCGATGGTCACGGTCCAGCACTACCGTGTGTCCGAGAACCCGTACCCGGAAATCCGAGACGAGTTTCCCGTCCGGCGCCACAGCCCAGGACACGTCGGCCGCCCCTTTAGACCGCCAGTACTGGACCCAGCTTTGTAGTGGATCCCCGTAGATGTCGATCGCTACCGTTCGCAGCCCCTCGCTTCGATACTTCTCTTGAAGCGCCCCGAGGACTGGAGCCTCCAGTCCGCATGTCGGTCAGCCAACGAACGAAAAATAGATGACGAGCGGCCGGTCGGCATGGTCCACGAGGCGGAACTCGGACATCTCCAGGGTCCCTTCACCCACCGCGTCGGCGACCTGAATCGAAAACTCCGGAGAGGGCGGCCGGCCGGAGACCAGTTCTTCTGAGGTTCTCTCCGAGCTTTGGCAGGCGATGGTCGCGATCATTCCGATTACGACCACCGCGCCTATAAATGGCAAGCGGATCAATCTCACCGGCTCTGCTCTTCCCCCGCCGTCAACTCCGGCGCGGGCTTCTCCGCGTCGCGTAAATCAAGCTCGGTCTCGTCACCCTCGTGAGCCCTCGATCTCAGTCCTCTGACGGCGACCACCGCCGCAATGGCGATCGGTATGCAACATACCGCTGCGGCTAGAAAAAAAGGCACCTGTCATCCCCCTAAAGTTCCCGTGTCCTCAGTCCAACTGGCGTTCAGGCGTACTTCAACAAGGAAGCCCAGGCTTGCTTTCCGAGATCGAACGCATCCGGCAACGATAGGAAGACGACTTTCATGTCCCTGCCCTCGGACCACTCTTTTGCCTCAGCCTGATTCGCAAAGAAATGGACTTGCTGGCAGAACGTCATGTAGATGGACTCGATAGAACTTCCGTCATCGCCTGCCGGGTCCAGCATGATCATGGATACGACGGCATCCGGGTGACTGCTCGACGACACGCCCTCCGGCGTGACGGTCAACGTGATCGACTCTCCCGATGACGGAGAATTGGATACGACCAGGGCTTCTTTGCCGAGGGCCGGCGGCAGGAACAACGAATCCCACGCGCACCAGGTACTCAGTCGAACGCCGGATACGGTGAACTGGTGCGGGTGCTCGTTGAGCGACAGGCCCGCTACACCGAGGATGTTGTCGTCATCATCTCGTTCAGATATCTCCCGTACGAACGCCTCGGCGGCATCTCGATCCACGCCCAGGGCGTCGGAGATCTCGGAAACGTCGGCCGGCCGGATCGGATCGCCTTCGGCCAACCGTCGCCATATTGCGATCAGAACCCGGGCGTCGTCGGATCCAAACAAAGGCGGTATGCCGGCGGAGTTCAGATTTTCGGCGATTTCTCCGATGGTCAGCTGCGTGTTGGTCGTCATTTCACGATTCTCTGTTGTTTACTCGCCTGTTAGCGCGTTTCTTTGTCTTACCGGAGCGTCTGGCAGGCGATGACCTGCTCGGCGTTATCTGCCAGCACTTGCTCTGCGCCTCGGAGGAGGTCCGCTACGCGGTCATCTCCGATGGAATAGATCACTCTCTTGCCGTCGCGCACGGACGCCACGAGCCCGCACCACTTGAGACAGGCGAGGTGCGTCGAAATCCTGCTCTGGGACCCTCCTGTGCCTTCCACGAGTTCGCCCACGCTTTGCGGGCCTTCGTCCAGAAGAAGTTTCAATATTCGGACCCGGGTAGGATCGCCGAGCGCCCGGAAGAACTTGGCCAGCAGGTCGGCTTGAGCCGCCAACAATTCCTGCGTGCGCTCTCGAGTTAGCGTTGTGGTCATAGTTCACTTCCATGTATTCGCAATTGCGGATATGAGGTACATGATGACCCAGAATTGCGATTGACGCAAGCGCGATCGAATTGGAGGCAGACGCTTGTCTGACGGACCAATGGCGTTCGAGGACGGAGCGCCGACCGGCGTCAGGGGTGGCCGGGTGGTGCGGTCCGAGGACGGCTAGTCCGCGAGCTTCGACCAGGTCTCGGCCCAGGCCAGGACGGCGCTGCTGGTGGGCCGGCCGAAGCGATTCTCTTCGTACGGCTCGCCGGCCGCAAAGTCGCCGTCGACGGTGATCCTCGCCTCACGCGCCTGCACGAAGGTCGTCCACGCGCTCAACGGTATCTGGCCTTCACCCCTGCCGCCCGGCATGTGCATCACAAAGGCGGGCTGAAGGTCGGTCCATGTCAGCGAGAACTCCTCGGCGTCTGAGGTGACGAACTCGGTCGAGTACGAGCGGGCGTCGCCCTCGCGAAGAAACTCGGCATCGCGGACCGGCAGGGATGTATCGGCGTGGCGCGGGTACAGAAACCCCTGGATATTGACCTGCAGGAAGCGTGCGAGGGCGATGTTGTCGCTGTAGACGCGCGCCTCGCCCCCGGTCATCTCGCCTTCGTAGAACAGAACGTGGCCGGGTCCGGCGGGGGTCCACAGCACACGCCAGTGGCTCGCGCGCTCCGTGATCGTCTCGCCGCCGTCGCGGCTGAGCCTGATGAACGAGTTCTCGCCGACGAGGATAACTTCGCCGTTATCGATGATGGGAGGCATGAACTATCTCCAGATCGCCCGCCTTCAGGCGTGCTGATCCTTCCGCAGACCTTCCCCGGAAGGACGATTCGACTCCCGTCGGCAGTTGCCGGTCGGAGCGGGCGGACCGATGATGGATATCGATGTCGATCGGGCCGTATCTTAGCTGCCTGATGTAACAGCCAACGCCGGGAGGATTATCAATGGATGAAGGGTTCGAGCGAGTTGCGGCGCTTTCCGATCTCCTGGATGGGGATCTCATGGCCGTGGATGTGCAGGGTGAGAGCATCCTGCTGGCCAATGTGGACGGACAGGTCTATGCGATTTCCGAGACCTGTTCGCACGAAGGGGCTCCACTGTCTGAGGGTTACCTGCTCGACGGAACCTGCCTTGAGTGTCCCTGGCATGCCGGGCATTTCGATCTCACCGATGGGTCGGTGCTCGAAGCGCCCCCCATCGTCGACCTCACGGCGTACGCGGTACAGGTCGATGGCGACGACATCTACGTCGGCCCCGCCCTGTAACCATTTTTAACCGCTTGCAGCGAGCGATCGAGTCCACATTCTAAAAGGCCGGCATTGACTTACGACCTGGTGATCAAGAACGGGACCGTGATCGACCCGTCGCAGGACCTGCACGCGCGGCGCGACGTCGCCATTGCCGGCGGGCGGATCGTGGCGGTAGATGAGCATGTCTCGGACAACGACACCCACGACGTCATAGAGGCGGACGGCCTGCTCGTGCTCCCGGGTCTCGTGGACCTCCACGTGCACGTGTGGTGGGGCGTCGCGCACCTTGCCATCGAGGCCGACGCCCATTCACTGTCGCGCGGCGCAACGACGATCGTGGACGCCGGGTCGGCGGGCGCCAACACGATAGCCGGGTTCCGCCGCTACGTGATCGACCAGGTGGATGCGAGGACCCTCGCCTTCCTCCACATATCGGGCATGGGCCAGCTCGATCAGGAGATCGGAGAACTGGAGGACATCCGCTGGGCGCGCGTCGATAAGGCGGTCGAGGCGGCGAAGATGCATCCGGACGTCATCGTCGGCGTCAAGGTTCGGCTGACGGAGGGGATCGTCGGCAAGAACGACCTGGTCGCGCTTGACCGGGCGATCGAAGCCGCCGGGTACCTGGACAAGCCCGTAATGATCCACATCGGCGGAACGCACCACGACCTGGAGGAGATACTCGGCCGGCTGCGCCCCGGCGACATCGTCACGCACAGCTTCACGGCCAACCCGCCGGGCATCATCACCGACGCCGGCGCGGTCCTCCCCGCCGCGCTGGAGGCGCGCGCCCGCGGCGTGAACTTTGACGTGGGACACGGAGCGGGCAGCTTCAGCTTCCGCGTGGCCGAGGCGGCGCTTGAACACGGGTTCACGCCGGCCACGGTCTCGAGCGATGTCCATCGTTACAACGTTCGCGGCCCGGTGTACGACCTGGCGACGACGCTCTCCAAGTTCCTCCATCTCGGCCTCTCGCTCGACGAAGTCGTCCGGCTCGCCACTTCGGCCCCGGCGAGCGCTGTCGGGCGCGGCGACCAGTTCGGGACGCTCAGGGTCGGCGTCGAGGCGGACGTGAGCGTCATGCGGCTTGAAGAGGGCGCGTTCAGGTTCACCGACGCCCCGGGCGACGTGCGTATCGGCGACAGGCTGCTCACCCCGGTCGTTACGTTGCGCGCCGGTCGGCGGCATGCGCCGACACACGGCGCCCACCCCGATCTACTGACCCAGCATCCACATCAATCTCCCGCATGACGCTTTCTACCCAGGAACGCACGGGTCCGGGCGATCAAGCCGCGACCGGCGTCGTCGCTATCGAAGCGACTCGCCTGGAGAAGTCGTTCGGGAACGCTGCCGTGTTGCGCGGCCTTGACATGAAGGTCCGGGACGGCGAGGTGGTGGCCATCTTCGGCGCCAACGGCGCAGGTAAAACCACCCTGCTGCGGATCCTTGCGACCCTCACGAGGCCTGACCACGGCACGGTATCGATCTACGGCAACGACCTGGCGCGCGAGGCGGAGAGGGCCCGTCTCTCACTGGGCGCCGTCCTCCACTCGCCGATGCTCTACGGCGACATGACCGTGGAAGAGAACCTGAAGTTTTTCGGCCGGATGTTCCGCGTCCCGGGGCTGAGCGCGCGCGTCCTTGAGATCGCAGACCGGATGGGACTCACGCCGCGGTTGGACCAGCGCGTGCGTGAGCTGTCCCACGGATACCGGAAGCGAGCCGCGCTGGCCCGGGCGCTTCTGCACCGGCCCAGAGTCCTTCTACTCGACGAGGCCGAAACCGGGCTCGACGAGCCGGCGCGGCAGGTCCTCGACAGTGTGATCGCCGAGCACCGCGCCGCCGGACACGCTGTCGTGATGACCACCCACTCCGTGGAAAGAGGGATCGCCGCGTCGGACCGCGTACTCGTGCTCGCGGGTGGGCGCTTTGCTCTGGACGAGCCGTCCTCCAGTGTGACGCTCACCGACGTCACCCGTTTTTACATTGAGCCCGAGCCAGGGGACGCCTGATGGGCGCTGCGCTGGCGACGGTCTGGACCCTGGCGCGGAAGGATCTGCTGCTGGAGCTGCGCTCGCGGGACATCGTTCTCGCGATAGTGGTGTTCGCCCTCCTCGTGATCACCATCTTCACGTTCGCCATCGAACTCACGCCGTCCCGTTCCAGGGATGTCGGCCCGGGCGTCCTGTGGGCGGCCGTGGCGTTTGCCGGGGTGCTTGGCATCAACCGGTCGTTCGCCATGGAAGCGGAAGGGGACACGCTGGACGGGTTGATGCTGACGCCGGTCAGCCGGGAGCTGATCTTCTTCGGCAAGTCTCTCGCCAATTTCATCTTCATTACCGTCGCGGAGATAGTGATCTTCCCAGTGTTCGAGGCGCTGTTCAACATCAACGTGCTGCGGATCGAGACGATCGTGATCGCGTTGCTCGCGAGCATCGGCTTCTCCGCCGTGGGGACGGCGTTCGCCGCCGTTTCTGTAAGGGTCCGATCGCGCGAGATCATGCTGCCCTTATTGTTCTTGCCGACGGTCATTCCGCTGATAATGGCCGCTGTAGAGTCGACGTCCGTGGTCGTCAACGGCGGGAGCTGGTCGGGCTTTAGCGCGTGGTTGCAACTGGCGATCGCGTTCGACGTGATCTTCGTCATCGCCTCGGCCGTGCTTTTCCAGTTCGTACTGGAGGAGTGATCACAGGCTGGATCGTCCTGAAAATCCCGGATTCCCGGGTGCCCGCGCGGTAGATTCTCACCGAAAATCGATAGCGTGAAGTCGCGCTCGTGATAGACTGCACACAGTCTCAGCCAGTGCACGGCGGAGCAAAATCAAGCGATGGTCGCCGTTCCTAAAATACGTTTGATCTGGCTCGGGCTAACCGCAGCCCTCATGGCCCTGACGCTCTGGATGATATTTATCTGGGTGCCGACCGAGGTTAACCAGGGCAACATCCAGCGATCCCTGTACTTCCATGTCCCGGTGGCGTGGACCGCGATGGTCGCGATCGTCCTGGTCGCGTTCGCGAGCGTCGCCTACTTGAAGACGCGCAGCGAGAAGTGGGACCGCCTCGCGGTCGCCGCCGCCGAGACCGGCGTGATCTTCGCCGGATTGATGCTCATCACAGGGATGGTCTGGGCGAAACCCGTCTGGGGCGTCTGGTGGACCGGCGAGGCAAAGCTCACCACCACGCTGATCCTGTTCTTCATCTACGTTGCGTACCTGATGTTCCGGGCCTACTTTCCGCCGGGCGAACAGCGACGGAGGCTGGCTGCGGTCATTGGACTGATGGGAGCGATCGACACGCCGATCATCTACTACGGGGCGCAACTGTGGGAGCGCGCTCACCCATCAGCGGTGGTCGGCCCGCTCTCGGATTCGGATAGCAGCGTCGACGGGCCGATCGGGATCACCCTCATCGTGGCCGTGGTGGCGTTCTCTGTCCTGTTTGCTTACGTAGCCAGCGAAAGGTATCGGCTGCGCAAACAGGAGGACGAGGTGATGGAACTCAGGCGGGCCGTATCTCTGCGACCAGCCCTTGCGATCTCGTCATCGCTGGAGACGACAGAATCAACGGCCAGCGCCCCGGCCGGAGGCGCCTACTAAATGCGCAAGCGCATCATCCCGCTTCTCATCGCGATCGTCCTGCTCGCCATCCCCGGCGTTGCGCTGGCACAATCCCCCGACGCGGCGTCGAAGGCCTCCGACGGCAACACCAGCGGGGTGATTACGGTGATTCGGGTCGACCAGGACACAAACCTGGTCGGGTTCGTACTATCCACTAAGGATGGCGAACTGGTCGAGATCGCGGTGGGCGATGCGACAAGCTTCGGCCTTGAGAACGCTGCGGGAGACCGTTGGGTAGCGGAGCTCGGTGGAGACCCGTCTGAAGCGCTTTTACGTATTCGTGATCAGAGAGAGCGGTTCTCTCCCGTTACGGTCACCGTCGTGGACGGCGTCGCGAGCGCCGTTGTCAGCCGTGAGCAGGGCGATCTCGAACAGAACCTCGGATTCCTGTTCGCCATATATCTGGTGACGTGGGCGGGGTTCTTCGTCTACATATTTATCGTGTCTCGCCGGCAGCACGACCTCGCGCGAGAGATTCAGGTCCTCAAGGGCCAGGTCTTCGGCGTGGACGCGTCTGAAGCCAGTCAGGCGGGGTAGAAGGCCCAGAATGAACAAGTACGACGACCCGATCTCAGATGGGCAGCCGGAGAACCGGCCGCAGGAAGTTGCAGCGACAGCTACAACGTTATTCACGCCTCGGGTGAAAGTGGCGGTGGCGCTCGCGTTATTCGTGGGAGCGCTCGGCTATTTCGTGTTCACGACGTTCGACAGCGCGACCGTTTACTACATGTCTGTATCCGAGATCGAGGCCGGCGGCCCGACAGAGCCCGGCAAGTTCATCCGTCTCACCGGGACGCTGGTCGAGGAGTCGTTCGTCCGGCAGCCCAACGGCCTGGACGCCCGGTTTGAAATCCGTGACGAGGCCGGCGATATCCTTGGCGTGAACTACAGCGGCGAGATCGGGCAGGTATTTTTCAACCCGCACTCGACGATCGACCTGGAGGGCCGGTATACGGACCAGGGCGTATTTGTGACAGAGCAACTGGTGATCAAATGCCCGTCGAAGTTCCTTACCGAAGCGGAACGGGATGAGCTTGAAGGGGGGACCGGAGCGGCGCCGTACCAGGTGGTGATCGACGCCTAGATATATGTGCGTGGGCCAGCGTGACGGACCCCGCGGCGCTATATATACTCCAGACTCTTATGACTGAAGGCCTGACACTCGCTGACCTGGTCCTCGCGGCCAGCGTCGCGTTCTTCCTCGGATCCATCCCGACTGCGTGGTTGGTCGCCCGATCACGCGGGGTCAGGATTTTCGCCGTCGGAACGCACCAGGCCGGTGCGACAAATGTTTACCACGAGGTCGGGCGCGCCGCCGCTGTATTTGTCGGTCTCGTGGACGCCGCCAAGGGCGGGCTGGCGATCATGATCGCCGTCTGGGCCGGGTTGGAGGGAAGCTGGCTGCTGCTGCCTGCGGTGGCAGCGATCATGGGGCACTGGAACTCACCGATGACGCGGTTCCGAGGCGGGGACGGCGTGGCGACGGCGGTCGGCGTGATGATCACCATTTCACCTGTGGGGACGGTCGTGCCGATACTGGTGGGCGGGCTCGTGGCTACGGCTCTCAAGAACCGCGTCGCCCATCCGTCTGCCTGGGGAGGAATCGCCGGGTTCGCGACACTGAACGTCCTCGCCGCGGTTACCGGCACTGGAATGAGCGCTGCGACCGTGGCAGGTATGACGCTCATAGCGGCGTCAATCTTCCTGCACAGCTACGTTTACCATCGCCGGCAGCCCGACGCGTACCGGATCGATGTCCTAGATGAAGTCCTGGACAGCGATCACCAGGATGCGCAGATACCCCGGACGCCGGGACCACAGGCCCCCGCCTGACCCGGGGACCTGCGACGGCGCGATCGCGATCGGGCTTCCCCTGGACCTTTACTTATGGCGTGTTATCCCGCGGACCCGTTCCATCGTGGCCTCCGGAACGTCGATCTCCGGTGTCGCACGCAGGAGCCCGACCGTCATCGCCAGAGACTTAAGCCAGCCGTCACAATCACGGCACAGGCCCAGGTGTTCCATGATCCGAGACTGGATCTCTTCCTCGCACTCACCGTCGATGTAGTCAGATCCGCTCGCTCGCACTTCTTCGCAAGGGACGCCGTCACCGGAATCCGAGCCGCTCCCCCTGCGGCGGAACCTGGAGAACCAAGAACCGCTTGATGTCATGGAATACTTTCTCCGCGGGCCGTCTCAACGAACCCTTGATACGTGCCGATGCGGACGACCCGAAATCTCACAGGGTCCGCGTTACCGACGGGTAATGTACAAGATAAGATGCTACGGCTGACCATACAGATTCACCAGCGCGGCGCGCCCCTGATATTTTAGGGGGCCCACCCGATTACCGGACATAACCCCACGGGAACCGATCGACCTTCGGCCACCACGATCACCAGATCACCTTAAGTCCACTATCACCCGACGTATGACCGAAGAAGATTTCGCTGAAGTAGTCGAGAATTACACCAGTTTCGTCTACAACGTCGCCTACCGGATGATGAACTCGCCGGACGACGCGGACGATGTCGTGCAGGACGCGTTCATCTCCGCTTACAGGGCCAAGGACCGATTCCGCGGTGACGCCCAGGTTACGACGTGGTTGTATCGAATTACCGTGAACGCGGCGCTAATGCGCATCCGGAAGGACAAACGCCGGATACAGATGACCGCGCCCGAAGACTCGTACCTGGAACGCAACGTCGCAAACTGGGAAGACACACCTGACAAAGCCGCCCTGAACTCGGAGTTGAGCCGGGAGATCAAAAGCAAGATCGCCCTCCTCCCCGAAGATCTGCGCACGGCGGTCGTGCTCCGGGACGTGCAGGGGTTGTCGAACACCGAAGCCTCCGAAATCCTGGACATCTCTATCTCCGCACTGAAGGCACGGTTGCACCGCGGCCGCGTCTCACTGCGGGACATGCTCAATGACTACGTGAAACAGAGGACCGACTAAATCGCCGGGTCGATGATGGCGAATGCGCTAAATCTTGAACAGAAATGAAACAGGGGCGGTTTTGGACCGCCCCTGTTTCATTTTCCTGATTGCTGGCCCCCCGGTTCAAACGAGGTCAAGGGTGAAGCTCAACGCGGGTCAGATGGTGTACGTTTCCACCATCTCCGCCGCAGTGCGAGAGCGCGCCTTCTTCCGCACTTCCATCTGGAGATCTTCAAGTGTTGGCCGCTCTTCCAGGTAGATGACGCCGAGAGGAACCCCTGGACGTTTGGCCAGCGCCTCGGCGGCGTCCTTATCGGTGGGGTCGTGATCCTCCGGAACGTCGTACACCTGAGGCGCAATGCCCAGCTTTTTGTTGCCCTTCAACCAATCAAATGTGTCGTTGTATGTCGTGCACGGCGACTGAACATGGACGATGGCGAAACCCTTGTGCATCATGGCCCGCTCGATAAGCCGGGCGAGGTCGCGCGGACGGCTTGAGTAGTGGGATGCGATGAACGACACGCCGTGCGCCAGGTACTGTTCAAATGGCTTCATTGCGGCTTCTAGCTTGCCGAACGGAGTGGAAGGCGTTTCTGTTCCCAGCGTGGTTGTCGGCGAGGCCTGACCTTTTGTCAGCCCGTAAACGCCGTTGTCCATGATGATGCAGGTCACGTCAACGTTGCGCTGCGCCGCCGGGCCGATGTGCTCGGCGCCGATACTGAGGAAATCACCGTCCCCGGCGACGATCACGGTATTGGTCTCCGGCCGCGCCTGCTTGACGCCGAAGGCGAGCGGCAGGGTCCGTCCGTGAATGCCGTGGATGCCGAAGGGCTGCTCGCCCTCCACGAGGTGGACCATATTGCCGGAGCAGCCGATGCCCGCCACTATGACGCTGTTAGACATCGGGGTCTCGGTCTTTTCGGAGTAGGACTGCATCGCCCACTCAAGCGCCCGCCGCACGCCGAAATCCCCGCAGCCGGGGCACCATTTGAAGTCGTATTCAGGGTTGCGATCACTCATACGAGAACCTTACCGCCTTTATGAGCCTTGACCGACTGTTTGATCCATTTGACCAGGTCACGGACTTTGAACGGCAGGCCGGTGTACTGCGTGATGGACTCAGCCTTGTAGCCATCCGAGCGGAGCAGGCTGCTCCACTGTCCCTGGTAGTTCAGCTCGGGAACGATCACCAGCTCCTTGCGGGCCAGTTCTTCAGTGACCGCTTCCGGCAGTGGGTGAAGCGCCATGCTGAAGATCCACCCGATGTCCAATCCTTCGTCCCGAAGCTGCAGGTACGCTTCCCGGACCGTTCCCTTGGAGCCCCCCCAGGGCATCACGGCGATGCCGGCATCCGGATTTTCGATCTCGTAGGGGCTGTCGTTCAACAGCTTCAACTTGCCAAACCTGCGTTCGGTGCCACGGATATGGCGTATCGGCAAATGTGTCGTATCGCCGATGCCGTCGTGTTCACTGGCATTTGCCACGTACGCGCCCGGGCCCCCCGGCAGTGGCATCGGACCGAGTTCGTCAGGCTCGTAGCGGTGGTAACCGTTTGATCCACCCGTGTAAACCTGCCGGTTCGACACGTTGATCTTCGTTAGATCAGGCTTCGGGATGTTCTGAGATCGTTCAGCCTGTTGCATCTCGGACATCAGGATGACCGGCCCCTGGTAACGCTCCGCCCAGTTGACGGCCAGCGCCCCCGCGTAAAAGCACTCCTCGACCGATCCGGGGGCGATTACGGGCATCCTGACATCCCCGTGCGCCGGGTGCATGCAGGCGAACAGGTCTGATTGTTCCGTCTTGGTCGGCAAACCGGTGGCGGGCCCGCCACGCTGTACATCGACAACCACGCACGGGATCTCGGCCATCCAGGCGAACCCCAGGCCCTCACTCATAAGGGACAGGCCCGGACCGGCGGTGGCGGTCATCGTCCTGCTGCCGGTATAACTGGCGCCGATGATCGCGCCGATCGACTCGATCTCGGAACTGACCTGGTACGCGAAGCGTCCCTCCCCTACCAGGTTTTGCTCCATCCAGACCAGGATGGTGGTCGCCGGAGAAATAGGGTATCCGGCGTAAAAATTGAGTCCGGCATGGACGGCCCCGACAGCGATGGCGGCATTGCCGGAGATCATGATCTGCTCGTAGTCGGGACGGATCGGCGGGTCCAGTTCTGTGAGCGAGAAACCGCTTTTACGGGCCGCCTCTGCGCCGCGATCAAGCGCCTTGCTGTTGGCCTCGACTATCTGCTCATCCCCGGGCCGGCCGCGCGTGAATCGCTTGGTGACATACGCCTTCAACGCTTCGAGCGGGAAGTTGGCGAGGGGTGCGATCGCGCCCAGCACGACCATGTTGGAGGCCCGGGCGTTTCCGACCTCTTTGGCGATCTCGTCGAATGGAAGCCCGAAGCTGGACGTTTCTTTCGGGGGGTCGAACTCGCCGGAGTTGTAGATGATCACGCCGTCAGAGACGAGGTCGTCCTTGTGACGGTGGTAGCCGTCCTCGCTAAAGGCCACCAGGACGTCGACATCGTCGCCGTCGCTGAGCGTCGGGGTGGTCGATATGTGGACCTGCGTATGAACCGGCCCGCCCAGGATCTGCGAGGGAAACGTGGCGTACGTCTGGACGTGATAGCCAGCCTGCGCCGCCGTCGCGGCAAGTGACTCGGCCGAGGTCACGACACCGGCCTCGCCGGCGAAACGTACCACCAGATCGGATTTACCCAAAGGTTCCTCCATCGCCCCCCTATCTAAGGGGGTCTGAAGCCGTGGCGGTCGGATCCGATCTGCCGGACGCGAATACCAGTGAGGTCATTGCCTCGTTTTTAAATGGTTACCGGACCTGTACCCCGGCTGGACGCTACGTTACGAATTTCGTAATTCTACTATTCCCGGGCGCGCCCGGACGGCCGATCTCCCACAGCCTTTGCCTTGAACAATGTCGGCATTATTCACTCGGCGGACGCTCAAAATCTGCCGCTATGTGAATCGGCTGTCGTCGATTATCGACGTGGCCGGAAAAAGGTGTCAACAGATACGGCCAAACCTATTTTAGCCGCATCCGGTGCGTGAAAAATGGCACGAACTTTTGTCCGCCAGCGTTTGCATGGCGCCTCGCCAGCGCGTGTATGGTCTAGGGCAGTACGGACGCCGTGAGGAACGCTCGCTCGCACCATCGCGGTGCGTTGCCCGGGGACCCGAGTTCCGGGATCCTGAGCCAGCAATCCCGGCGCCCCGCGGGGAGGGAACAGGCCAGTTACTGCCCAGAGATCTGAGAGATCAGGTACGAGGCGAGCCGTCTCCGCGGGCGGCGTCGTGCTTCGACGCATTCCGAATGGCGCCGAGATCGTCCTGTGCCACCGGACGAAAGGAAACGTGTGGGCGCTCCCGAAAGGAACCCCGGAAGCCGGTGAGTCGCTGGAGGAGACAGCCCTGCGCGAGGTAGCGGAAGAAACGGGATTCGAAGTTGAATTAGGCCCGGCGGTGGGTCAAACCCGATACTCTTTCGAGCGAGACGGCTATCGTTACGATAAGGTGGTCTACTTTTACCTGATGTCGGCCGTAGGAGGTGATCCGGGGTTCCACGACGAGGAGTTTGACCTCGTTGAGTGGGTGCCTGTGGATCAAGCGGTCGGACAACTCACTTTCAAGAATGAGTCACGAATCGTGGAAACGGCTCTTCCCCTGGCGGAAGAGTTCCGCGCCGACTAAGCCCCCGAGCGAACGGCTCGTGGGCGAACTTGTCGTGCTTCGGGCGAAAAAATTCAGCGATGTCGATCGCGACTACTCCTGGCGTTCCGATCCGGAGCTGGCAGAGCTGGACGCGACGTCGCCGATCCGTCTCTCACTTGACGAGTACGGGCGGCATTACCGCGACGAGATCGACTTCCCGTCCCCGTGGTCTGCCCGCTACGCGATCGAGACGCACGACAAGACGCACATCGGAAACGCGATGTACTACGACATCGACCGGTCCAAGAGCCAGTGCGAACTGGGGATCATGATCGGGAACCGTGATTACTGGGGCCGTGGATACGGCACGGACGCGGTGATCACCATGCTTCGAGCTATATTCGAGGAGGCCGGGCTGGAACGGGTTTACCTGCACACCTTGAACTTCAACAAGCGTGCACAGAGGTCGTTCACGAAGGCCGGGTTCAAGGACCTGGAAACCGTCCGGAGAGACCGCAGAGACTTCATCAAGATGGAGGCTCTCCGCGAGCCCTGGTTCCACGAGTTCGGCGGGCCGCCAGAGACGAAGACAGAGGCGGAGCACGCGGATCAAGAACCTCGCGTCGATGGTGTCATGATCGACGAATCCGGGTCTCCGGCGCAATCCCGGAGGACCCCCGAGGCCCCGGGCTCGGCGTGACATCTCCCCGGTCGTCGCGCGGCCGGGACCTTACCTTCGAATCGCCCAGATCGCTAGCGCCGTCCCCCGGCGGACCCGGGATCGCGATGCGATGCGATCCGCCGGCTTCGCGTTCGCGGCTGAAAGGCCGCGGGTGAACGACGAACGCCGAGGGGCTGGGTCCCGCGTTGGACTCGCCGGGGGAGCGCCGGGTCCGGAACGACTCAGGACGAGGGGCGTTCCCGGGGCGGCGTTGCGCGCTGCGGGTTGATCAGGTCCAACCCGAGCGTGCCGGGGAAGACGGCGGCGATCTCTTTCACGGTCCAACTGCCGTCCTTGTGAATCGACTTCACCGGATACGGGTCCGTGAACAGGCTGATGATGTTGCCGGTGCAGTGGAAAACGTGGCCGGAGACGTGCTGCGCCGCGTCGGAGGCGAGCCACGCCACCATTGGAGCCACGTGCTCCGGCGCCCGCGTCAGTACGCCGGATGGCGGCTGCATCTTGCCTTCCTGGCGCATCGCCCGGGTGGTGTCGGGCACGCTTGCCGTCATGCGGGTATCGCCGCCGGGCGAGATGGAGTTCGCCGTCACGCCGTACTTGTGGAGGTCGCGCGCCACAACGCGCGTGAACCCGGCGATACCGTCTTTTGCGGCGCCGTAGTTGGCCTGGCCGGACGCGCCGAACAGCCCGGAGACGGAGCTGAAGGTGATGATCCTTCCACTCTTTTGCTGGCGGAACACGATGCTTGCCGGGCGCACGATGTTGAACGTGCCTTTGAGGTGGACAGCTATGACGGCGTCCCACTCCTCCTCGGTCATGTTGAACACCATTCGGTCCCGCAGGATTCCGGCCGGGGTGATCACGATGTCGAGCCGGCCGAAGGTGTCCAGGGCCTGCTGGACCAGCTCGTCGCCGGTCGCGAACTTCGTGACGTCGGAGTAGTTGGCCACCGCCTCGCCGCCCAGTTCAATGACATCGTTGACGACCTGCTGCGCAGGTGTCTCGTCCAACCCCTCGCCGTCCAACGACGCCCCGATGTCGTTGATCACGACCCGGGCGCCCAAACTGGCCATCTTCAGGACGACGCCTCGTCCGATGCCCCGGCCGCCACCGGTGACGATGGCGACCTTGCCGTCGAGCCTCGCGCTATTTTCTTCCGTCATGTACTGATACCTCGGTCAAACGCCCGTGAATTTCCGCTGGAACGGGTGCGGATTAGTACTTCACGGGTTGCAATGTGAGGCCCTGGGTGATGTGCCTGGGGACGAGCTCCTGGAGCTGGTCCGTCTGCCACTCGCCGCCCGGGTTGAAGATGGTTCGCACCGGCCGCGGCTGTGACCAGAGTGCGACGGTGCCGCCGGACACGTAGAAGTGCTGGCCGTTGACGTCGGCGGCGTAATCGGAGGCGAGGTACGAGACGAACGGCGCCACGTCCTCCGCAGAGCCGGCTCCGCTTGCCAGGTGGTTCCCCATCCCCAGGTCGAGGGAGGATCGATCAGGTCGAGCGTCTGGAATGGTCGCGATCATGCGTGTCTGCGCCGCAGGCGAGATCGCATTGGCGGTGGCGCCGTAGCGTCCGAGGTCGCGTGCGACGACCTTGGTGAAACCGGCGATGCCCGCCTTAGCCGCACCGTAGTTCGCCTGGCCTGGGCTGCCGGTCAGTCCGCTGCCAGAGGTGAAGGTGATCACCCGGCCCGATCGCTGCTGCCGGAACAGGATCCCGGCGTGTTTCACGACCGTGAACGTGCCCTTCAGGTGGACGGCGATCACGTCATCCCACTCAGCCTCCGTCATGTTGAAGATCATCCGGTCTCGCAGGATTCCGGCCGGGGTGACGACGATGTCCAGCCTGCCGAATTCGTCGACCGCCTGCTGGACCATTCGCTCGCCGCCCGCCATCTCCGTGACCGAGTCAGTGTTGGCGGCTGCTCGCCCGCCCGCCGCCTTGATCCCCTCGGCTACCTCGAAAGCAGGACCCTCGCTGGGCGTCGTCCCGTCTACGTTGACGCCGAGATCGTTGACGATCACCGCCGCGCCGTGGGCGGCCAACGACTCTGCGACCGCCTTGCCGATCCCGCGGCCGGCGCCGGTAACCACCGCCACTTTGCCGTCGAGTACGCGTTCGTCATCTGGCAACAAGTTCTTTATCTCCTCGGAAGCCCGGGCTTCCCTGGCGTTAGCGTTCGTAAGCCCCGGGCGGGTCTGGGTTGCATTCGCGGCGCTCCGCAAGGAGCCCGGCCGCGACCCCCGGTCTATACGGGGCGGAGGGTCGCATGAGTCTCCAGTTATTAACTTCCTCGCATCGGTAACGAGACAATGGCTTTGCCCGGCGTCGTAACCTTGCCCTCCCCGTTATGGAGAGCGATCTCGCACTCAACGATGCCCGCGCCGTCCTCGACACGCTTACCGGTGACGGTCCCGCGGCAGACGAGATCATCGTTCGGGAAGTCCATAGCCCTGTACGACACCGACAGCTTCTTGAGCTGGCCGTGCGGGCCCATCCAGTCGGTAATTAGCTGCCCGAGAAAAGCGCTCTTGAGGGCGCCGTGGATGATGATGCCGTCAAGTCCATTGTTGCGGGCGAACCCGTCGTCGTAATGGATCTGGTAGTAGTCGCCGGACGCGCCCGCGTACTTGACGAGTTGCTGCGAGCTGGCGTTCTTGTGAAGTGGCGTGACCTCGTCTCCGACGTTCACATCCTCAAAATAAAGTTGCGCCACGGTTAGTCCTCTTCTGGGTCCGCTTCTGGGGCCGTTGCGTAGCTGATTCCTGTGGTGCGTTGCGTCGCGGCCAGTTGGCCGAGCTGGTTTACGTACCGGGTCTCGGAGACAGTAAAGAGCATCGTGCCGAGCCGTCCCTGTCGCTCAATGAACTCCACGATGGCGCGGGTGACCGTGATCCGATCGCCTACCCGTACGGGCTCGAAGAACTCGTACTCGCTCCCACCGTCCAGGTTATTCGGAAACGGCCGCGGGAACTCGCTCTTCGCGTCGCCCGGCGCCAGGGATCTGAGGAAGGTCGGGGGGGCGATCAGCCCGCCGTATGGCCCGCTACGCGCCGCCATATCATCCTGGAAAAGCGGATTGTCGTCCCCGATCGCCCGGGCGAATTTGATCACCGCGCCTTTCTCGACGTCGTACGTGATCGGATCTGATTTGACATCGATATGGGCGCGCATCTCGTCGGAAATGACGGACTCGTCAGGCACGCAGGCAACTCCAGTGACAGCCGAGCAACTCGGCTTGATCTTCAGGTGCGCCGGAGTGTAGGAGAGGGTTCAGGGTGCGTCAAGGAACGCGTCGCCGAGTTCCGGATCCTCGCGACTGGCGGCCGTGGAGTCGGTCGGCACTACTTTTTTGAGTCCGCTGAAGTCCGCCATCAGCTTTTTGAGGCCGTTTCCGCTCCCGAACGCGACCGTCACCTCGGTATCGCCGCCCGACTCGACGGCCTCGATCACGATGCCTTCCCCGAAGGTGTCGTGCGTCACGCGATCGGCGACCCGGAACGCCCCCGTCCGGGCTTTCGCCTGGGCCGGGGCCGCCGCACGGCGCTTGATTGACTCAGGATCGTAAGATCGCGCCCCGCCGGCGCCGATCCTCCTGGTGTTGCGACGTATCGAGACGGTTTCGACACAGCCGGGCGGTATCTCGTCGAGGAATCGTGACGGGAGCATCGCCCCCCGCGATCCGCGGAAACCGCGCTGGAAGGCGTGGAACATGTACAGGCGATTGCGCGCCCGCGTCATGCCCACGTAACAGAGCCGCCGTTCCTCCTCCAGGTCCGCCACGCTCTCCATCGACCGGGAATGCGGAAGGAGCCCTTCCTCGAGGCCGATCATGAACACCGCGTCGTACTCCAGCCCCTTGGCCTGGTGGAGGGTGATCAGGGTGATGGCGTCCTGGTCGTCCTCAAGAGAGTCGACGTCCGACACGAGGGCGACGTTCTCAAGGAACTCGATCAGGCGCTCACGCGGCTCCGGACCGTCAAACGTCGAGGCGGAGCCGCGCAGCTCCAGGATGTTGTCCCAGCGCTCCTCGCCGCGCTCCTTGTCTTCCTGCACCAGCCGCTTGTAGCCGCTCCGCTCCAGGGTCAGGTCGATGAGCTCGACGACCGAGAGCACGATGCTCTGTTCGATCAGCCTTTCCATCAGGTCGGCGAACGCTCGAACGGATTTGAGCGCCCTCTTATTCAGCGCGCCGGCGAGTCCCTGGTCCTCGTCGTCGGCCCGCTCATCGCCGGCCAGGAGAATGACGCCGAGCATCGACGTTCCGCGTGAGCGGGCGATGGAGCGGATGATGTCAACGCTGCGCGGGCTTATGCCGCGCGCCGGCACATTCACGATCCGTTGGAGCGCCGCGTCGTCCGCAGGGTTCACGATCAGCCGGAGGTAGGCGACCGTGTCCCGGATCTCTTTGCGCTCGTAAAACTTGGTCCCGCCGACAAGCTGGTACGCGATGCCGTGCCGGTTGCAGGCCGCTTCCATCGCACGTGACTGCGCGTTGGTGCGGTACATGACGGCGATCTCGCTCCGGTCGTACTTCTCCTCGTCGACCAGCCGGTTGATCTCCTGGAGCACCACACGCGCCTCTTCGTCCTCGTCGTAGGCCTCGCCGACGGTGACGGGGCTGCCTCTTCCGTTATCGGTCCACAGGTCCTTCTTCAGCCGCTCGTCGTTGTTGGCGATCACCCCGGAAGCCGCTTCCAGGATGGTCTGCGTCGAGCGGTAGCTCTGGTCCAGCGTCACGACTTTGGCGTCCGGGTACACGGTCTGGAAGTCCGTCAGGTTCCGGATATCGGCGTGCCGCCACGAGTAGATCGACTGGTCGGGGTCGCCCACGACGCAGATGTTCCTGTGCTTGGCCGCCAGCAGCCGCGCCAGCGAGAACTGGATCGCGTTCGTGTCCTGGAACTCGTCCACCAGGACGTGCCTGTAACGGTCCTGGTACGTCTCCAGGACGTCCGCGTGGTCCTCAAACAGCGTGTGGGCGCGGAGAAGGAGATCGTCAAAGTCGACTGCGTTGGCGGTCCCGAGGAGTTCCGTATAACGCGCGTACACGCGTGCGACGACCTCCTCAAAGTAGCTCTTCGTGAGCTTGGAGAGCCGCGAGTCGTCGATCATCTTGTTCTTGGCGTCCGAGATGCCGGCCAGGATGGCGCGCGGGGCGAACTGTTTGGGGTCGAGTTCGAGCTCCTCCAGGATGTCCCGCACCAACCGCTGCTGGTCGTCAGCGTCGTAGATGGAGAACGCCGAGTCGAGCCCTATCCGTCCCCCGTCACGCCTGAGCACGAGGGCGCAAAAGGAGTGGAAGGTCCGCACCTGCAACCCGGAGTTGGCGCCGCCCACCAGTCCCTCGGCGCGCTCCCGGAGTTCCCGAGCCGCCTTGTTGGTGAAGGTGACGGCGAGTATGCGCCACGGCGCAATGCCCTCGACGGAGACCAGGTATGCGATGCGGTGGGCGATGACGCGCGTCTTGCCGCTGCCCGGCCCCGCCACGATCAACAACGGGCCGCCGGTATGTTGCACGGCCTCTTTCTGGCGTGCGCTGAGGTTCGAAAATATGTCGGTCCGGCTGGTCACGAATCGATTGTAGCGGTCTCCCGCGCGGCCTTACGCGCTGTTGGCGCCCACTCCGCAGGACGCGTGCGCCATCGCGGACCGAGCGACATCTCGACAGCTACACGACCCGCCGAATATACGTTCGGGAAGAAGGCGCCCGCGCCGGGGAGTCGCGTTCTTGACACCGACTGTGGCGCGGCCGGGTTCACTGAACTGTTGGCCGGATATGTCGGCGAGGACGGCCTCGTGGACGCCGTCGACGCGAGCCAACACCTACTGGAGTTCAACCGATCGCGGCTGGCGGCTGGCGATTCGGGAGGGAGGGATCGGCGCGAGGTTCATGCCGGCGACGATGGAGCTGACCGGCACAGGGCTGAACCAGCGATTGGTCGAGGCGACTGAGAAATGGTTCGCGAGCCATGTCCACTTTCAGGAGGACGCGGGCGATGGCGGCATCGTCGAGGGAGATAGCCGTACCTCTGGTTCCCCTGTTACTGGCTCTCGCGGCCGTTACCTGGTGACGGGATGGGCGACTGCGGCGTCGATGCGGTCCAGGTCGAGCCGCTCTTCGGCCAGCTCACGGAAACGTTCGAGCTTGGCCGGGTGGTCGAAGCGCGAGTACTCGAGGAATCGTTCGAGTTCCGCTGCGGCCTCTTCCGTGCCCTTGTCCACCACCGTCACCGGCACCTCTTGCTTGTCCGCCTCGTAGTACACGTACTCGACGGGCTTCACGCCGTTGGTGAGGATGAGCGCCTTGATCGGCGTGGCGAGCGCGGCGATGGCGAGGTCCGGCCGGTCGCCGCGCACGAGGACGGCGACGTTTTCCTGCGAGGCGAAGTAGAGGGGACCCCAGTCGAGGACGAGTCCGCCGATCAAGACGTTCTCGACCAGCTCATCGGCGTGCTCTTCCCACTCCAGCCACTCGCCGCCCAGGCACTCGTGCATCGCCCGGGCGGTGACGGCGACCAGCCTGCGGTCTTCCGGGATGGCGCCGATGTACGGCAACCCGGCCGCTTCAAGCGCCGGGACGACCTCCGTATCGAGGTCATGGCCCCGATAGCGCGGGGCGTTGTTGATGACGACTCCGGCCAGGCGGTCGCCGTAGGCCGGGGCCGCTTCTATCGCGGCGCGGTAGTCGGCCTGCCCGGGCACGAGAACCACG
>JACZRO010000121.1 GCA_022574675.1 Chloroflexota bacterium
GAGTTCCGGGAGAACCGGCTGGCCCAACCCACGTCCGGCATGGCGCCGGGCTACGTGCAGGCAAACCTGGCGATCCTCCCGCGTGAGTCCGCCTTCGAGTTCCTGTTGTTCTGCCAGCGCAACCCGAAACCGTGTCCGGTGATCGATGTCATAGAGGCCGGCAATGTCGAGCCGGTGATCAGCGCTCCGGGCGCGGACATACGCACCGATCTGCCCCGGTACCTGGTCTACCGTGATGGCGAGGTAACCGACGAGCTCCTGGACCTGAAATCCGTCTGGCAGGATGACCTGGTCAGCTTCCTGCTGGGTTGTAGTTTCTCGTTCGAGCACGCCCTGATCGAGAACGGCATCAAGCTTCCCCACTGGGAGACCGACAAGAACGTCGCGATGTTCCGGACAAGCATCCAGACCGTCCCGTCCGGCCCGTTTTCCGGCCCGATGGTCGTCTCGATGCGCTGGATTCCCCAGAACAAGGTCGTTCGCGCCGTGCAGGCGACCACCCGGTTCCCGAGCACCCACGGAGCGCCGGTCCACGTCGGCGACCCGCAGGCGATCGGCATCGCAGACCCGATGCAACCGGACTTCGGTGATGCCTGGGAGCCCGCCGATCCCTCAGACGTGCCCGTGTTCTGGGCCTGTGGCGTCACCCCGCAGGCGGTGGCGATGGCGTCAAAGCCGCCCCTGATGATCACGCACGCGCCCGGCCACATGTTCATCACCGACCTGAAGGACGAGGACCTGGCGGTCCTTTGACGGAGCCACAGGACCGGCACCGAACCCTGATCGGCGAAGTTGCGGAGTTAGTTGCAGCCGCACACACCTGTCGCGATGCGCTAGCGCGCACGACAAGCCGATCGGGCCGCCTAAAGCACAGCAGGGGACACGACGGGAGAGACCGTACATGACGACGATCGAGGACATCATCCTCCAGAAGGACGGCCGCAACATCTCGGCGCTCCGGCCGTATCTGCCCTCAAACTACGTCGAAGAGGCGGCGGACCTGGTTCTTGAACACCCAGGCAAGGTGCTGATCGTCACCGGTTTCTACATCGTTTACGCCAGCGCGCCGGAGACCGACGGCCCCCCGGGGGCGGCCGCTATCGGCGAAGCGATGTCCAACATCGGATACGAGGTCGCTTACGTGACCGACAGGTACTCGATCGACGTCATGAAGGCCGTGGCCGGCGGCAGGCGCGTGATCGACTTCCCGGTCGCCGGTCACCGCGAATCCGCCAATGCGGCGCGGGAGATCATCGCGACAGAGAATCCATCCATCGTGATCTCTATCGAGCGCGCGGGACTGGTCGGCGACGGAACTTTCCGGAATATGCACGGCACGGATATCTCCGAGTACAACGCCAAGATCGACCACCTGTTTGACCAGCACCCGTACAGCGTGGGGATCGGTGACGGCGGCAACGAGATCGGCATGGGCAACCTGCGCGACGAGGCGGCGGGCATAGAGCGCCTGCCCGACGATCCGTGTGTGACCACGACGACCAAACTCATGATCGCCTCGGTCTCGAACTGGGGCGGCTACGGCCTGGTGGCGGCGCTGTCGGTCAAGAAGGGCACGAACCTGCTGCCGAGTATCGAGACGGAGAACGCGTGGGTGATGGCGACGTACGACGCCGGCGCCGTGGACGGACCGACGGGGGAGCACCGTCCGTACGTGGACGGCTTCCCGCTGGACGAGTACAACTCGTGCCTCTCGGAACTGCACGAGTACGTGGACGCGGCGCTGGCGTAATGGCCCCGAAAAGTGGACCTGTGTCGGCGAAGAGTGGGACGACCATCGCTCGTCATGTGCGCGATCAGATCTCCGTGTTTCTTTGTGCTTGGTCGCGATCATTTCGGTGATTGCCACCTCGAAATATGTTCCGTTCGTCCGTCAGTAGATTGATCAAGCAAACACCAAAACCAGAGGGAGAGCACATGCCCGGAAGACTTGACGGGAAGGTCGCGATCATTACCGGCGGCAACAGCGGCATCGGCGAAGCCACGGCCCACCTGTTCGCCCGAGAAGGGGCGAAGGTGGCGCTGATGGCCCGGCGCGAAGCGGAGGGCGCCAGGGTCCAGGATGCCATCCGCAGCGAGGGCGGCGACGCGACGTACATCCAGTGTGACGTGACGGACCGTCACGCCGTCGACGCGGCGGTCGAAAAGGTCGTCGAGACTTACGGCGGGGTCGACGTGCTGTTCAACAACGCCGGCCACGGCGCCCGCGGTAACTTCCCCGACGAAGAGGACGATGCCTGGGATAGCGTTATCCAGGTCAATCTGAACGGCACGTTTTACATGTCCCGTGCCGCATGGCCGCATCTCATCAAGTCCGGCTCCGGCGCTATCGTCAACATGTCGTCGATCGCCGCCGTGATCGGGTTCAGCAAGAAGATGTACGACCTGAGCGGACGGGGCGTGCCGTCTGCGTCCTACTACGTGGCCAAGGCCGGGGTCGACGCCTTCACGCGTTACACGGCCGGCAGGGGCGGGGAGCACAACATCCGTGTCAACTGCGTCCGGCCGGGCCAGATAATCACCCCCGGAGCGACGGGCGGCGGCGAGACCCACGTGTTCAAGGCGGTGTTCGACGCCACCCAGATCCTCGACGGCCCGGGATACCCGGAAGACGTGGCGAATGTCGTGCTTTTCCTCGCATCGAGCGATGCACGGTTTTTGACCGGTGAGATCATCAACGTTGATGGCGGAACGCCGCGAAAACTTTAGAAAAACCCCGGCAGATAAACGGCTGCGACCCACCTCCAGACCTCCTCCCTGCGAGGGAGGAGGCTTATAAACGACCTCCACTCCTATTCGGGAAGAGGCTATAAAGGCCCCCCCTCCTATTGGGAAGATGCTATAAACGGCCCCCTCCTGATGCAGGAGGGGGTTCGGGGGTGGTTAACTTCGCGCGCGCACGCCGCCATCTCCACGACGCGCCCCACCTCCAAACCCCCTACGACCAGTAGGTCTGCTGCATTGAGCCCATCGAGCCGTCGCCTGCGCGCCACGCAGCGCCGTTCGGGTCCCAGGGGTTTGCCGCCAGCCACTCCTCGTTCAGGACGACGCCGATTCCCGGGGCGTCCGTCACCGGGAAGAAGCCGTCCTTCTGCACCGGCGCGGTGCCGGACGTCGCGTCCTGGAACCAGGGTTGGAGTCCGCCCTCCTGGATCATGAAATTGGGCGTGCAGGCGTCGAGCTGAAGCGCCGCCGCCGTGCAGATCGGCCCGTACGGGTTGTGCGGCTGGAATCCCACGTAATGCGCCTCGGCCATCGCGGCGATCTTCTTCAGTTCCATGATCCCGCCCGCCTGGACCACGTCCGGTTGGATCATCGCCACGATCTGCCTCTTCAGGAGGTCCGTGTAGTCCCACTTCGTGAACAGCCGCTCCCCGGTGGCGATCGGGATGTTCACCGCCTCGGCGACACGTTGAAGCGCATCGATGTTCTGGGGCGGCACCGGCTCCTCGTACACGAACGGCCGGTACTCCTCGACGGCGTTGCCCATGTGTATCGCCGCCGCCGGAGAGAGCCGTCCGTGTACCTCCAGCAGCAGTTCGACATCGTCCCCGACGGCCTCGCGGACGGCCTTGATCTTGGCGATCGCGTGCCGTTCAACGTCGCGGGCCATGAATATGCCGGTGTGGTCGAACGGGTCGCCCTTGAGCGCCGTGAGACCTTGCTCCACGAATCCCATCGCCCGCTCCACGGCCAGTTCAGGCGTGGCGCCGTCCCACCGGCCGTAGGTCCAGATCTTGTCCCGCATCCTGCCGCCCAGCAACTCGTAGACCGGGACGCCCAGCGCCTTGCCCTTGATGTCCCAGAGGGCGATCTCGATACCGCTGATCGCCGACATCTGGATAACGCCGCCGCGCACGTGGAAGTGGTGATAGAGGCGCTGCCAGTGCTCTTCTATCCTGCCGGGATCTTTTCCAACGAGGGTCTCGCCAAACTCTTCGACCATGTTGGCGACGGCAAGTGGCCCGCAGGTCGCTTCCCCCCAGCCCGTGATCCCCTCGTCCGTCCCGATCTTGACGTAGACGTAGTTGCGGCTCCCGAAAGCGGTCTTCGCTGAGCTTGGGATCGCCTCGACGCTGGTTATTTTCATGTGACTGTCTCCCCGAAAAGGTCACGACGACTTTCGGCGACTTCCTTTGAGTTTCTGGGAACCTAGGCCCACTCGGTCTGCTGCATAGAAGTCCAGTACGCCGCCCGGGAGTAACCCTCCGGCGTCACCTGCGCGATCGGCGGGTTGGCTCGCAGCACCGATTCGTCGATCTCGATGCCGATCCCCGGGGCTGTCGGCAGATCGAAGAACCCGTCTTTCTGCTTCGGGAACTCGCCGCCGACTACGACCATGTCAAACCACGAGCCGTGGCCGCCTTCCTGGATCATGAAATTGGGAGTGCAGGCGTCTACCTGCAACGCCGCGATCGAATTTACCGGCCCGTAGGGATTGTGTGGCTGGAATCCCACGTAATAGGCCTCCGCCATCGCTGCGATCTTTTTGAGTTCCAGGATCCCGCCGGCGTGCCCTATGTCCGGTTGGATCATCGCCACGACTTGCTGCTCCAACAGGTCCGTGAAACCCCACTTGGTGTAAAGACGCTCGCCCGTCGCCAGCGGAACGTTGATCGCGTCCGCGACCCGTTTCATGGCGTCTATGTTCTGGGGAGGTACCGGCTCTTCGAACACGTAGGGCCGGTACTCCTCGATCGCCAGCCCGACTCTTATCGCCGCCGACGGAGCCAGCCGGCCGTGCACCTCGACCAGCAGCTCAATGTCATCGCCCACCGCCTCACGCACCGCTTTCAACTTCGCCACGGCGTCGCGCTCCGACTGGGCGGAACTGAACAGACCCTGGTGCCCGAACGGGTCGCCCTTGAGCGCCGTCAGGCCCGTCGCCACCTCGCGCAGCGCGTGTTCGACACATTCTTCAGGTGACGCGCCGTCCCATCGGCCATACGTCCAGATCTTGTCGCGCATCGGACCGCCGAGCAACTCGTACACCGGGACGCCGAGCGCCTTGCCCTTGATGTCCCAGAGGGCGATCTCGATCCCGCTGATCGCCGCCATCTGAATCACCCCGCCGCGGACGTTGTGATACAGGTGGTAGAGCCGCTGCCAGTGCTCCTCGATCCGGGACGGGTCCTTGCCGATCAGCGTCGCCCCGATCTCGTCCACCATGCCGGCGACGATCAGGGGGCCGCATGTCGACTCGCCCCAGCCGGAGATGCCCTCATCGGTCTCGATCTTGACGTACACATAGTTGCGTCGGTTGCCTCGCTGGTCAGCTACCGGCGCTGCGCTCGGAATCCCCTGGACGCTCGTGATCTTCACCGCTTGCTCCCGGTTCGTTTGTAGTGTCAATCGATTCCGGTTGAAGGCCCTATCGGGTCGGCGCAAACTTACGCCAACGGCCGACAACGCGCCAGCCCACGGCGCGAATTCCCCCCGTGCCCGATCTGGGAAGCCAGCGCGCGGTGAAGTCTCATCGTAGAAACGCACCTGTCGACGGATTCTGGGACAGTCACTTAGCCAATGAGGGTCGATATGGCCGGTTCGATGACCACGGAAGAAATCACCGCCTTTCTCAGTGGCTCGGTCATCGCGCGACTCGCCACGGTACAGCCGGGCGGCGCGCCGTACATCGCGCCGGTCTGGCAGCAATGGGATGGGGAGCGGATGTACGTGGTCGGGCGCGCCGGGTCAAAGTTCGTAGATCACGTCCGGCACGAGCCGCGCGTGGCCGTATCCTGCGCCGACGACGTGAATCCTGAACACGCGCGTGTCTTGATCGAAGGACGCGCCGAGGTGATCGAAGGACCCGCGCCGATGACCGGCCGAATGCTCCAGATCGCGCAGGAGATGGCCCTGCGGTACATGGGGCCAGACGGTCCCAGTTACATACAGCGGACCGCCGACCGCCCTCGTTGTCTGATCGCCATAACACCGGACCAGATCGTTTCCTGGGCCGGCGGGGAATGGCACCCGCGGTACCGCTAGGGATCGCTCCTCCGGAAGCGGCCGGCCGGAAGACACGATGCTTGCTATTCGCCGCTGCGCGCACGTGCGCGACGGTACAGGGCGTACCAGGTTCTGATCCCGTCAGCGTGCTCGTCGTAATGGAGCACCGTTCCCGCATCCAACTGGCGGCGCATGGGACATCCGCTTGCGAACACCTCTGGAAGTGATGACTTTATGGCCTCTCGTAGCGCCCGGTGGGTGGCATCAAGATGGATGCTCGTTTCGGCCACGCTCATGTCTGCCTGACGGCGCCGCTCCGCCTCGTTGAACGCGTCGAGATCGTCAGGGTCTGGAATGGGTATACCGTCCAGGAGTGCGGCGGTAACCCGGGACTCCCAGGCGGCGATGTGGGTGAGCACTTCTTTGACAGACCAGTCACCGCAGGCGCCCGGCACCTCCATATCGGCGGCGGTGAGCGGCTCCAGCGCCTGCCTGAACGACCGCCAGGAGTCGTCGACGGCCGCACGCAACTGTTCTTTGATCAACGAGGACCTTTTCTTGATTTTCCCGTGGCTGCTGGCAGGACGCGATCGTGACGTGGGCCGGACTGCCCGGACGTGTGCCACATCTTCGCACGGAGGCCGGCGCGCGCCGTGTTCCGGTCTGGCGCGCCGTCCAGAGTCACAAGGTAACCCCCGGGTTGACTCTGGATGGGGCCGGGCGTAGCGTCTCGCCCGCCCTTCGAATCGGTTCAAGTTGCCGGAGCAAGTTGGAGAATATAGATGACCACCGTCGGCGCCGGAGATCTCAAGTTCGAACTGGACCCTGATTGGCCACGCGGCATGCCGGAGGGTTGGGAGTTCACGCTCGCCTCTGGCGTTGCAGTCAACTCGCATGATGAGGTTTACGTGTTCTCGCGCGGCGTCCACCCGATCACGATGTGGAGCACGGACGGCGACTTCATCACGTCATGGGGTGAGGCGTCGTGCCTGGACCCGGCGGACCGGTACAACGGGACGTTCCGCGATCCGCACGGGATTTTCGTCGGCCCGGACGATTCGATATGGCTGACCGACACCCAGACGCACACCGTCACGAAGCACTCACGTCTCGGCGAAAAGCTCCTTGAGCTGGGGCGCCGTGACTACGCCAACGTCGCCGTGTCCCAGACCGGAGACCACGGTTTGCCGTTCAACATGCCCACCGGCGTGGTTCTGAACGATGCTGGCGACATCCTCGTCTCCGACGGCTATGGAAATCGCAACGTTCATCGATTTTCGCCCGAGGGAGAGTTGCTTGAGTCGTGGGGACGCGCAGGGACCGGCCCGGGCGAGTTCGGGATGCTCCACAACATCGGAATCGACACCGCGGGCCGGATCTACATCGCCGACCGCCCGAACTCACGGGTCCAGATACTCGAGCAGGACGGGACGTTCGTCGCGGAGTGGACAGACGTGATCAACCCGGGCGCCTTCTGGATGGGTCACGACGGGCTGATGTATGTGGTCGAGCAGGGCCAGCCGACCGGCGTAAGCGTGTTCACCCTGGACGGCGAGCTGGTGTCCCGGTGGCGCGGCGCAGAGAACGGCATGGAGGCGCCACACGACATCTGGGGTGACTCGCGCGGGAACCTGTACGTGGCCGAGATCGGCCTGCTCGGACACGGCCAGCGCGTTCGAAAGTACGTTCGGCTGTAGTTTCTCCCGGCTTGCAGACGTGTAGGGGCGGGGCTCGCTCCGCCCGCTAAACGCGACAACGCACGTAGGGGCGTATGGCAATACGCCCCCCGGGCGGAGCAAGCCCCGCCCCTACAAACGCATCGTCCTTTTCTACGCATCGGTTCCGTTTCCCGAGGCTCTCGCCCGTATCTTGATCCTTCCACGTAAGGATCAGGACGGGTGCGGGTGGGCCCGCTGCCCACCCCTACGCGCCTATCGCCGCCTTGAGCGTCCAGGGAGGTCCCCGGCGCCCCATCCCGGTCAGCCGCGTTCCAGGTCGGCGATGGCATCGGCGTAGCCCGGGTGGATGGTGTGGCCGTTCTCTTCCAGCCAACGGATTACCGTCCGCTGGTGCGCCACTATGGCGGCGCGCCACTCGCCGGCACGCGCCAGCCGGGCGACCTCTTTGACGCCTGGTCGCCGTAACTTGTCCGGTTCGATCTTATCGGCGAGGAACACCGTCGCCGCCAGGACGCCGAGGCCGGGAGCGAACGTGGTGTGGTACCGGACGGCGTCCAGCACCTCTTGATCGGCCACGCCGCCCTCGTCCGCCATCCAGGACGCCGCCAGTGGGCCGTGCAGTTGGATAGGCTCGGCGGCGGCAAACTCGTCCACGGGCAAGCCGCGACGCCGTGCTTCCGCGAGCCATTCGTCGTCCGACAGAGCGCGGTA
>JACZRO010000013.1 GCA_022574675.1 Chloroflexota bacterium
AGTTTCCCGCAATCCTTTTTCCAGCCCATATTGCGGCTGAAAATTATAAGCATCAAAAAACTTCTTTGGCGAAGCGACCCACGCGGTCTGGCGAATGTCGATCACCCGTTGCCGGTCGATAAGAGCGGGAGCCGGACCGAGCCATGCCAGCGCTTCCGCAACGTACGCGATCAAACCAATAACCGTTTCCGGGATAACAAGTTTTCTGGCGCGGATATCGAGAATCTGCATGGCGGTTTCTGCAACATCCTCCCACGAATAGGCATTGCCGTCGGTAACGAAAAATATATTTTCATTCCTGGAAAAATGAACCGCCGACTCCACCATGGCCCGCACCAGGTCATGAACGTAAATGAGGGAAAGTTCTTTGCGGGCATTTCCGATCCTGATATCCCATCCGCTGTGAATCGCTTTAAGGTAGGTGAAAAAGTTTGTCTCTCTCGGACCGTAAACGACGGGAGGACGAATGATGACCATTGGCAGGGACGAAGAAAATTTTAAAGCGATTTCCTCACCGGCAAGTTTCGACTTTCCGTAATGGGTGAGTGGCCGACATGGCGATTTTTCGTCAACCGCGTTTTGGCCCTCCCCCGGTCCAGCCGCCGCCAGACTGCTCAAGTGGACAACGCCTTTGATCTGGTTCCCATTCGCCGCGCAACGTTCGTAGAGCGGACGGCAGGCATGGGTGTTGATTTTAAAATACTGCTCCTGCGTTTTGGCTCGGGTCAGTCCGGCGCAATGAAATACGTAATCCGCTTGACCCAGAAACGGGAGGTCCAGACCGGGTTGCGTCAGGTCGGCGATATGAAGTGTGACGTGAACCGACTCGTTCAGCCACCTGCGGTCGCTGGTTTTGCGAACCAGCGCGTGGACCCTGCATCCGCGGTCCACCAGATAGTCAACCAAGTGACTGCCAATGAATCCGCTGGCCCCGGTAACGACTGCTGTGGCATTCTCAAGAACTGCAAGCGCGTTCATAGATGCGGTGCCGTTTGTAAATATATCCGCCGATGCGGAGAAGGGGATCCAGAATATTTCGGTTATCTTCAAGTACCCAGGACATATCGAACCAGGGGATTTTTTTTTCCAGGAATTTCCTGTAGATCTCGTAATATAAATACGCGTCAATGCCCATGCGCCTGAATTTATTTTTAACTCCCAATGCGACCACGCGGTACACATTTATCTTTTTCCTGTTCAACAAAAACGTAGCCCAGCCAAACGGGAAAAGTCTGCCGTCCATTTTCTTAAGCACCTGATTGACATCGGGAAGCGTGAGCGAAAATCCAGCCGGATCGCCCTTGACCTCCGCAATAAAACAAAACTCTGGCTGAACAAACGACTTCATTTCATGGGCAGAGAAAACGAACTCCTCGTGGCTCATCGGCACAAATCCCCAGTTGGCGGTCCATGCAGAATTATACACGTCCCACATGATATCGATTTCTTCGTCGAACCTGTCCAAACGCAACGGTCGAACGGAGAAGCGGTTTCTTATCCGGAGACGGGCTATGGCCGACTCCAAATAGTCCGGCATTCGTGTGACATCCAGTTTAAGAGAAACGATTTCCTTTGCCTTTTTCAAACCCCATTGTTCCAGAAGGTCGGCATAATAGGGAGGATTGTACGGCATCCCTATCACCGGCGGCGTGTCGAATCCCTGCACCAGTAAGCCGCATTCGTGGTTGGTGGACAGGTTTACGGGTCCGACAAGCTTGTCGAGTCCGTTGCCGCGGCACCAGGCATAGGCCGTGTCCAGCAAAAGAGCGGACACTTCGCGGTCGTTGACCGATTCGAACAGGCCGAAAAAGCCGATGTTTTCCGAGTGAAACGTATTGTGATCGCGGTCGAGGATGAGCGCGATGCGTCCCACCGGCTCCCGGTTTTCGGAGCGGACCAGAAACAGGTCGACTTCGGCGTGTTTGAAGAAGGGATTGACTTTGGGGTCCAGGAATCTCTTGCGTTCGCCGATCAGCGGCGGAACCCAGCAGGGATGGTCCCGGTAAATTTTCCAGGGCAGGCGGATGAACTGAATTTTTTCGTCCGGCGTTGCAACCTTCTTAACTTCAAGCGGCATTACTGCGGGAGAATTCCCAACTGTTCCAAGTGGTTCCTGAAGGAGTTAACGATCCGGTCCAGCTCATCACGCGTGGCGACCAGCTTCGGGGCGACGTCGTGGTCTTCACAGCGCAGCTTCAAGAGAGTCTGCAGAAGCGCCACGAGCGTCTCATGACCCCGGATAAGGGGCCGGCGCGGCGGGAGCTCGGGCCACTCGCTCTTCGGGGTGTCCAGCGCGCGCCTGACCGCCTCCAGCAATGCGCGCCCATCGCGGCCCTTCGCCGCGTTACCGCGGAGGCCTCGCACTCGGCTTAGCTCCGCCTCCGTCTGCGGGGCGTGGGTCGCGATCTCCACCAGCGCGTCGTCCCGTACCACCCAGTTACGGGGCAGGTTGCGTTGTTGCGCCGCCTCTTCCCGCCAGGCGACGACCTCACGCAGGATGGCGAGGGCCTTCCGGCTTGGCCGGCGGATCCGGACGCGCCGGTACGCGTCGCGCGGGTCGGTGCGGTACGAATCGAGATCGGTGAGCGCCTCCATCTCCTCTGAAACCCAGGAGGACCGGCCGCTCTCCTCGAGCCGATCCTCGAGGTCCTCGTAAATGGTGCAGAGGTGCGTCACGTCAGCCAGGGCGTAAGCGATCTGCCGGTCCGACAGTGGCCGCAGCGACCAGTCGGTTAGCTGCGACGACTTGTCCAGCGTCACCCCGGCTATCTGCGACGCCAGTGTGGCGTACCCGACCTGCTCGCCGTATCCCGCCACCATCGCCGCTACCTGCGTATCGAAAATCGGAAGCGGCACGCGGCCGGAGACGCTGAAGAACACCTCCATGTCCTGCGACGCGGAGTGGAACACCTTCAACACCCGTTGATCGTCCATCAGGTCGAAGAGAGGTCCGAGGTCGATTTCGGCAGCAAGAGGGTCTATCGCAGCGGCCTCGTCCTTGTACGCGATCTGTACGAGGCACAGCTTCGGCCAGTACGTCTTTTCCCGCAGGAACTCGGTGTCCACTGCGACGTAGGGAGCGCCCTCAAGCCGTTTGCAGAACGCGGCGAGGTCGCCCGTTTCGGTTATTAGCACGCTCCCGAGTATGCCGCGAACCGCCACGGCGGCACAAGCGAGGGGGCGCGGGGGTGTCTGCGGCCTGGCTGTCTACGCCGGAGCGACGCGGTCCCGTTTCCGCTCCACCGGCCGGTCGCCCCAGTCCACCGGGCCGAGGCCGCGGCCGGCTCGCACCTCGTTCACCGTCAGCACGCCTGCGTTGACCAGCTTCACCAGCCGGTCCACACGTTCGTTCTCCGACTCCTGAAGCGCCTCGATAACACCCAGGTCGAAGCGCGCCCTGAGTTCGGGGCCGCCGGGCGTCGTGAACAGAGGCGCCAGCGTGCGGTTGACGGCGTCCTCCAGTAGTCGCAACTCTGGAACGATGGTGTTGCGCCACAGGAACCGCTCCTCGGCGTTGATGTTGGCGAGCGTGGCCTCCTGCAGGTCACCCAGGAACGCCTTCGGCACGCCGAACGCCCGGGACACCTCTTCCACCGACCACTTGAGCGCCTCAATGAACTCCATTTCGCGGTGTGTTATTCCGAGCCTTTTGGCGTCCATTCCCCGGCTGAGCACGATCGGCCGGTGCGCTCGGCCCGGGCCGGAGAACCTCGCCTCCCAGCGCTCATAGAACTCGGCGACCTGCTCGTCCGTCGGCGTCTCGTCCGTCGTGATCGCAAGGTCGGACGGCGTCGCCGAGTTCGCGAAGAACGACCGGTTGAACAGCAGCGCGGAAGACGCCATCTCGACTGCGGCGCGTGATGGGGCGACCGCCGAGGCGCCCGAAAACTCATCCACCGGGTTGAAGTGCCGGAACCACACGATCTCCTCCGGCAGGTACGCCACCCGCTTTCCGGCGTGTTCGTACACAAAGCCGCGAACATACGCCGTCTCGTCCGGGAGAACGCGAACGCGGTCGGGTCTTAGCGGCCACAGCTCGATAACAGTTCCGGCCTCGTCCCGTTCCAGCCCCCAGAACGCGGCGCCCCAGAGCGACAGGTAGGTCTCGGTCGCGCGCCACAACTCCGCGGGCGTCCAGAACGGGTTCGGGCGATCCAGGAGCGCCTGCAACGGATGACCGGGCTCGACCGGCATCTCAACCCCACCCGGCCCGACCTCGTGGACTTTGAACGGCGGACGTCCGACCGCGTCTGCCCGGACCCGCACCGCTGCGTGGACGGCCGTCGAGGTCGCGTAGAAGTCGCCATACCGGGCCGCCGCCGCCGACCCGCCAACGCCGAACCACCCTTCTCCGGAAGGGTCGCCCATGCGGTCCACAAGCACGCGCGCGGCGCGATTCGCCCGCTCTACCGTCCCTCTGGGCCTCTTTCCCGGCCTCATTCCCGCGCCGGGCGAAAATACCCGTCCCGCCCAGCGGGCGCCCGTACCGATCAACCGAACCAGCGTCGTAGCCGCTCCCACGTGCATGCCCCCTCACTCCACATCAGCCCGCCCCGTTTTTTCCATGAGGAAAGGCGGTGGTCAGAGTCTGAATCCCTCATTTGCCCACTCGATCAGCCACTCACGCCCGTCCGGAAGCCACCAGCTCGCCCGGCCCGAAGGCGATACGCGCCGCACCGACTCCTGCAACGGCGGCAGCGGCACGGCGTGATCCAGCACCGCGTGCAGGACCGCGATATGCGCGCACCGTTGCGGGACGGCGAAGTCCGTCACCGAATCGCATAGACCGCAGACCAGCCGCCTGTTCGCCATCCCTCGCTCCCCCGCTTTTACGCCCAGGCCTTGAAGCCGGGTCGCCGGGCCGCAGCGAACGCCAGCATCAAGGCGTCGGCCCGGTCCGGACTCGTGATACCGCGCGCCCGCAGCTCGTCCTTGCTCTCCAGCCGCACCTGACCGCTGCTCGAAAACGAGTAACGGAGGGCCGACAGCTCGGCGATCAGGTCCGGGTCGTCCGGTATGCGGATACGGCCTTCCTGGAATCGCTGCCGGAGGCCGTCAAACAGTTCAGCGCGCAGGTTCAAGAACTGCTCGGGGTTACGGGCGCGCTCCGAGACGTTAATCCCGGCAACGCCCGCAACCCCGAGCTCTCGCAGGCGGTCTACGACCCCCGCGCCGATGCCGATCGCGTCCACCCTCACCGCCACCGGGCGGTGACGTCTCACCGCCTCCACCACGCGACCGACGGTCGCCATCGTGTCCTGCCTGCCGAAAACTTCAAGCGACAGGACACGTTCGCCCTGGCGAACACATATAACGCTCCGGTCGTTCCCGAACCGCGCCACGTCTACCCCGATTTCTATTGGGATTTCGACCGGCTTTCCGCCATCTTGAGCGTCATCGCTAAACCCGTCCTTCGAGAGCCTCAGGACTCGGGGATAACCAGAATTTTCGTGCGCAACCTGTGGACCTACACGCGCGTCATGCGGTTCCCGCGCGTCCTGAGGCTCTCGAAGGCCCGCATCTCGAGGCTCCCGCGCGTCCTGAGGCTCTCGAAGGATCGCCGCCTCGATCAGCCGCAGGGCGATGAGCGAGTCCACCCCATCGGACGGGAACTCCCCGAGCACGCGCACCTGGTACATGGGACTGCCCTCGCCCCAGTTGAGCGCCGCGTCCGACACCCACTGCGGGCTGACCAGCCCCGGGATCTCGATCTCGCCCGACGCCACGTTCGGTGTGTCGAACGCCGATATGTGAATGGTGTGCCACAGGTCGCGCCGACGATGAAACGCCTCGTAAAAAGTCCCGCCGAGCGCGGTCGGGTTGCCGAGAAGCAGGAGATGGGCGCCGGCGGAGGTCATCGACCCCTCGATCGCCTCAAAGATGTCCTCGCGCATCCCGGACGCCTCGTCGACGACGAACAGGATGTTGCCCTCATGGAAGCCCTGGAACCGCTCGGGCTCGTTTGTCGAGATGCCGTGGGCGTAGTGCTTGTCCCCTAGCTCCAGGGTGGTGCGCATCAGCTTTCCATCGATCAGCTCCTCGTTGCCGCGGTAGGCGCGCCGGATCTCCCGCCACAGGACCTCGCGGACCTGGCGCTCCGTCGGAGCGGTGGTGATCACCATCGACTCCGTGAACGCCATCAGCCACCACAGGACGATGTGCGCCGCGGCGTAGCTCTTGCCGGACCCATTGCAAGACCGGACGGCGACGCGCACATGGTCCCTCACAGCCTCAAGAATCCGTACCTGGCCGTCCCACAAATGCGCCCCGAGACGGTCTCGCACGAACCCGGCCGGATCAGCGGCCCAGATTTTCCTCCGCGACTCGGCCGTCCCTGTGTCCGGGTCGGCGACGGCATTGAGGTTGGGGTCGGCGCTGTTGCCGGGACGCCCGGGCGCCAGCTCAAGCGCCAACTGGGCTGAAGATGTGGCCGCAGCCACGGCAGCGATAGCAGGTATTCGCCTCGACCCGGGCCTTCTCCAACCGCACCGTGTCGTCCGAGCCGCACCGCAGGCATGTCGCGTGAGATACAACGGGAGCGCCCGCTTCCGGCGCACCTGAATCCGCCTCACCCATCCGCGTCTCCTCCTCGATCTGCAGAGTGATCGACCGGCCCGAGCGCCCGTATAGGCGGCCCAGCACACCGGTGTCACTTACTAGAACATTTGTTCTAATTATTGAGGGCGCAGGCCACCCGCGTCAACCCCGAACGGTCACGAATTCCTGGGACTTAGAGCACGCATCGGCCTTCCGCGACGCAGTGCGCGCCCTAGATCGGGAAAGCCGACTCCAGCGCCTCACGCAACTCTTTGCAAGCCTGCTCTTCTAACTCGCAGATCGCCGTCAGCCGGTTGCCCTGCCAGAAGTTGCAGCAATCGTCAGCCAGGATCCGCCCGTGGAGCCAGGTCGGATCGACCAGTACCCCGGCACCGAACTCGCCGGCCGGAAGGCGGTACAGTTCCACGCGCGCCCCGTTGAAGACGCCCGCCCACGCGTCGAGGACCTTTGCCGGGCCGGGCTCGAGCTGCTCCACCTTCTCGAAACCGACACTTACGGCGTTGTCGATGGTCCACAATGCGCCGTCGTCGATCTCATCTATCGCGTCTTCCGAGCAGGCTACCGCCAGCAGCGCGACAAGGGACAGGATGGCCATCGCCATCAGTTTCCGCCGCCCGCCGGGCAGAGTCGCAGCTCCGATGTCGTTCCCCACGGCCGGTTACTTTACCGGCAGTGCGGTACGGCGTCGCTCTTAGCAGGCGCTGCAATGGTGTCCTCGAAACGGGGCGGGCCCGCGTGTACGATGCGCCACGCAAAGACGCCGGGACGACACGCCCCCCCATACCCTCAAAGCAGAACTCAAAGCACAGGAGCCCGCAGAATGACTGATCACCCTCTGCCGACACGTGAAGACGTCGACTCGTACCTGAGGGATCGCCGCAACTGGGGCCGATGGGGCGATAAGGGTGCAGCCGGAGCGATGAACCTGATCGACGACGCCAAGCGACTCGAAGCCGTTTCGCTCGTCAAAAAGGGCCGTACCGTATCGCTAAGCCGGCCTTTCCCGGTCACCCCTTCCGCAGAGAACCCGCGACCCGCTGTCCAGTTCCTGGCAAAGAACGACCGTCCGCCGGGCGGTGGGTCGGCGACCGACTATTACGGCATCGCCTATCACGGCACGGCGACGACCCACATCGACGCCCTGTGTCACGTCTGGGACGAGAACGGCGGATGGGACGGCAAAGACCCGGACGAAAACATCCTGTTTAGCGGCGTCCAGTACGGCACGATCGACGAGTGGTCGGACGGCATCCTGACGCGCGGCGTGCTGCTGGACGTGCCGAAGCACCGGGGCGGGGCGCACGTGACGCTGGATACGCCGGTACACGGCTGGGAGCTGGAGGAGATCGCCGCAGAGCAGGGCGTCAAGATTCGACCCGGCGACGCGCTGTGCGTCTACAGCGGCCGGGAGAAGTTCGCAGCCACCAACGGCGGTGTCTGGACGCGCGGGGCGGAACGTCCCGGCCTCCATGCCTCCTGCCTGCCCTTCGTGCGGGACAACGACGTATCGCTGATCGTGTGGGACATGATGGATGCGGCCCCGAACGAATACGACATCCCGTGGACGATGCACGGAGCGATCTTCGCCTACGGCGTGTCGCTGGTGGACAACTCGCTGCTCGAGCCGCTGGCGGACGTGTGCGCAGAGGAAAACCGATACGAGTTCATGCTCACCATCAACCCGCTAAACGTGATCGGCGGTACAGGCTCTCCGGCAAACCCGATCGCGGTGTTCTAGGGCGTAGGCGGCGTTCGCGTGGCCGGGGGCGACCCCTCGTCGGTGGGCGGCCCGTCTTCGGGCCGCGTGTCGTCTACCTCACCGTGTGGTTCGCCCGCGACTTCGTCTTCGGACCGCCCGGGTGTTGGAGAGTCGCCGGGCGGCAGGTTCTCGTGCTCGGGCGCGACGGGCGACTTGAAGAACGTGATCACGCTTGCCCATACGACTGAGAACCCGAATGAAACGCCGCCGCCGGAGATGGCCCCCTGGACCAGGACGGCTGACTCAAGTCGCACCTGACCCGCCTGTTGGAGAAGCGTCGTGGTGACAATGCCCGCGATGATGCCGAGCATTGTGGCGATCAGCGTCCGCTTCCACGCTAGGACCGGTACCCAACGTCGCCACCCACTCGGTCGGCGACGCTGCACAGCAATTCGTACGCGGATGTTGGCGCCGGCGCCCTGCGCGCCCCACGCGCCGACGGCAACCACCGCAATACCGGACGCCACGGCCGCGGCCGCCGCCACCGGCCCGGCCAGCCCGCCAAAACCGTCCAACCGGACGATGAACGGCACCGTGCAGAGGGCGCTTACGCCGTCGAACAGCGTCACCTCCACGTTGAACGCGCCGCGCACCCATCCGCTGAAATCTGTTACGTCGATGTCGAACTCCTCCGCGCTGCCGGGCACGAGGCCGGACCATGTCTCGACGCGAGAGAGGCGCGTGCCAAACGGCAAAAGCAGTCCCAGTTCGACTTTGCCCGACTCCGGGATGTTCACCACGCGGACGTGAAGCTGATCGTCGGGCCCGAGCCTGAGCGTATCGCCGGCGCTGTCCGGGAGCACAAACGGGAACAGCTCGCCGTGGTCGATCACGACCATCATCCCGCCGCAATTGACCGGGACCTGGGCATGCGCCGGGGACGCCGTCGCGACGAGCGCGGACAAGATCATGATTGCCCCGGCAACGGCGATCAGCCACGACGCCCTCAGATCCGGCGCGCCAGGACGAGCGGTGGAACTCACTTCGACGGGCTCAGCAACGGGATCACCCACCGAGCCCGCGCTCACCGAAGCGCTGCATGATCAGGGCCGCATGTTTCGCCCCGAACAGGAAATCCTCCTCGGTGATGTTCTCGTTCGGGGCGTGGATCTTGTGCGACGGGTGGTCCACCCCGGACGTTGCGATCGGCATCCCCAGCATCACGGCGAACTCGTACATCGGCCCGGTCCCGGGCATGGTCGGGGCGATCACGGGTTTTCGACCGTAGATCTCTTCCGCCGTCTCGGCGACCAGGCGCGTCCAGGGCGAATCGATCGGCGTGCGCGCCGGGTTGACGCCCGCCAGGTACTCCAGTTCGACGTCCTCGAAGCCCTGCCTGTCCAGGTGGCTGCGGAGCTTCTTGAAAATGTCTTCCGGGCGCATGTCCGGCACCAGACGGAAGTCCATCTTTGCCGTCGCCTCCGCCGGCAGCACCGTCTTCATGCCGGGTCCGTTGTAGCCACTTTCGAAGCCGTTGATGTTGGCCGTCGGCTCGAACAGCAACTTCCGGCGCAGGTCTTCGCCGCCAAGTCCCCCGACAAACGAGTCGACCCCGAAGGTTTCTTTCCATTCGAGCGCCTCATCCGGAAGGGCTGCGAGGGCCGCATTCTCGGCGTCGGTCGCCGGCCTGATGTCGTCGTAAAAACCCGGGACCAGGCAGCGGTCGTCTGACGGGTCCTTGATCGCGTTCAGAGCCTGGAGCAGTCGCCACGACGCGCTCGGCAGGATGGGGGCGTAGGAGGAGTGGGCGTCGCCGTGCAGAAGCTTCACCGACAGCCCGACGGTCAGGATGCCTTTCAGTCCCAGGTAGATGAAGGGGTCGTTCGATAGATTGCGGCCGCCGCCCTCCCAGATGCAGGCGTCCGCCTTGAACTCCTCGCCCCGCGCTTCGATCAGCCCGCGCAGGTTGCGGCTTCCGATCTCCTCCTCGCCCTCGACGAAGAATTTCAGGTTGCACGGGAGTCCGCCGCGCACTTCGTTGAAGGCGCGAATGGCGGCAAGGCGGGCGACGATGTTGCCCTTGTCATCCGACACGCCGCGGCCGTAGATACGGCCGTCACGGTGAGACGGCTCGAACGGCGGCGAGTCCCAAAGCTCCAGCGGCTCCGGCGGCTGAACGTCGTAGTGGGTGTAGAAGAGCAGGGTGTGCTCGCCCGCGCCCTTTAACGACCCGAACACCGAGGGGTGGCCGTCGTTGGGGACCGGAACGATCTCGGCATTTAACCCTGCCGATTCAAGCGCGTCCTTGACCAGCCCCGGCGCCTTATCAAATCCCATGTCCTGAGCCGAGACGCTGGGCTGCCGGACGAGATCGGCCAGCAACTCCATCGACTCGTTCAGGTGCGCCTCGATGTGGTCGTAAATGTCCTGCATAGCTGCGTGTGTTCTCCCCGATTGTCCGCGCCTACGCCCTCATCTTTCTGAGAACGCACCGCCTCGCAGAGAGTGTTCGGTCACCAACAATATTCGCGTTCCGTCACCGGATTTTCGTGTACTGGATGAACGAACCGCTGTTGATCGTGGCCGTGGTGGCAGGGTTGGTCACAGTCTGGGCCCACTCAAGCGAAATCGTCGTACCCGCCGGTCCGGTCGTGAACGTGCCGAACGTGAGGATCGTGCGCGCTCCGCTGCCGGAGGTAAAGATGTCTCCAAACGGCTTCGGGTCCGGGTTCAAGTTGCCCGTCAGGTTGAAGCCTCCGGTGACCGCCGTAGTCGAGGCGAAACCCCACAGAAATGCAGAGTCTCCCGGGTGATGAGCGTCACTGCGCCCGCGGTACCTCCCGCCGCCCCGGTGTCCTCCCGGCGAACCTGCCAGATCACGGATCACGACACGCGATGAGAAATCCGGCGCGACACACCGGCCAGCCCCTGTCTGGCGATGTTGCGTCAGGCGCCAACCGAGCCAGGGAACCCGGCCCGTACGCCGATGACGGTGCCGAGTATTACTTGTTCGGCTGAGGCGTAATCCGGAGATACGGCCGCACGGCCTTGTAACCCTTCGGGAACATCGCGTCGGCGTCTTCGTCTGAGATAGCCGGCAGTATCACCACGTCGTCGCCGTCTTTCCAGTCGACCGGCGTGGCGACTTTATGACTGTCCGTCAACTGCAGCGAGTCGAGCACCCTGAGGATCTCTTCAAAGCTGCGCCCGGTCGACGGCGGGTAGGTAAGCGTCAGTCGCACCTTCTTGGCCGGATCGATGATGAACACCGACCGTACCGTGGCGGTCGCGGCCTCGCCCTGGACCATGTCGTACAGCTCAGATACTTTCCGGTCGCTGTCGGCGATCAAAGGGAAGTTGATGGCCGTGCCCTGCGTCTGCTTGATATCGTCGAGCCACTCTTTGTGCGAGTCCAGGGGATCCACACTCAGGCCGAGCACTTTGGTGTTGCGTTTGTCGAATTCCGGCTTCAGCTTCGCCACCGTGCCCAGCTCGGTGGTGCAGACCGGAGTGAAGTCCGCCGGGTGCGAAAAAAGGATGCCCCAGCTATCACCGAGATAGTCGTGGAAGCTGATATCGCCCTCGGTCGACGCCTGCGTGAAGTCCGGCGCCTCGTCTCCCAATCGGATCGTCATTTCAAAAACCTCCCAGATACTGCGTCACTCGACGCATCTCAAAGCGGCCGCGCCTACCAAAAGGCTGGAAACGCACCATTCCTGGTCGTGGCGACCCGGGCGCACAACAATTCGCAGCGAGCGCCTAATGGTGGGTCATGCCTCCCGGAGCGAACCCGCTCCTGTGCATAGCGTGCCGAACCAGCCCGGCACCCAAACACACCCCCGTCGGCGCACGATACCACTGGCGAGGCCACAGCGGTAAAGTCAAGATGCAACTCGTGCCGGGACCGCTCTCCGAAAATTGTTGCAGGATCCGTACGGCGATGTGCAGATTCCTTACGCCCTCAGGAACTCCCGCCGTGCCAGGATGCGCTCCGTAAGCGGCCCCATACCAAGCTCCCGGGTGATCGCAAGCGCCTCGTCCTGCAGCTCGATGGCCTTCTCGCGCCATTCCCCCGCGGAGACACTCGAAAGATCGGCGTTGCGATCTAACAACAGTTCAGCGTAGTCAACACAGGTCCATGAGAGCTCGGGACCATACCCGGCGTTACGGCAGAACTCGATCCCGTCTTCGAAATGCGCGACAGCGTCGTCCGGCCGCTCCAGAGCTATCGCCAGGCGCCCGAGTAACCGATCCGCAGAAAATCCAACATATGCGGTTTTTTTGAATCGTTCGATTCCGTCATAGGCCCAATGCGCCAGGTCGCGGGGAAGGTCCGGATGCACGACGAATGCCGTTGCTCCGCGTAGCTCCCTTTGCAAAATAAGATATCTGTCGTACCGCATCTTCTCCCGATCGAGAGCCTTTAAACGGACGATATGTTCAGTGATGAGCTTGTACGGCGGGGCCGATGACATGGATGCGATGGCGGCTGAATACATCACTCGCCCGGACGCAGTCGTCGTCGTCGAACCGAGACTCTCGTCCGCCATCTTCCCGACAGGATCAAAGCTGCTCTCATTTCCGGATTGAGCGGCCGCATATGCAATATTGATTTCGACCACAAATGACCTGGCCGCGCCGTCATCGGGAGTGTTCTCAAGGCGTCGAAGTGCGTCCCAATCACCCAGCATAAGATTACGCAATTCACGAATACTGGCCGCGAATACCGGAGACACCCCGTAGCGGTCGGAGAGTGCAAACATGCCCTCGATATGAACGAGCGCTTCCTCCGGGTCGCCAATTGCCAGGTACGAAAATCCGGTGAAAAAGCGGGCGTGCCATTCCGATTGCAAATCTCCCCCGGATTCGGCCAGTTCCAGAACCCTCAGCCCCCTGCTGAGAGCTTCCGAATAATGACCAAGATAACTAGCGATCACCGCCTGCCCCGATCGAACCAACATTTCCGTTGAGGTATCGCCAGTGTGGTCCGCGATGCTTAATGCCCGCAGTGCCAACTCGTTCGATCGTTCTTCATCCCCATGCTCCAGCATCAACATGAGAAACAAACGCCCTAATATGCGGCCCGCTTCAACGCTATCCCCGGGGGCCAGCTCTAAGGCTTTTTCAAGTACCGGAACTGCACCTGAAACAGTCACCGCCGGGTACACAGCGCGGGCGATGAGATTTACAGCTGAGTCGTAATCCTCAAGATTTACGAATGTCTCGAATGCACGCGCTACTGACTCCCATGGGGCCTGGTACTCGGATGGTTGAATTGCCGTTGCCAGCCCGGACAATCCGACGCCGCGCTCAACGCGTGCCGCATCGATTTCAGGACTGTCTTGAGACAGGGTCCCGGCGGCTCGCGCGAAATGGGGCACGGCGGCCTGTGGCGCATTGGCTTCGAGAGCCTGTTCTCCTGCGATGAGGGAGTAGTGGAGGAGTTTTTCGGTCCCCAGGACCGCCTCCGCCTCGGAATAGTGATACGCCAGCTCCGCCGCGAAACTATCGACCGAGTCACCATAGATCCGTTCAAGCGCGTCCGCGATCCGTGCGTGAAGCCGCACGCGACGCGTGAGCGATAGTTCGCTCGTGAGCGTCTCTTGCATCAAGGCGTGCGTGAACTGGTAATGTCCGACAGCGTCGGACAGCTCTTCGATAATTCTCGAATCAAGCGCTTCGTCCAGCACGTCCAACAACTGGCCTTCTGACGTGTCTTCTACAAGTTCCTTCAGCGCATCCAGGCTAAAGTCCCGGCCAACAACAGCGGCCATGGTGAGCATTTCATTCGCTCGCTCAGAAAGACGATCCAGCCTGCGGCCGATCACTTCCCGAACGCCCTCGGGGATGCGGATGGACCAGACAGATTCACCCGATCCCCGGTCCTTCGATAGCTCTCCCGACTGGACGAGTTCCCGGACCACTTCCGTCACGAAGAGCGGATTGCCTTCAGTGTGCCGGTGGACCGTGGCGGTGAGCCCCGCAGGCGGTTGTACCCCGGCTGCGATCTCGATAAACCGGGCGACATCCTGCTCGGAAAGTCCTCGAAGTAGAACTCGCTGATAGAGCCGCTCTCTGGCAAGGTCTCCCAACGTCACGGTCAGGGGATGGCGCCTGTTCAGCTCCATGTCTCGATACGTGCACAGGATCATCACCCGGGATTGGCCCAACTCACGGGCAATAAACTCCAGAAACGCGAGAGATGGTCGGTCTGACCAGTGGAGGTCGTCAAGAACGATCACCATCGGGCGGACGAGGGACGCAGTTTTCAGGAAGCTGGTGATCGAGTCGAACAGGCGAAATCGTGCACTGTCTGGATCGGCCAGTTCGGGCGGTGGTTGAAGGTCAGGCAGCCGCTCCTTCACATCGGTGACGACTTCGGCGATGACGGAGGCGGAAGCGCCCATCTGCCTGCGCAGTTCTTCCGGTTCGGTGTCCCTGACGTAGCTACGTATTGCCTGCACCCACGGCCAGTACGGAGGCTGGCCGCCGGTCTCGTAGCAACGGCCCCACAGTACTTTTGCGCCCCTGAGTCCGGCGTACGTCGCCAGCTCCTCACATGTGCGCGTCTTGCCGATGCCCGGTTCACCTGCCAGCGTAATGAGCCGGCCTCGCCCGCCAAGCACATCCTCAAGGGCCGCCTTCAGCTGATCCATCTCCGCCTGACGACCGACGAACACGCCGCCCGCCAGAGATTCCAGCGAGTTGGCCTCACGCTCGACCGTCTCGCCCCGGGCCGTCAGGTCGATGGCGTCGAGAGCGTTAAACACGTCTTGCGCCGACTCTGGCCTCTCCGAGGGGTCCTTGGACAGGAGACGCATGATTAGCGCCTCAAGAGGTCGTGGGCAGGTGCCGTTGTGCCATGTTGGAGCGACCGGGGGAGTGTTGATGTGCTGCCCGATGATGGCGATATCTTCATCGCCAAGGAAGGGCGGTCGTCCAGTCACCATCTCATAAAGCATCGCCCCAAGCGAATACAGGTCTGCCTTTGGCGTGATCTCGCCACCTGTGGCCTGCTCGGGCGGCATGTAGGAGACGGTGCCGACAATCATCCCTTCCATGGTCAGGCGTGAGCGGTCTGTCATCACGGCCAGCCCGAAGTCACCGATCTTTGCGACGCCGTCTGCCGTCAACCAGACGTTGCCGGGTTTGATGTCGCGGTGGATCACGCCCTGTGAATGCGCGAATTGAAGCCCCTCGCAGATGGCCTTGCCCATCTCGATTGTTTGCCCTAGCGAAAGACGATTATCCTCAGCGTCCTCCAGTAGGCCCTCAACGTCACCGCCACCCATGAGTTCGGTGACCATGAACGGAGCATCGTCCTCTGTCCCGAGGTCGAACACGGTAACGATGTTCGGGTGCGTGCCGAGCCGACCCATCGCCTGGGCCTCCCGGGTGATGCGTTCCTTTGAGGTATCGTCGAAGCCCTCGGTCTTTATGAGGGCGAAAGCGACATCCCGGTCGAGCAGGGTGTCGTGGGCCTGGTAGACGCGTTTCTTCCCGCCCTCGCCGAGGAACCTGCGGACCTGGTAACGACCCCCGGCGAAGGCGTCAGGGGCGTCCGGAGTGCTGAGTGCTTCGGTGGTTAATGGCTCAGCGGTGCTAGATGTCGTCGCAGTTGCAGTCCCGGATATAGATGCTGCCACTGATTCCGACTCACTCAGACTGGCTTCCGCCATACTCCGGAACGTCAAGGCATCCTCATTGCCCGGATCGGCGTCAAGGATTCCGGCAGTCAGTTCCTGTACGTGTGACCATTCCGTCGCCTTGACCGCTTCCTCAGTTTGGTCGAGAAGATCGTCTATCCGCCGCTGCACACGTTCGCTTGGCATAAGCGGCATGATACTGCCCGATAGTCGTGGCGTAACAGCGGACCACTTGTTGCTACCGCACTTGCTACCACTACCCGGTACATGACGACACTGGCCGGTATCGGCCTACGAACAAAACGACATTAGACGAGACCGGGCGTTACGTTTGAGCACGGGTGACGTACAACTGAAAATCCGTGTGTCGGCGGTTCAAGTCCGCCCCTCGGCGCCACAGGTTTGAACAACATGCGGCCCCGGCAGCATCCGCTCACCGGGGCCGTTTTGCGCCGCCGCTGGCGCTACGCCTCTAAGCCCTCAATATCTCCCGCCGCGCCTGGAGCGCTCGGTTAGTGGCCCGCCGATGTGGTCATCTCACATCACATGCCCATGTCGGCTCGCTGACGATCTCGTTTGTCCTGAAGTTCTATACGGTTCAAGAAATAGTCCGAAGCGAGCCGCTGCCGATGATATTCAGTGTCGAAATATCGGACGTACTCAGCCAAGGACATCGTTCTGTCAGCCTCAGCGTGGTTGTAATTCGACCAGGCCATTGCGTGCTCCTCCGACCGGAAGAGTGTCATCCCTGTTCAGGCATACGGCCAGGTCACTCCGTCCTGACCCGGTGGGATGTTCCGGTGCCCGACAATGGTTTCCGGCCGGGCTTCTAGTACAAGCCCATCCCGCATACGAATCGTGAGCGGCTCCAGACAGTCCAGGCAGGGCGCATCAATTTGAACTTCTCGACCGGGGAATAACCAGCTCACGGCCAGCGATTCGAGGCCTCATTGACCCCACCACTTCTGTTGTCCATCAACCGTGATTTGGTAGTGCGTCGGGACGTTGGAAAATGGAGCGAACGACGCTATCAGGTCGTTGCCAGGTTCGGCCCAATGTGGTCCGCCGAGCTCATCGAGAAGGTTTCCCTGGACCCGGAGTGCCTCATCTGCCGTGACGCCCAGCTCGGCAGCTAGCGCGGTGTAATGAGGAGCCCTTCCGTCCCGGACAAATCCTGACAGCACAAAGTGGTAGACCCGTGCGAGAAGCTCCTCATTACCCATCTGTCACTCCGTCGTTCAGCTCCGCCTACGCCCTCAATATCTCCCGCCGCGCCAGGATGCGCTCGGTGAGCGGCCGCATCCCCAGCTCCTGGGTGATGGCCAGCGCCTCGTCCTGTAGCTCGATGGCCTTCTCGTTGTCGCCGGGTTTGTCGCGGTCAAGGAGCAGCTCGGCGTAGTCGGAGCAGGTCCAGGCGAGTTCTGGCTTACATCCACCGTCTCGACAGAACTCCAACGCGTCCTCGAAATGTTGAATCGCTAGATCGTTTTTCGAAAGAGTCTGGGCGAGCAGTCCCAGGATTCTGTCCGTGCTGGCGAACCACATCAGAGAGCGCAACGGTTCAAGATTGTCATACGCCTGTTGAGCGGCGTCAGTGTCGCCTTGGATAACTGCCGCAAGCCCAAGACCAGTTTTGCCCGTGAGTTGGTACACCATATCTGTCATTGCGGCCGTTGATCCTTGATCCCGGCTTGAATGGAACATTTGAACGAGGTCCGGGATAATCTCTTGGCCTACCAGGTCGGGTGTGGCACGGTAAATCAGGCCCCTTGTTAGGAGTAATATCGCAACCGTTCGGAGATCCGAACGGTCTTTGGTCATTTCGAGGATAGGGTCAGTTTCGGTCAACGATCCGCGATGACTTTTCGCCAGGATCATTGGAGCCAAGCTCCAAGCCTCAATCCAACTGCCGGAATCGACGGACGGTACTTGAGCACTGTTCGACTCAAGATCTTCCCATGCTCCCTGGGCCAGAAATGCGGCAGACAGTGCCGTGTTGGCCGCATTTTTCCAACCGGCATTTCCGGTTCGATCAGCCGCATCCTGCGCCACTCGCCCGTAATCTACCGCCTGTTGCAGCCTGCCAAGGAACACGTTGCTGAAAGTGAGAAGCGCGCCGGCCCGAGCCTGCTCGAATGTATCGTGGGCCGAGTTGACGAGACTCAGAGCCTCATGAAGAATTTCCAGGGCATTTACGATGTCGTTTCTGGAATCCAGGTGACCGGCGACATACCTGGAGAGTAAGGCCTGCGCTTCCAATGCCGTATCGCCGTTAGCTCTGGCGATTTCCACAGTTTTATTGAAGGCTGCTTCGACCGCCTCGGTATCTTGACGGTCGACCCACAGAGCCATAATTTGCTTTCCCAGGATCCGACCAGCCACGAGGCTATCTGGATCCACGATATCCATGGCCCGTTCATATAGAGGCATGGAGCCGTGCACAAATGCCTGCATGCCAAACGGATATCCAGCGATCTCTGCTGCCTTCTCGTTGTCACCGATCTCCACATATCGGTCAAACGCCTGTGTGAGCGTATCGAACGCTATCTGCATATTAAGTGGGTCAGAAGTTGCAGCCTGAGATCGCGCCAGACCCCATAAAATTGGCGCCATCATTTCATCGCTCGCATCGTCACCCGCGGCGGTCAGCGCACGCTCGAAATGGAGCAGCGCCTGTTGAGGAGCGGTGAAATCGAGCGCCTGTTCGCCTGCGAGCACCGAGTAGTGGGCGGAGCGTTCACCGCCCAGGATCAATTCCGCCTCAACGAAGTGCGGCACCAGTTCCGCTGCGTGCTCGTCCGCGCGATCGCCATACAGACGTTCTAGTGTCTCTGCGATACGTGCGTGAAGGCGGACCTTGCGGGCGGACGAGAGTTCGCTTGTTAGCGTCTCTTGAATAAGGGCGTGTGTGAACTGGTAGCGGCCGATCTCGTCGGGCAGCTCCTCGATAAGCTTTGAATCGAGAGCTTCGTCCAGCACGTCCAGAAGCTGGCCCTCTGTTGTGTCCTCCGAGAGTTCCTTGAGAGCATCCAATGTGAACTCACGACCGACGACGGCCGCGACGGTAAATATCTCGTTGGCCCGGTCCGACAACCGGTCCAGGCGACGTCCGATAACCTCACGCACACCCTCAGGGATGCGGACAGACCAGCTTGAACGACCGGAGACCTTCTCTTCGGTCAATTCGCCTGACTGTATGAGGTCTCGGATGACCTCCGTGACGAAGAGTGGATTGCCCTCGGTGTGGCGATGAACGGTGGCAGATAGCTCGGCGGGCGGCGTCAAGCCTGCCGCTATTTCGATAAACCGGGCGATGTCAGCCTCTGTAAGACCCCGCAGCAACACGCGTTCGTAAAGCCGATCCCGGGCCAGGTCGCCGAGGGTGACCGTGAGTTGGTGCCTGCGGTTCAATTCCATGTCGCGGTATGTGCAGAGCAACATGACGCGCGACTGGTGTAACTCCCGGGCGATGAACTCCAGAAAGGTCAGCGATGGCTGGTCCGACCAGTGCAGGTCGTCCAGCACGATCACCAGCGGTTGGGACTGGCTGGCGGTCCTGAGGAAGCTGGTGATCGAGTCGAAGAGCCGGAAGCGGGCTGAGTCCGGGTCGTCCATCTGCGGCGGCGGCTGGAGCTCGGGGAGGCGGTCCTTAACGTCCGTGATGATCTCGGCGACGACCGATGCGCTAGACCCCATCTGCCGGCGAAGTTCGTCGGCATCGATCTCGCGGACGTAGCTGCGTATCGCCTGCACCCAGGGCCAGTACGGCGGTGCGCCTCCGCCTTCGTAGCAGCGGCCCCACAGGACCTTTGCGCCCCTAAGACCGGCGTAGGTGGCAAGTTCCTCGGAGGTCCGGGTCTTGCCGATTCCCGGCTCACCGACCAGTGTTACGAGTCGGCCACGGCCCCCAAGAACATCTTCGAGCGCGGCCTTTAGTTGGTCCATCTCCGCCTGTCGTCCGACAAAGACGCCACCCGCAAGCGACTCAAGTGACGTGCCTTCACGCTCGACGGTCTCGCCGCGGGCTGTGAGGTCGATAGCGTCCAGCGCGTTGAACACGTCCTGCGCAGACTCCGGCCTCTCGGACGGGTCCTTTGCCAGCAGGCGCATGATCAGCGCCTCAAGCGGCCGCGGGCATGTGCCGTTGTGCCAGGTGGGAGCTACCGGCGGCGTGTTGATGTGCTGGCCGATGATGGCGATCTCGTCATCGCCCAGGAACGGTGGTCGCCCCGTCACCATCTCGTAAAGCATCGCCCCCAGCGAGTACAGGTCCGCCCTGGGCGTGATCTCGCCGCCCGTGGCCTGCTCCGGCGGCATGTACGAGACCGTCCCAACCATCATTCCCTCGCGGGTCAGGCGGGAGCGGTCGGTCATGACGGCAAGTCCGAAGTCGCCGATCTTGGCCGTGCCGTCCTCGGTGAGCCATACGTTGCCGGGCTTCAGGTCTCTGTGAACGATGCCCCGGGCGTGCGCGAACTGCAGCCCCTCGCAGACCGCTTTGCCGATCTCGATCGTGCGGTCCAGTGGGAGGCCTTCTGAGCGCGTAATAGGGGCGACGGGCGCGTTCGCCAAATCGCGACCCACCTCCAAACCTCCTCCCTCCGAGGGAGGAGGCCTCAACTTGCCCCCTCCTGAATCAGGAGGGGGTTCGGGGGTGGTTTCGGCCAGCAACCCCTCAACATCACCGCCGCCCATGAGCTCGGTGACCATGTACGGCGTGCCGTCTTCCTCCTGGCCGAGATCGAGCACGGCGACGATGTTGGGATGAACGCCCAGCCGCCCCATGGCCTGGGCCTCGCGGGAGATGCGCTCCCTCGACGTCTGGTCAAAGCCCTCGGTCTTTATGAGAGCGAAGGCGACATCCCGATCGAGAAGGGTGTCGTGGGCGAGATAGACGCGCTTCTTGCCACCCTCGCCGAGGAACTTACTGACCTGGTAGCGGTCGTTGGCGAAGCTTTTGGGCGTGTCCGATGCGGGTTTCTGGGCGAGATCTATGGCGCCGGTCGCTCCCTCGATCAAGGGCGACCCGGGCGTGGCCAGTTCCGGCACGGCGACTTCCCCGGCATCCGGAGCTGATACCGACGGGGGCCGGACGCCGGTGTCGCGCTCGGACGCCTCCAGCAGCGCCAGCGCCTCGACGTTACCCGGGTCCAGGCGCAATACCGCGTCGCAGATGTCACGGACCTCGTCCCACTGGCGGCGGCCGACCGCTTCATCCGCTTCGTCCAGGAGGGATTCGATCCGCCGCCGCATCCTATCGCTGACCATGGGCGGGATGATACACGGTGACATGAGCGACTCATCGAAGATGAGATGTCTCCGTCGACGGGTGGGGCCGCTCAGGACCACGTTTATAATCGACCCTCGGTGGACGCTTGTGCGTGGGTATCTCATACTTCACAGGCAGGCCGTCGCAGGGCCACTCCCTGTGACGCTTGTCGCACCTCGCGCCGAGGTGGCGAAATGGTAGACGCGCTACGTTCAGGACGTAGTGTCCTTAAGGACGTGCGAGTTCGACTCTCGCCCTCGGCACCACACGTACACCGCGCCCGGCGGCATTAAAAGCCGGGGACGGTCCGGGACCGGAAATCACACGCGCCTGTAGCTCAGCGGATAGAGCGCAGCCCTGCGAAGGCTGAAGTCGTGAGTTCAAATCTCACCAGGCGCGCCATCTCTTTCTTTATGGCCTGATGGCATCTGGCTTGGCGACGGCGTTGGGCCGATCCGCTGGCCTCCCCGCCTTCCGCCCCACGGAAGGTGTGCGACCGGATTTTCCGGCTTCCGTTGTAAACTGGCAGGCAGGGGCGGACGCGCTTGACCGGGATCTGCGGACGACCGCCGTATGCCCCTCGCGTAGGGTTCGTACCGTGCTCCCGGGCGGTTAGCTCAGCTGGTTAGAGCACCTGCCTTACAAGCAGGGGGTCGCAGGTTCGAGTCCTGCACCGCCCACCAGCGCGATGTCCAGACCCGGCAAATATAGGCCCCGGGACGAGGCCGGTACAAAACCGCGACGGGCGTCGCTCCGTACCAACCGCTAGACGAAAGAGGTCTATTTGGCCACGGCAACCGGTCCCGAGCTTCTGGCGCGGGAGATTGTTCAGAACGTCGAGAAGGTAATCATCGGCAAGACCGAGGTTGTCGAACTCGTCGTGATCGCCCTGATCTCGCGCGGCCATGCGTTGATCGAAGACGTGCCGGGCGTCGGCAAGACCATGCTGGCCCGCAGCGTCGCCCGATCCGCCGGCTGTGAATTCCGGCGCATCCAGTTCACGCCGGACCTGCTGCCGAGTGACATCACCGGGGTTTCTTTCTACAACCAGAAGACCTCCGAGTTTGAGTTCAGGCCGGGGCCGATCCTGTCCCAGATCGTCCTCGCGGATGAGATAAACCGGGCGACTCCCAAGACCCAGTCCGCCCTCCTGGAGGCCATGGCTGAGCGACAGGTGACCGTGGAAGGCGTGACACACCGGCTCGCAGACCCGTTCATGGTGCTGGCGACCCAGAACCCGATCGAGTACGAGGGCACGTTCCCGCTGCCCGAGGCGCAACTGGACCGGTTCTTCCTGCGTGTCCGCATCGGCTACCCGGCGCCGGATGAGGAGATCGCCATCCTGAACAACCAGATGCTGGTGGAACCTATCGACGAGCTAATGCCGGTGACAAACCCGCGCGACATCGTTGAGCTCCAGAATGCGGCGCGTGAGATCTATGTCCATGACCTGATCAAGGAGTACATCGTCGCCCTGACCGGCGCGACGCGGAACCACCAGGACGCCTCACTCGGCGCATCGCCGCGGGCGTCCCTCGCTCTGATGCGCGGGGCGCAATCGCGCGCCATGATCGGCGGACGCGACTTCGTGTCGCCGGACGATGTGAAGGCCATCGCTTCCGCGGTAATGGCGCACCGCATGATCGTCTCGCCTGCGGCGCGGATGCGCGGCGTCGATGGTGAGGAACTGGTCGGCCAGGTGCTCGACACGGTTCCCGTTCCGGGCGCTGAGGTCGGCGGTCCGGCGCGCGGGTAGGGCCGCGCCTTGCTGACAACCCGCCCGGCTCGTTCGAGCACGCTTTCACGGTCCCCGGCTAGACGCCGCGGGCGCCGGATGCGTCCGCTCATCGCCTGGCTGCGCGGGCACCGCCGGGCCGGCGCCCTGGTCCTTGTCATAATCCTGACCTTCATGTCCGGAATGGGGACCGGGTTTTCCCTTTCCTTCCGGCTTGGCTACGTCCTCATCATCATGCTGGCCGTCGCCTTCTTATGGTCTCGTATGGGATTCGCCCGCATCGAGGCGTCCGTTCGCCGCCCGAACCGGCCCATGCGCGTCGGCGAGCAGCTGTCTGAGATGGTCGAGATCGCCAACCACGGCGGGCTGCCAAACCCCTGGATAGAGATCGAGGAAATGACCGACATCCCGGGGGTCCGTGCGGGCCGAATCGTCGATATGCCCGGCGTGATTGTCCACCGACGTTTCGAGGTGAAGGCTCCGCTGCTGCAACGTGGAGAGTTCACGCTGGGTCCCCTGGTCGTCCGGTCAGCCGACCCATTTGGACTGTTCCCGAACTCGCGCGAGTTCCAGGGCGCTGAGCGCCTTCTCGTATACCCACGCGCCGTGCCGATTCCAGACTTCGCGATGGCGCACCTCAACCTGAGCGGCGACGCGGGTGACCGTCGGCGGACGCACCTTGTATCGCCCCACGTCTCGTCGATACGTGACTACGTCGCCGGCGACAGCATGAGCCGGATCCACTGGCCGAGCACCGCCCGGCAATCCCGGCTGATGGTGAAACTTTTCGACCAGGGAGAGGCCGGCGAGGTGTGGATCGTTTTCGATCAGCACGCCTCGACCGTCGCCGGCCGGGATGCCGAGTCTGCCGACGAGTACGGGGCGACGATCGCCGTCTCGGCCGTCGAGAAGTACCTCGGCATGCAACTCCCGGCCGGCTACGTCTCCTACGGCAGCCACCCGATGATGTCGCCGCCCGTCCGAGGCGGCGGCCAGCTCGAGTCGATCACACGCAACATCGCTACCGGTAGGCCGGAGGGCGATGTGCCCCTGGTTGACGTACTCACCGATCTCGACCCCGAGATCGGGACGAACACCGCGCTGGTGGTGATAACGGCCGCGCGCTCCCGGGAGTGGGTGGAGGCGCTCCAGGGGTTTGCGAGACGAGGCGTCAACGTCACCGTGGCGCTGTTGGACAGGGAGTCGTTCCTTGATGGCGACCAGCGGACCGGGACCGACGAGGACTCCAACATGAACGTACTCGCGGAGCTGGTAACCGCCGGGATCAGGACATACTCGGTGAAGCAGGGCGTGCCCCTGGCGAACGCGCTGACGGAGCCGATACGAGAGACCCGGGCCGCGCGCGATGAATCACACGAGTCGATCCGCGCCGGGAACGGTTCTTCAAACCGCATGGGAGACGGCGTGGCACCCACCGGCGCCTCGTCGGGAGAAAGCGATTGAGCGCCGAACCGCTTCGCCTCCCCGACGCGAGCCGAATGGATTTGATCGGGCCTGTTCGCCGCGGCGCGGTGTTTGCGGGCCGGGTCGCGGGCGTTCGCGGCATTGAGGGGTTGATCACTTACGCCCTCCTCGGCCTGATGGTGACCGTCGTCGCCTGGTCCGTCCAGCTGGCCGACTGGGGAGACTCCCCGGTGCTTATCTGGACGATGCTCGCCGGCGCGGCGCTGGGCGTCGCTTTCGCTCGCCCCACAGTCCTGTGGCCACTGCGCCACCTCATCGGGATACTGGCCGGCGTGCCCTTCGTCATCTGGCAAGTCTCATCCAGCGCGGCCGGTGCGAACGTCATCGCCCGATTCGGCGACACCTTGAACCGGCTTGATATATGGATAGACATCGCGCGAAGCGAAGGCATAAGCACCGACCCGCTGCCGTTCAGCGTCTTTCTTTCCATCATTGCCTGGGTTCTCGCGTACGCCTCGGGCTGGAGCCTGTTCAAGTGGCGGTCTCCGTGGGCGCCGTCATTCATCCTGGGTATCGCAATCCTCACCAACCTGAGCTACAGGTTCGGCCAGTTCGAGTACACCTTTTACTTTTTCGCCGCGATCGCGATCGCCATGTTTGCCCACCTCACGCTCGTTAATACCCGCCGCAGGTGGGACCGCGCCGGGATCCAGTACTCACACGGGATCAGCTTAGACAGCATCGTCGTACCGATCGTGGTCGGCGCGATGGTCGTGCTGATCGCTGGCCTGGCGCCCATGTACAAGATCAGGCCGGATATCGTCGACCGCGCATGGGGGGCGATGAAAGATCCCTGGCGTGACAGGCTGGAAGACCACGCATTACGGCTGTTCCCAAATGTCGGCGGCGTCGGATCGGGCGAGTTGCGCGCCTTTGACCAGGTCCTCGCGTTCAAGGGGCGGGTTCGGTTCAATGACGAGCCCCTCTTCTTCCTCGAGTCACCTTACGAGACGCTTCACCCGGCACGCGCCTATTCCGTGTACACGTCGCAGGGCTGGCTGGCCGGGCCCGTCAACGATGTCCGGCGATTACCGACCGAATCGCTGCCCCTTGAGGGAACCCTGCTCGAGAGGATCGCCGTCGAGCAACGCATCTTCTCGGCCGAAGCTGAACTGGGGTTCGCCATCCCCGGCGACTACACACTCAGCGTCGACCGTCCGTACATATCGGAAGAACTGCCTCACCTCGAGGTCCGGCTGAACATGATCGAGGGCACCCTCGATCCGAACCTTCCCCTGGACGTCCGCGTCTACGCCGACGATCTTCGGGAGATCTACGTCGACCCGTCTTTTCTCGGGATCGATCTGGTCGAGGACGTGATCGAGGATCTCTTGCCTCCCGACCTGGAGATAGTCGATTTCGAGGAGAAGAACGGGGCCCTGAAATGGGTCAGCGTGGAGCGTGTTACCGGGCCGGTTTTTGACCAGGTTGCGGTCCGCTTTGTGGAACGCGCGGAGCCCGGCGAGCCGGTGGTCGTGCAACGGCTGATATCGCAAGCGACCGAATCCCAGCTCGATGCTGCCGGAACGGACTACCCGCTCTGGGTCACGGACCGTTACCTCCAGTTGCCCGACACACTGCCGCCGGAAGTCGCCGATCTTGCTGCGGAGATCGTCACCGAAGCTAGCGCCGTCACGCCGTTCCAGAAAGCCGACGCCATAGCGGAGCGCCTCCGCAGTTTCGGATACAGCCAGGACATTGAGGGTCCCGGACCTGAGCAGGATGGCGTTGCATATTTCCTGTTCGATACCGTTCTTGAGCCATGCCCGGAGAGCGCCGGTGGTGGACCGGGGTGTGACGAGGCTGGCCCCAAGGGCTACTCCCAGTATTTTGCCTCGGCCCTCGCCGTGATGCTGCGTTCTCAGGACATACCGGCGCGCATGGTGTCCGGATTCAAATCAGGCGAGTTCGACCCGACGCGATCTGGTTTCCTGATCCGGGACTTCGATAGCCACGGCTGGGCGCAGGCCTACTTCCCCGGTTACGGCTGGATCGATCTGGAATCCACACCCGGCGCGCCGCGGCTGGTCCGCGGCACGCTTCCCGAGCTGGAGGTCGCTGGATTCGGCAGCGTCGGCACGTTCGCGGCCGGACCTGACCCCTTCTCAGAAGTCGGTGAAGTGGAGCTAGGGACTGGACCCGGTCCAGACCTTGACGAACTGCTCAGATTGGCGGGCCGAGACACCGCGACCCCGGCCTGGCCGTTCGTCGCTGGCCTCATTGTCGTCCTTACGGTTGCCGGCGGCGTGCTCGCATGGCGCTGGCGCTTCTGGGCGATGTCCCCTACCGGCCGCGCCTACGCGGGTATGTCCCGATTGGGCTGGCTGGCTGGGGCCGGCCGGCGTCGGCCAGAAACCCCGATGGAGTACGCGCTTCGGCTGGGGGAGTCAGCGCGTGATGCCGACGAGGGCGCACAGGTGATAGCAAAGGCCTTTGAGCTTGAAGCGTACGGCGGCCGCGAGGTTCCCGAAGAGGTGCATGAAGAGGTCAGATCAGAGTGGCCCGCGGTCCGCTGGGCTCTGGTCCGCCGCTCGCTGCTCCGCCTCATACGCGTCAGGCCGCGGCCCCCGCTCAGGGTCGTGATGGCGGAGCCTGTGGAACGCCCGCTGTACTCCAGGCTGACGGCGTCGGAGCCTGCAACGGCGGATGTATCGGGGCCAAATGCCGGTGCTTGAGTACGACATATTCGAGACCGCCTTCGGATGGATTGGCGTCGTAGCGTCACAGAACGGGATCCGGCGGTTGACGCTGCCGGAGCGGAGCCGCGCCGACGCCGAGGCCGAGCTGGGCGGATCGATCCAGGGAGCGGTGCAAGATTCATCTCGGTTCTGCGAACTACGCGCAAGACTTGACCGGTATTTCTCTGGAGAGCCTGAAGACCTGACGCGGGAGGAGATCGATCTCGGAGATCCCGAGTTTTTCACCAGGGTGCGCGCCGCATGCCGCACCATACCCGCCGGTGAGACACGAACCTATTCCTGGCTGGCCCGCGTCGCCGGGCGGCCAAACGCCTCGCGAGCGGCGGGGCAGGCCATGGCCCGGAACCCGGTGCCGTTGCTGGTGCCGTGCCACCGTGTAGTCGGCAGCGACGGCCGGCTCCACGGATTCGGGGGAGGCATCGGTCTGCCGCTCAAAGCGCGCCTGTTGCAACTCGAAGGCTTTCCGGGAATCCCGGAGCGAACCTGGGAAGGTGAGCAACTCTCGCTGTCTGATTGGGCGAACCAGCGCGTCAGCTAGCCGTTATCGCCCGGCTCGCCTGGATCATCCGGACTATCTGGCGCGCGCCCGGGAAGCCTGACCATCGTCTCGAGGGTGTTGAGCGCGTCCTTCGCGTCTTCCTCCGGGGCGACCAGCCTCACCGGCGCAGCGGAGACGCCCAGGAAACCGTATGTATCGCCCGCCCTCAACTGGCACTTGATGCGCGCCTGAGAGAGCAGGTCCTGCCACATCTCCGCCGTCAACTGGTCCGGCGCTGTGGCGAAAACGACCCACTTCATGCGCCTAGCTTACGCCGGAGCGACGCTGGCCGCCCCCGGCATCAGGACGTTCTCGCTCCCAATCAACTCACCCAGGTTGGTGGCGAGTTCTTCGCAGGGCTCGATGGCGAACGGCATTTCCAGCGTGATGATCCGATCTTCCGTCGCGATCTCGAGCATGAACGGGTGGTTGCCCTTGTAGTTCAACAGCAGGCGGATGATGTCCTCAAAGCGGTACTTGTCCTCTGCCGCTGAACCGGTCTCCATCACCCGTATCGAGAGACGCTGCGCCTGTACGGACGGGGCCGCGGGCGGAACGGGAGACGTGAGTCCCGGGTGAGCGCCGTTGCCGTTGGACAGACCGTTTGTGCCGGATGATCCGTTGGCCGGCGCAGAGAACTGCGCTTCGCTCTCCGCCATCGCTTTCGCAGGCGAGACGCCGTTCCCGGGGTTTCTGGGATTTGCGGTATTTGAAGGTGCGGGCGGCGCCGCCACCGCCGGGCTGATCGCCGCGTCCGGCTCAGCCGGGTCGTTGTTCGTCAATGTTTCAGAATCTTCCTGTCCGGGCAATCGATACTCCCGAGCCTCTTCGACCGATATTGATACGCGGCCTTCGCGTTCGCGTACCGACCCGGTCAACGACACGAAAGTCCCCTGTTTCCAGAGATCTTCGGTCACCGCCAGGACGTTGGACCACACGACAAGTTCAATGTCACCGCCCAGCAGGCCGAACTGGATGGAGACGAAACGGTCTCCCTTGCGCGTCGTTAGCTCGCGCACGATGCCGACCTGTCCGACGGAAGACTTGCGCTGGCCGGCAAGGTCCGGCGTCAGCTGATTGGCGAACACGATCGACTCGTTCTGCAACTGGTACATGGCCCGCGTGATCGGGTTCTCGCTGATCTCGACGCCGAGAAGCTCACGCTCCCAGAGCGTTCGCTCGTGGCTGGTAACGTCACCCGTCTCAGGCAACTCCAGGGCGGGCAGCGGCGTGTCGACCGAATCCCCGAGCATGTCGAACATCGTGCTCTGCCCGGAGTCTCTCAACTCGGTCTCGCGTCGGATCAACGCCAGGATCCGGTCCAGCCCTTCAAGCAGGACGCCGCGGTCCCCCAGCCGATCGAAGGCGCCGACCTTCACCAGGCTCTCGAGCGCGCGTTTGTTCAGTTTGCCGAAATCGACACGCTTGCAGAAGTCCTCGATCGATTCGAAAGGCCCGCCAATCCCGCGTTCCTCGATGATGGGCTCTACCGCCCCGGCGCCCACGTTCTTCACGGCCGCCATGCCAAATCGGATCGCGTCCCCATCGTCGGCCCTGTCGACCGAGAAACCGACGTGAGCGCGGTTGACGTCCGGCGCCAGCACCTGGATACCCAGGCGTCGGCACTCGCCGATGGCGGCCGTGAGCTTGTCTGGCGCGCCCGTCGCCGCGTCCAGGAAAGCCACCATGTATTCGACCGTGTAATTAGCCTTCAGGTACGCAGTCCAGTACGACACCATCGCGTAGCAGACGCTGTGCGCCTTGTTGAAGGCGTATCCAGCGAAAGGCTCGATCAGATCGAACATCTGCTGCGAGAGTTCCGGCGTGTATCCGTTGGCGATGCCGCCGGCGATGAACTTCTCTCTCTCCGCGGCCATCACAGCCGGGATCTTCTTGCCCATCGCCTTTCGGAGAATGTCCGCTTCGCCCAGCGTATAGCCGCCGAAACGTTGCGCTATGAGCAGCACCTGGTCCTGGTAGACGACCACCCCGTAGGTCTCTTCAAGAAGGTCCCGCAAGTCGTCGTGCGGGTAAGTGATCTCGGTACGGCCATGCTTGGAGTCGATGAACCGGCCGATATGTTCCATCGGCCCGGGCCTGTACAGGGCGATCATGGCGGCCACGTCCATCACCGAGCTCGGACGGAGTTCCTTGATGTAGCGCCGCATCCCGGAGCTTTCAAGCTGGAACACGCCCGACGTCTCACCGGACGAGAGCAGGTCGTATGTCGCTGAATCGTCAAGGGGTATCCCGGGGAGCGTCAGGTTCTCGCCGCGCGTCTCGGCGATCAGCTTGAGCGAACGGTCCAGGATGGTGAGGTTGGTAAGCCCCAGGAAGTCCATCTTGAGCAAACCGAGGTCCGCGAGGGGTCCCATCGGGTACTGCGTGGTCGGCACCGCGTTAGCGTCCGAGCCGGTCGCCCGAGCGAGCGGTACGTAATCGGTGAGCGGCTCCTCGGTAATCATCACGCCGGCGGCGTGGGTGCTGGCGTGACGCACGGTGCCCTCAAGCCCGAGCGCGAGTTCCAGTAACCGTTGCCCCTGACCGCCGGCTGACGCGGCCTGTGTCAGCTCCGGGGTTTCCGAGATTGCGGCGTCAAGCGTGATGTGCAGGCGGGTCGGGATAAGACGGGCTATCCGGTCCACTTCGGAAAGGTCCATGCCCAGCGCCCGGCCGACGTCGCGCACAGCCGCCTTGGCCCCGAGGGTGCCGAAGGTCACGATCTGCGCCACATGTCCGTCGCCGTACTTGTCCAGGCAATACCGGATGACCTCTTCACGGCGATCGTCCTGGAAGTCCATGTCGATATCCGGCATCTCACGCCGCTCGATGTTCAGGAATCGCTCGAACACGAGCCGCATGGCGAGCGGGTCGATCTCGGTCACGCCCAGGCAGTACAGGACCAGGCTTGCGGCTGCGCTCCCCCGGACCCCGAACACGATTTCCTGCCGATGGACGAAGTTGGCGATGTCCCATACGACGAGGAAGTAGTCCGGGAACCCCGTCGCCTCGATCACTTCCATTTCGTACGCGAGCCGGTCCCTGACGACCTGGTCCGCGTTCGGATAGCGGCGCTCCAACCCCTCTTCACACAGGCGGGCCAGGTATTCGAGCGCCGGCTCACCGTTCGGCGTCTGGAAGCGCGGCATCCGGCTCTGTGTGAAGTCGATCTCGAGGTCGCAGGCTTCGGCGATCCGGCCGCTGTTCTCTATCGCCTCGGGAAGCTCGGGGAAGAGGGCCGCCATCTCGTCTTCCGATCGAAGATAGAAGGTCGGGTCTTCCATCCGCATCCGATTGCGATCGTCGACCAGCGAGTTGGTCTGGATACACAACAGGATGTCGTGGAGCTCATGGTCCTCGGGGTGCGTGTAGTGATTGTCGTTCGTGGCGACGAGCGGCGTTCCACTCTCTTTCGCCAACTCCACTACGGCCTGGTTCATCGCGAGCTGATCCGGGATTTTTTCGTGCCACATCACCTCGAGGTAGTAGTCGTCCCCGAAGACCTGGCGGTACCAGTCGACCGTCTCTCGCGCCAGGTCCATCTGGCCGCGTACGACGTGTGTGCCTACCTCGCCGGAAAGACACCCGGAGAGCACCACGAGACCCTCCGAGTGCTCCTCAAGAAGTTCGCGGTCCATTCGTGGACGGTAGTAGAACCCTTCGAGGTGAGACTTGCTGACGAGCTGGAGAAGGTTCTTGTAACCGGCCTCGTTCTTCGCGAGCACAGTCAGGTGGTACGGGGACCGGTCGCCGGGGTCCCGGGTCATGTGGCTGCCCGGCGCGACGTATCCCTCGACGCCGATGATCGGTTTGATGCCGGCGGCCCGGCACGCGCGGTAAAAATCGATAGCGCCGTACATCACCCCGTGGTCCGTCAACGCAAGGGCGGTCTGCCCGAGCTCCGCGGCCCTCTGCGCCATGTCCGTGACCGAACTCAGGCCATCGAGAAGGCTGTACTCGGAATGATTGTGAAGATGTGCGAACAAGGCGCGCGAGGACCTCTTTGTTCCCGATTTCGGCGGGGTGAGGACGGCCGCCCGACCGTGACGATCTTAAGCCTAGAACCGCTCGCCCCCCAGCGGAAGTACCGGCAGTCACTGGGGTCTCGACTATAGCCCGCGGGCCGGTCCCGCGTCGAGTCTAGATCGCCCCTAAATGTTGTTGTGAGGGACCGTCACGTCACCACAGCTTGTGGATAACTGTGTGCGTGCGACGCCGCGCCCAGGCCAGGTTCTTACTCTCGTTTCCTACTCAAGCTCGCCCGGAGCGACCAGGAATACTGATAACAACAACATCGCGACGATAATTGCAGCGCTGACCCAGAACCAGGTTTTCGCGGTGGATGAACTGGTCGCCGGCAGACCATCCACTTCTGGCCCCGCCTTCACAACGTACGTGCCGAGCCACCTGTCGTGCCATGTCCTTCGATCGCGGTCCGAGTACGCGGTCCAGAACCCGGCGCCAAACACCACCAGGCTGATCAATGAGGCCAGGGTCCGGGTCCACATGTGATAGAAACCGGCCAGCTCGCCCGTGTCTCTGATCACCCTCACTCCCAGGATACGCGCCCCGATATCCTGTCCGCGCCGATACAGGGTCATGTTCCAGATGAAGGTCGCGATCGACACGGCAACACCGATGACCGGCACGTACGAGAGCAACCCGATCGCCGGGTTGCTTATCGCCCAGGCGCGTGTCCGGCTTCCCATCGACGCGAGTTCTCCCGGGACCACGCCGGGGTCGGGATGGAATACGGGCGGTCGGTCATCACCGGCGTAGTGGGGCGCGACGGGTTCCTGCGTGACAGGTACCGCGGCCCCGCACTCCCGGCATAAGTTCGCCCCCGGGATCACCGGAGCATCGCACCGGCCGCAAATATCTGGGTCTGAGTTCGAGTCCCGGGGCGTCAACATTGTGCGGCCCGTGCGGCGTGTTCAACCGGCTCCACGGGCGCCTGCACGCGGTGCTGGTCTGCTGACCCTATGATTCTTCGAACCGTCTCAGCACCAGGCAGGCGTTCTGGCCGCCAAAGCCAAAGCTGTTTGACAGGACCGTGTTGACGTTCACTTCCCGAGCGACGTTTGGCACGTAGTCCAGGTCGCAATCCGGGTCCGGGTTCTCGTAATTGATCGTCGGGTGAATCACCCCGTCCCGTATCGTGCGCAGCGCTGCGGCGGCTTCCAATCCTCCCGATGCGCCAAGGGAGTGGCCGATCATCGACTTGGTGGAGCTGATCGGCGTTGTCGCGGCGGACTCGCCGAACACTTTCTTGATGGCGCGCGTCTCTGCTGCGTCGTTGACCGGCGTGGAAGTGCCGTGGGCGTTTATGTAGTCGATGTCGCCCGGCCCGATGCCCGCATCGTCGAGCGCCATCTGCATGGCTCGAACAGCGCCCGCGCCGTCCTCGGGCGGATGGACCAGGTGATGAGCGTC
>JACZRO010000122.1 GCA_022574675.1 Chloroflexota bacterium
CAGACCATTCGGTGCCCGAGCCGATCGACGTGATCCGCGCCTTGGCCCGCGGGCCTGACCTGCCCCCTAAAGCGGTGCCAATGATTGTGTTAGTCCGGCCGCCACTTGGAGGGCCGGCATGACCGTCTCCGGCGCCGGCGCCGGTTGGCCCCGCCCCGGAATTACCACCGACGGGACACCTGGAGTTGATCCGGTCGGCGATGGCGATTGCTTCGACCCCGCCCGGTTCTTTCGCGCGGCAGTGACCAGCGAGCGCAGCTCCAGCGCCACCAGGATGATGGCCGGGAGCCCGATCATGGCGAGTTGGGCCAACTTGCCAGAACTGTAGTACAGCACGTAACCCATGTACGGCAGCACCGCCCTGACGCGTCCGACCACTGCGCCGGCCGGCGCCAGGTTGGGGTCCGGGTCCTCGTTCGCGTCCCCCTGGGTCTGGAAGTAGGTCTCACCCTTGATCTCCCTGATCGCGACGACCCGGTGGGTCACCAGATGGCCCTCCGCGCCCTCGAACGAGATCGGGTCTCCGATTCGTATCGACGTTGTCGGCAACTCCTCGATCAGTATCGCCGAGCCGGTTCCGATGTTGGGCTCCATGCTCCCACTGGTGACGATCATCGTCTTCAACCCGGTCAGAGTGGGCAGATAGGCGACAACCGTCACAAGTGAGGTGAACACCGCAGACACTGCGAGGATGGCGATGACGAGCGGCTTGATCCCTGACTGCAGGAAACGGCCGGTGACGCGCCCGATGACACGCGTCGTGCACGCAGTTCGTACGATTAGCGATTCCGTCAAAATCACGGTGGTCATGTCACGCCTCCCTGCTTGCTACGAGGAGAGCCCGGGGCGGAGACGAACTCCGGCCCGGACTCTCCTGAGGAGTGTGGGGTGTTACGAGTTGTTGGCCGTCTGTTCCGCGTAGACCGTGAAGGTGGCGTCAGTCGTCTGGCCCTGGTGGGCGTTGCCGGTGCTCCTCGGCAGCTCGACCTTGACGCACAGCTCTTCTGAGCTCGCGGCCGACAGCACGCGGTCGCCGGCGTCCTGACCCTGCGCCGGGTCGCCGATCACGTTCTGTCCGGCGATGCTGCCGAGGATGCCGGTGTAGAGCACGTCACCGTCGACGCCAAACCCGGATACGTCACAGGTCGTCACGCCGCTCTTTATGGAGAGCTCGATCTGGCTCGCCAGGACGTCCTCCGACGTAACGCTCCGAACGGCGTAGCGAAGCTCAAGGGAGCCGTCGTTGCTCACGTCGAGGGACTCGACGACCTCATCGCCGGGCGCCATGCTCGGAAACGCCACTGCTGCGCTCGCCGGGGAGGTCGAGATGTCAAGCGTCCCGGTGCTGAACGAGTTGGCGCTCACCGACTCCGTATCAGTGAAGATTGCGCCGGTAGCGGCCACGACAAACGCACCGAACGCCGTTGTTAGAAGCAGGCCGGTCAGTGCCAGCCTGACGATGCCGGCTCCGGCGCCGACGGACCGCATGGTTCTGATTGCACTCGTCATCTCTCAAATCCTTGTCTGCACATACCGTGTGCGACTCTTGCCTCGAACTCCTCAAGTAACCGGCCAACCATTCGTTGGGCTACAGTCCCCGGTTGCCGATAAGATCAGGATCGCGGCGGCTCCGAAAGTGCCCCGTGGACGCCTGTGAGATCTCTGCAGGAAAGCGGCCGATGGGAGCCACTCGGCCGCGGCCCCGCTCGCGCGCCGGCCGCGCACGGGCGGGCCGGGCGCGAGTTGCTATCCTGTTTTCAGAAAACGCGCGGGCTGGACGCGTTTCGCGAGCAGAGACGCGACCGACATCGGAAACGAAGGGCGCTGACACTGCGCCAAAGGTCCTGAAGCGCCCGCCCGGCGAGCCAACCGGGGGTGACAAATTGCCGGTGAACGACAAGACCGTACTGGCCGTCGACGACGACCCGGAGGTCCTGGATATCGTCCGGGCTCGACTTGAGTACGGCGGCTATCGGGTCTTGACCGCAGACACGGCGGAGACCGGACTGGCCGTGTTCTACCGCGACAGGCCTGACCTGGCGTTGCTGGACATCAGCCTGCCCGGCATGGACGGATACGAGCTTGCCAGCCGGATCCGCGAGGTGTCCCAGATCCCGATCATTTTCCTGACCGCGCGCGGCGCTGAGGATGACCGCGTGCGCGGGCTCACCAGCGGCGCCGATGACTATGTCGTCAAGCCGTTTGGCGGCAAGGAGCTCGTGGCGCGCGTCGACGCGGCACTGCGCCGCGCCGGGATGCCGGCGATCGAGACAGAATCGGATGTCTATTCAGACGAAGTCGTCAGCATTGATCACCGGGCGCACCTGGTGACGGTGCGCGGACAGGCGGTCGATTTGACGGCGTACGAGTACCGGCTGCTCTCCGTGTTCGTTGGTCACCCCGGCCAGGTCCTGGGCCAGGAACAGCTTCTTGACCTTGTGTGGGGGGCCGACGCCGTGGAAGCGTCGATCGACAGCGTGAGGCTGTACGTCGGATACCTGCGACGGAAGATCGAAGAGGACCCGCGCGAGCCGGAGCTGATCGAGACGGTCAGGGGGTTCGGTTACCGGTACGTGACGCCCGTGAAGAACGGCTAGTCTGCTCGCCCGTCCCCGGTTCCGAGTCGCGGCGGAAGAGGTCCAGCACCAGTGTGAAGGTGCTCCCCTCGCCCGGCGCGCTCTCCAGCCTGATCTCGCCGCGCTGCAGCTCCATCAGCGACCTCGCGATGGCGAGCCCGAGGCCGGTGCTGCCGGGCGGCCGCGGGCCTATCTGCTCTGCCCGGAAGAACCGCTCGAACACCCGCTCGTGGTCGTCCGGGTGAATCCCGACGCCGGAGTCCTTGATGGCGAGCCTGGCCGCACCGTCTTCAACCTCCGCACTCACAGCAATGCGCCCGCCGTCAGGCGTGTAGCTGTAGGCGTTGACAAGCACGTTGGTGATCACCTGCCCGAGCCGTTCAGGGTCCGCATACACCGGCGGCAGGCCGTCCGGCAGGTTCAACGAGAGCTCTATCGTCCGATCGCGATGCCCGGTTGACACCGACTCAGCAGCGCGCCTCGTGACGGCCGCCAGGTCCACCGCTTCCAGATCCACCTCGAACATCCCGGCGTCGATCCTCGACAGGTCGAGCAGCATGTCGATCAGGTGTTGTAGTCGCAGGGAACTGCCGGCCGCCGCCTCGACCATTGCCAGCGCTTGTTCCGGCATCTCCCCTGCCGCTCCGTCAAGGAGCAACTCCAGACGGCCTCTGATCGACGTCAACGGGGAGCGGAGTTCGTGCGAAACCATCGACACAAAGTCGGCCTTGGCCGTCTCCGCCGCTCGTTCCTCCGTCAGGTCTCTTCCAACGGCCAGGATCAAGTCGTGCGGGGCGGGCAGGATCGCCATATTCCAGTTGAGGATCACCGTTGTCCCATCCGCCCGAAGAAAACGGATATCGAGTGCCGGCAGGACCTCGCCCGCGTACACATCTGCGGCTGCGGCGCGGGCCAGATCGCGATCTTCGGGGTGGATGAAATCTAGGTAGGGCTGTCCGACCATCTCTCCCGGCTCCCGCCCCAGGATCCGTCGGGCGGCGCCGCTGACGAACGCAAACCGCCCTTCACGGTCCGCGGTGATGATCAGCTCCACCGAAAGCTCGAACATCTGGGCGCGCTGGGCTTCCGATTCGGCGAGCGAACGCGTCATGCGCTCTGCCAGTGTCAACGCCCTTTGCCTCGCGCCCATAATCACGTTGAAAGAGCCTGCCAGCGAGAGGGCGAGCAGAGCGCCGACCGCGAGAACGGCGAGCCAGAGATTGCGCTCAAACGCACTCACTCCGTAACCGGCCGGCGCAGAGAAATTAAGGGTCCACGCCCGCCCGGCCATCTCAAGCTCTCGCGTGACGGTCAGTCCGCTCTCCGGAGAGAGACCCTCATGCGCCGCCAGGTTCGAGTGAATGATGACGATCGTTTCAGGCGCTACGTCGAGGATTTCCAGGTTGAACTGAGAGAAGGCCGTTGCCGGAACCGCGCCGAGAACGAAGTCATCCACGCGGAATACGGCCAGTCCGAAACCCAGCAAGCTTGCCCGCCGCTCCTCGATAGTGCCGGGGACTTCCGCGTCGCGGTAGATCGGTGCGTAGATCAGGAAGCCTTTTTGCGAGGCCGTTTCCTGGACCAGCGTGATCGGAGCGGTCGCCACGAGTTTCCCGGTGTCCCGCGCCCGTTCAAGCGCGTTCAATCTGTTGGGTTCCGTGGCAAGGTCGAACCCGAACGCGGTCAGGTTCGGGTCCATCGGAGAAACGTAGGTAACAGGGAAGTACTCGCCGCGGTCGCCAGGCGGGTGGATCGCGAAGTCTTTGAATCCCTCCGCCCTGATCCGGGCCTCATATTCTTCCCGTTCATCATGTGTGACCCTGGGGATCCACTCCAGGGCCTGCGTGCCCTCCGATTGATCCAGGAAGATCGTCACGAAAACGTCGAATTCCCTTCGCCCGACTACGCCGCTGGCATTGAACAGAGCCTGGATCCCATGGAGGTGCCCCAGGGATTCACTCAAATCTTCCCTCACCGCATCCATCGCGACCTCCACGGTGTCCTGGAGGGCCTCCCGGCTGGCGGTTCGAAAATTGCCCCTGACGGCGAGCGTAGCGATGATCGCACCGGCCATCAACAGCCCGAAAAGCAGGAGCGTGGCGGCTAAGCGGGGGGATGCGGAGCTGACACGCATGCGGTCTTCTCTTCGAGCTTGAGCTCGGCTGAAGTCATCCGGCTATGGGTGGCGCGCGGCCGCTGGCAGCCGCTCCTGACTCACAACCGTACACCCCGTGCCGGAGACACGTCTGACCCGGTCAGATGCGCTGAGCTTTATCGGCCGGCTAAGCGGCCCGCGACGCTCTTTCGCCCAGCGAGTCGAGGATCCGCTCGGCATCGGCACACAGTAACGGTTTGGGATAGACGGCATCGGCGCCGAGCAGCCGCACGCCGGCGGCCAGACCGGGATCTTGCATGCACGTGGACACCATGACTATCGATCGTGGTTTCAGATCATCCGGCCACGTCCTCAACACACCCAACACACCGAGCCCATCGAGACCGGGCATCTGAAGGTCCAGCACCAGCAGGTCGGGACGGTCGTCCCTGAGCCCGTGGACAGCGGCAATCCCATCTGCCGCTTCCCGGACGACGACATCGACATCGGTCGCGCCCAGAACGTTGCGCACCCGGGCTCGGGCATTGACGTCGTCGTCAACGATCAACACATTGATCGGACGACTTGGCGCCACCTTTGTGCGGCCACGGTGTTCGTTGAATACGACAGCATTAGATACCATAAAAGCATCATCTGCCAGACAGCGAAACACACGCGAGGCTCTCCGCAGGAATCCTGTAGGAACCCACCGGTATCTGGGCTTCGCGCCGAGCAAATCCTGGCAACGCGGGAGACTCTTGCAGCCTGAGTTCCGCCTGAAGAACGCTGAAACCTTCAGTGGGTTGGAACGTCACCGACGTGGCGCCATTTCATCCGCGGTCGTGGGTTCGAATCCCACAGGGCCCACCAGATACCCCGGCTCTGCTACTCCGCCCGCTATTCGGCGGACGTCGAAAGGTCACCGGCCGCGATTCCCGGGTAGTCACCGGTACCGCTTTTAGGGCCAGGTCGCACGGATACGGTCTCTTTGAAGACCAGTACCCAGCTAACACGGACTTCTGTGTTCCGGCCGGTCCCGTAACCAGGCGCACACACCGTTTCGTTACAAGGATCCGCCTGCTTCCAGGCCGAGGAAATAACGGCCTGCGGTCTCGAAGTTAGCCGCTCTCCCCTGAAACTGCTGCTCGATCACGTGAATATCCTGGTAGCGACGCTGCAGCGCGTTGCGTTTGAAGATGGCATCCGCGCCGAACATCTCGTAAGCGGAGTCAACGATCCGGGATGCCTGCCTGATCGCATACGTCGAGGCCATCCTCACCTCTACCCTCACGTCCATCTCCACCCGGCCGCACTTAACGGCTGAATTCCATAGCGCCGCAGCGGTGTTGCGCAGGTACGCGTCCGTCGCCCTGAGACTCGCCTCGGCTTCCCCGATCTGCCGGTGCACCGTTGATCGGTCGATCATGGCTCCCGAAACCCCGCGCTGCGTCTTCCGGCCGGCAAGCTCGATCGCATCGTCGAGACACGCTCTCGCTAACGTGACCGAGATCGTGGCGAAGCCGATGGAAAATAAAGGAACCTTCGGAATCAGGTAGATCGGGCCGTCTTCACGCGGAGCGACGGACTCCAGATATGTGTGGCTCTCGGGCACGAAAAGGTCATCTGTTTCAAAGCTGAGGCTCGCCGTGCCGCGTAAACCGTTCACTTGCCAGATATCCAGCATCGTCGCGTCGGACTTCGGCAAAAGGAATGTGCGGGACTCCCTGGGCCGATTCTCAACCGGCGCACGCGCGGCGAGCCACGTGCAATGGCTGCTGCCGCTGCTGAAGTCCCAGTGACCCGAAAGCCGGTATCCGCCCTCCGCCGGGACAGCATTGGTGTCTCTTGAAGGCGGGCCGTTCGTCACGACGCCGCGCCGATCGCCCCAGATCTTCCGAGCGGTTTCGACTGGCATGCGCGCCGAGTCTGTGGCGAGGATGTTGTTCTGATTGATGCACCACGCCACGCTGGCATCGGCCCGCGCGAATATCCGGACGATTTCCAGGAACGCCGGGTGCTCGATCTCAGCGCCGTCAAGCGATTTCGGCACGAGAAGCCGGAAAAGACCGGCGTCGGCAAGTTCACCGGCCAGATCAGCGGGAATCCGTCGTTCTTCGTCGATTTCGTCGGCGTGCTCGGCGACCTTATGCGCAAGTCGCCGGGCGCTGTCGATGTACTCAGCCGAATCTGGGATGCTCATCGCCGGAGGTTATCAGGTATGACTCGTAGCTGGACGCGGGCCCCGTTCCCTGGAAACGGATCCCGCTTCCCGGGACTAAGATGTGCCAACACGGCGGACGTCAAACGAGGCCCCGTGCGGCCAGCAAACGGATAAATCACGATGAAATTTGGACAGTTTGAACTCGTCCGGTGGCACGAGGACGTAACCCCCGCAGACAGCATCAATCGCGCCATGGAGAAAATCGAACTCGGCGACGAGATCGGAATGGATGAGATCTGGCTCGCGGAGCACCACTTCTCACGCCACGGACTCGTCTCCGGCATCTTCTCCCTGCTCGGCAACGTCGCCGCACGCACAAAGAACGCACGAATCGGCACAGCGATCGTCGTGCTGCCCTTCCATCACCCCATCCAGGTGGCCGAGGAAGCCGCGACCGTGGACATCCTCTCGGGCGGCAGGCTGACCCTTGGAGTCGGCGCCGGCTACCAGCGCATGGAGTTCGAGGCTTATGGGCTGGACATTGGGGAGGCCCGAGCGAAATTCCGCGAGTACCTGGCGGTCATCAAGCAGGCCTGGAAGCCCGGCCCGCTGACGTTCAAGGGCGATTTCATCGATGTCCAGGACGTCAATGTTCTGCCAAAGCCTTTGCAGAAGGACGGAATCCCTATTCACATAGCGGTCAGTACAAGCCCCGAGAGCGTCGATTTCGCCGCCAGCCAGAACATGCCGATCATCGTCGGAGGGCCGACCGCCACTATGGGGCAGGTCCCGGAAGTGCTTCGGCTATGGCACGAGCGGATGGAGCACTATCGCCATCCCCACGAGCACATCGATCTAGCGGTCGCCGTCAACATCTATGTCGCTTCGACGATGGAACAGGCCGAGTCCGATATCGCAGGGCTGGAAGACGTGATCAACGAGGAGTTCGCACGGGTCGGCAACCCGAGAAGCGCCGACGGTAAGACGCCCGATGACTACAAGCACTGGGCCAGCCGGGACCGAGACCGGGCGGCGGCTGCAGAGAGCGCACGCAAAGCGGGAATCCTGCCGCTGGTGGGGACGCCGGAAGTCATAATCGAACGAATTGAAACCCTGCGATCCCTCGGAATTAACTCGATCCGAGGCTCCTTCGGCGCAGCCGGACTCGATCAAACAAAAATGCTCGACAGCATGAGGATGTTTGCCGAAGAGGTCATGCCGAGTTTCGCGGAAGAGATTGTTGCGACGACCGCTTAGTCCGCAAACTGGAAGGCAACCCCGCGCGCTCAACGATCACGTGGCGCCTTTTTATCCGCAGATTGTGGGTTTCAATCCCACAGGGCCCATCATTTATCGCTATGCGGCGGTTAACTGAGTTCACTCAATTGGAACGAAATTAAAGGCGAGAGAATGGCAGATCTGCGTTTCGGTGCGTTCCTCGCACCA
>JACZRO010000123.1 GCA_022574675.1 Chloroflexota bacterium
CGCCGGTTCACGCCGGCGGTTTTCTTTTTGCGACGGATCGCCCCTGCGATGTCGTCGGCACGGGGATGACGGGGTGTCGGAGGACGGGTCGCATAACCAGGAATCATCCGTGCCCGGGACAGGGAACCTGCCGCATTCGCAAAGGGGCCCATATCGCAGGCGGGCCTCGAAGAACACCGGTCAGACCCGTCCCCCGCGTGCAAATCCCCGTCTGAACGTGCCGGTTCTTCAGTGGCTCACCCGAGCTAATACGGGGATCGCATGGCGGAAATTGCACGATCTATGCGCACTTTGCTCCTGTCGCCCGGGGGGCCTTCGACTTTACGCTCGTCGCAGCGATTACTGCCGCCGGGAATCGTTTTTCGCATGCGTGTCCGCATGCCCGGCTGCGCCTGGAGTTGCGACGTGCTGGACAGAATTCGACATCACCGTAGTCCCGTTACCGGTCTCGAAGCGGGAGTGATCCTCCTGTCGCTCGCGGTCGTCATTTCGCAGGTCGTGATCGCGCTGGTCTGATGGTCTGAGACCGGACCTCCCAGCCGGGTTTTCCTTTCACGATCGGTCGCTTCCCACTTCCCACGCTTCCGAAGCGCCGCCACTTCCCTGGTATTTCGGGGTATCCTGCCGCGTCTTCCTGATGACTGCCGTGCAGATACCCTTTGTGCGCAAATGTGCGATCGTGATTGGCGACCGTGACGGGAGCCTTTTGACCCAGCCCACCGATATCCGAAATTTTCTCTGGGACGACTTCGACGCCGTTTTCGCCGTGCGAGCGGCGGTTAACGGCATCTCCGACGCTGACGCCGACGTGGAGCGCTCCCACTTCCGGGCGCGGCTGGAGCTACCGGGGGCGGACCCGCTCGACAACGTGTTTGTGGCGGAGCGCTCCGGCGCGTTGATCGGCTGTGCGATCGCGTCGGTGGAGACGGCGATCGACCGCGCCGTCGGCGAGTTCGGGGTGATCCAGTCCGCCCGCGGGCAGGGGATCGGCAGATCGTTACTGGCGCGGCTTGAGCGGCGGGCGTCCGAGGCCGGGGTGGCGGTCCACCAGGTTAACGTCCATGACAGCAATACGCGGTTGCGCTCCTTTATGGACGCCGCCGGTTACCGCCAGATCCGCACCTTTAACGAGTTGAAGTACCGGCCGGCGCCCGCGTACCTGGAGGGCGACTACCGCCCGCTGCCGTCCGGCGTCTCACTGCGGCCGTTCGTCCCGGGCGACGACGAGCAGGCCCTCGCCGACGTCCAGAACGCCGCCTTCGAGGGATCGTTTGGCTTCGCTCCGAACACGGCGGAGCAGATCGCCGGCTACGTCGCCATGCGGGGCGATCCGGGCGACATCCTGATCGCCGAGGACGACGCGTCAGGTGAAGTGATCGGTTACATATGGACGAGCGTCAGCGCGGGCACGGCCGAATCTGCCGAGACTTCCGGGATGATAGAGATGACGGGCGTGCGACCAGACCGGCGGGGACGGGGAGTCGGCTCGGCCGTAATAGCGGCGGGGCTGCGCCATCTCCGGGAGCGCGGCGCCGGGGTTATCAACCTGGAGGTCGACGACGAGAACGTCTCCGCCCGCCGGATTTACCGCGACCTGGGCTTCAAGAAGACGGGCGAGCAGTTCTGGTACGAAAAGCGGCTCGCGGGGTAGGGGGCCGGTTCGCGTAATACCCGGGATGAGGTGAAGCGGCGAGGCGTGACGGCGTGGGCGCGGGCGGCCCGTCCGTATAGCGCGACCGGCCGCAAAATCCCCTCGCCGGGCGGGTTTCCGGCTCCGGGGATGGGTCAAACAAATGGTCAGAGGTCTGCGCCGCGCGGGCGCGCCGCGTTGTCTCGGCGCTCCGATAAGGGATCGGCAAACCTAGTCGGCTGCGGGGGCGCCTGCGATCTCCAGAGATCCCAGAACTTGTTCCTCGGCGAGGGCGCAGAAAACGCTCATCAGCCGATCGACCGCCACCCCCCACCCGAGCTGCAAGGCTCGCTCGCGTGCGGCGCGTCCCATGACCGTCCGCAGGTGATCGTTTGCGAGCAGTATCTCCAGCCGCTGGATGAACGCCGCCGGGCAGCGTGAAGGAATCAGGTACCCGGTCTCGCCCTCACGCACGATCGACGGCAGCCCGCCCACGCGTGACGCCACAACCGGCGTTCCGCACGCCATCGCCTCCAGCGCGGCGAGCCCGAAGCTCTCGTAGTAAGAAGGGAACACGCAGACGTCCGCCGCAGAGTAGTACTGGGGAAGCCGGTCCTGCTTGACCGCGGGCATAAACCGGACGCGGTCCGAGATTCCCAGGCGGCTCACGACCCGTTCGAGACGCCGTCGTTCCGGGTCCCTCCTGGCGCCGCCGATCACGAGGAGCGTGACGTCGTCCTCCTCCTCCATTCCGGCGACGGCCTGGATCAGTATCTCGATGCCCTTCAGCCGCTCGACGCGCCCGACGTACATCAGGATCTTGCCGGTCTCCGGCAAGCCCAGCGCCCGCCGGGCCGCGACGCGATCGTGGGGACGGAACAGTTGGGTGTCGACGCCGGGCGGGATGACCAGGATCCGCTCCCGGTCGGCGCCGTAAAGCTCGACGAGCAGATCGCGTTCGTGGGCGCTCCATGCGATGACCCTGTCGGCGTTCTGGGCGACGTGGCGCTCTCCGGCGGCCCGCTCGGGCATCTCGACCTCGCCCGGGCGCGCCCTGCGCTTCACCTCGGCCAGGGTGTGGAAGCTCGTGACGTGCGGGAGCCGCCAGCGGTTTGCCAGTTCATCTCCCACAAGCCCGGACAACCAGTAGTGGCTGACGATGATGTCGTACTCGCCGCCCTCTGCGTGAACGAAGTCGATGACGCTGTCCGCGAACTCGTGCAGGAGCCGGTAGGCGGCGTTCTTTTCGGGCCGGACCGGCCCCGACTTTAGGTGAATCACGCGCGCCCCGGGCGCCAGTTCGATTATGCGGGGGTCGGCAGGGTCGTGGGCCCGGGTGAAGACGTCCACGGCCACGCCGCGCGACGCCAGCTCGTGCACCGTCGAGAGCACGTAAACGTTCATCCCGCCGGAGTCTTTCTCGCCGGCGCGCACCACGGGACACCCGTGGACGGTCAGAACGGCGACGCGCAGCGTCGGACGCCGATCAAATCCGAGGCCGTTATGGCCGGGTGACGACCAGGTTGTAGAGAGAACGGTCATGGGCTCCAAGATGATACTTGTAAGGTTCATTGCCGCGCAGGAAGTCGAAGTACCGGATCCCGTTTTCGATGGCGATCTTAATGCAAAAGGCGTGGTTGATCAGGCCGACGCTCAGAGCGCGTTGCCCCGGGTCGTAGCCGCTGTTGTATACCATCTGGCTTCCGCCGTGCACGAAGCAGATCGACGTGGCCGCGCGCTCGCCGTCAACCTCAAGGAAATAGAGGCGGGAGATCCCCTCTGCGGCGAGCTTCACGACGACGGTCCGGAAGAACTCCTCGCGCTGGTCCGTCATGAACTCCGCTTTGCCGGGAGTGCTCATGCGATGCAGCCGGACGAAGTCGTCGAGGTTGGCGGCGACATCGTCGGCGGTGGAGAGCTCCACGTGATTGATCTCGGCCGACCGCTCGAGCCGGCGCAGTTTTCTGCGCAGCTCGTGGCGGTTCTTCTTCGACAGCCCGGACACGTACTCGTCCCAGGTATCCGGGAGCTCGATACCGGGCGAGACTTCCTCAAACGTCTCGTCCACGTTCCAGCCGACGGCGCGTGCGGCCTCGGGCACTGCGGTGTAGGCGGCCGACCACTCAGGAACCGAAGTTAGCCTGAGCGAACTCCACGAGTCCACCTGCGCCAGGTGCTCGAACACGGAACCGTAGAACGCGGAGTCGTCGATGCCCGAGTGGAGAAAGTGGTGGTAGTCCACGAGGTCAGACTCTCCGAGGAACGACACTTCGCTGCCCCGGCGCATGAACGGCGCCAGGCCCTTCACGTCTCCGTCCTGCCGGACGGAAAGCAGTTTCAGGTCGGCGTCGCCGCCGAAAATTTGCCACCAGGTCTGTTGCCAGGCCGCCGACGCGAACGGCGATGAGTCGGGTGTCTCGACCAGAAGTCGCTCCCAGTCCTCCTGGACGCTGTCAAATGTCTCGCGCCGGACCTCAAGAACACTCATGAAGCCTCGGACCTCAGGTTCTGTTCGCACCGTTGGGTCAAGTCCGTGGCGGGCGCGCCGGGCCCGGGCTGGTTCGGTTCTGACGTGTCCGTAACCTGTCTCCGTGCTTCAAGTTGTTGGCTACAGGTCGCCTTTCAGGGCGGCCTCGAACTGGGCGAATTTCGGCTCGACGTACTCAAGCTCTACCGACGCCCGCTGTTCCGCCGTGGACGGGTCTTTCAAGCCGTTGCCGGTGAGGATGCACACGACGGTGCGCCCCGCTAAAGATACTCCAAGCGAGGGCAGCCGGAGCACGCCGGCAACCGAAGCGGCGGAGGCCGGCTCACAGAAGATTCCTTCCTGCCGGGAAAGCCGCAGGTAGGCGTCGATGATCTGATCGTCGGTCACGGCCTCGATCATCCCGTCTGATTCGTCCCGCGCCTCCTCTGCGAGGCGCCAGCTTGCGGGGTTGCCGATCCTGATCGCGGAGGCGATCGTGCGCGGCTTCGAGACGGGAGCTCCGTCGACGATCGGCGCCGCCCCGGCGGCCTGGAAGCCCATCATCCGTGGAAGACGGCCGTCAGACTTGTCCTTGTACTCATTGAATCCCCGCCAGTACGCGGTGATGTTGCCGGCGTTGCCGACCGGGATGCAGAGGAAATCCGGGACGTCTCCGAGGTCATCCACGATCTCGAACGCGCCCGTTTTCTGCCCCTCGATCCGGTAGGGGTTGACCGAGTTGACGAGCGCTAGCTCAAGCCGGTCTGCGGCTTCCCGGACGAGGTTCAGGGCATCGTCAAAGTTCCCGTTTACGGCGAAGATACGCGCCCCGTACGCCATCGCCTGCGCCAGCTTGCCGATCGCGATCTCGCCGGCCGGCACGACCACTATGGTGCTCAGTCCGTAGCGCGCGCCGTAGGCAGCGGCGGATGCGCTGGTGTTGCCCGTGGAGGCGCAGATGATGTGCCGTGCGCCGTCTTCCAGCGCCCTGGCGACGGCGAGGCACATGCCCCGGTCCTTGAAGGAGCCGGTCGGATTGGAGCCCTCAAGTTTGAAGTACAGGTTTTCACACCCGAGCTCCGGGCCGATCACCCGGGAGCGAACCAGGGGCGTGCTCCCCTCGCCCATTGTCACGATTGGCGTCCTGGGGGTCATCGGCAAGTAGTCGCCGTACCGCTCCATTACGCCGCCGAGCATTCCCAAACAGAGGCTCCGTAGGGAGGCTGGCCGGCTGTTCGCGACGCCCGCACGGGCGCGAAATCCGACCGAGTTGGTTCCCAGGTTCTCGGGTTTATTGGGCGGGCGGTCACCTGTCGGCGGGGTAAGATTCCACCCGAATCAGATTTGCGACGGTGTCTACGACGCCAAGAGCGTCGATCCGCTGGACCGCTCTCTGCATATTAGCCTCTCGTGCCGGGTGCGTCATTATCACGAGATCGGCGGCGCCCCGTTCCGGGTCTGCGTCCATCTGCAGCACAGAGGCGATGCTGATTTCCAGGTCTCCGAGAACCCCGGCGATCTGCGCCAGCACCCCCGGGCGGTCGCGCACGGTGAGCCGGAGGTAGTACTTGCACTCGTGTTCCGCCATCGCCAGCAAAGGGAGGCCGGGGTCAATCTGCCGTGCCTGCGGCAACGTTCCGCCGTGTCGCAGCACCGCCGCGGCGCGCAGGACGTCGCCCATGACGGCGCTGGCGGTCGGCTTCGCGCCGGCGCCACGGCCCTGGAACCAGAGCGGCCCGGCGAGGTCGCCCTCCACCTCCACGACGTTGAGCACGCCCTCGACCTTCGCCATGGGGACATCGCCGGGGATAAGCGCCGGGTGAACGCGCACCAGCAGGCCGCCGTCCTCCCGCCTCGCCGCGGCGAGCAGCTTGATGGTGTAGCCGAGTTCTTCCGCGTAACGGAAATCCTGAGCCGCGGTCCGCCGGATTCCCTCGCGGTAAATATTCTCGACCGGCACCGACACGCCGAAGGCCAGCCGCGCCAGGATCGAGATCTTGTAGACGGCGTCGTGGGCGTCCACGTCGGCCGTCGGGTCCGCCTCGGCGTATCCAAGACGCTGGGCCTCGGCCAGGGCGTCGTCGAACGATGTACCGCCGGACGCCATCTGCGTCAGGATGTAGTTGGTCGTGCCGTTGATGATCGCGCGCAGGCCGAGGATCTCGTTGGCGACGAGGTCGTTCAGGAGCGGGCTGATGATCGGGATGCCGCCGCCCACGCTCGCCTCGTACTGCAGGGAGACGCCGTTCTCGGCGGCCAGTTCCCGAAGGCGCTCTCCGTGCTTGGAGATCACCTCTTTGTTGGCGGTCGTCACGTGTTTGCCGGCGGAGAGGGCGCGAGAGATGTACTCCAGCGCCGGCTGTTCGCCGCCCATCAGCTCGACAACGATGTCGATGTCCGGCGAGTCGAGGATCGCATCGGGGTCGGTCGTCACCATCTCAGGCGGCAGGTCCACGGCGCGTTGACGCGACGGGTCCCGCACCAGCGCCGCGCAAAGGCGGAGGCCGTGGTCGCGGCCCACTGGCGACCGTAGCGCCGTCGCGACCGAGGAACCGACGACGCCGAGGCCGAGCAGTCCTATTCCGACCTGCGCGCCGGGTCCGCGCTTATCCATCGCCTCTAGTTGGCTCCCTGGATCAGGTCTTCCAGGTTGATAGGCTGCGAGCCGGGCACCGGCGTCGGGATTTCCAGCAAATCAATGCCGGCTGCCGCGACCTGCGCGCCGATCCACGCGAAGATCTCGCTGTTGAACACCAGCTTGTAATTGTCGATGGAGACGCGCTGGTCCTCAAGCCAGACCGCAAGGGCGCGGTCCGACAGGGTGTCAAGGTCTTCCGGGTCCAACTCCCGGGCCTCGGAGGTCTCATCGATGTAGTAGTACCGGTAGACGGCGCTCTCGCCGTCCCACATGCCCTCGGCCAATGTCTTTGGTTGAAGATTGGGCTCTCCCCGGTCATTCACGCCGAAGATCAGGTTCTCGACGTCGAAGTCATCGAGCACGAATTCCGGTATCCACCCGAGGTCCCCGCGCGTCCTGGGGACGATCAACTCTTGCGACAGGGCGACCGCGACCTCCCCGATGGGGTCGCCGGTGGCGAGCCGCCGCCGCGCGCGCTCGACGTCCGGGTCGGTATCGCGCGAGAACTCCAGTGCGTACAGGTGCACCTGCGGTTGAAGCCGCGGGATGTCTTGTTGCAGTGTCCGGCGCGCCTTCTCACGGAAAAGACCCTTGCGGATGATGTCCGTATAGGCGGCTTCGGTCAGCAGCGTTCGGTTGAGCAGTTGACGGAACGCTTCGTCGATGTCTGCCTTTACGGTTGGCTCTGCGGCCGTCGAAGCGGACATGCCGGGGAACCCGATCGTCTCGCGAATGGCGCCCTGGACTTCTGCGTCGGTCACGGTGACTCCCAGCAGCGGCGCCTTCTGGAACGCGATCTCGTTTTCCGAGATGGTCTGAAGCGCGGTCAGGAGCTGATCCGTGATCCGGAACTCTTCACCGCTCTCAAGGGCCAGCCTCTGGTGAAATCGTACGAAGCTGACCACGTCCCCGCGTGTGTAAATCGCGTCGTTGACCTGTACGGCGATCTCGCGCGGCGGCAGCACGAACTGACGCACGTACCCGTAGGCCGGGATAGCGAGGATGGCGATGAATAAAAGAACCCCGGCGATGAGGAACGGACGATTGCGCCGCGCCTGACGGTTTTTTTGTTCGATGAGCTCGCGCCGGCTGGGCGGACGTGCCGAGGCCGCTTCGTTTGAGCGAAGTGGCTCTGAGTCCAGTGCTTCAGCCTGGCCGAGGCCGGGGTCTGCAGTTCCGTCTGGAGGCATGAAATGTGGCTCTCCGCTACAGACAGCCTGTGGTGGACCGCGCTGGGGTCAATGGCTGACCGGGATGTTCCCGGACAGCGCGGCGGCAACCTCAGTCCTTCTTTTCTTCGTCCGCCTGTTCAACGTCTGAGTCGCCTGACTCGGATTCATCCTCATCCGCGACTTTGTCCTCGTCTGAGTCGGACTCCTCCGGCTCTTCGTCAGCCTCGGGAGCTTCTTCTTCCGCGGCTTCGTCCTCGTCTGAGTCGGACTCCTCCGGCTCTTCGTCAGCCTTCGGGGTTTCTTCTTCCGGGGCTTCGTCCCCGTCTGAGTCGGACTCCTCGGGCTCTTCGTC
>JACZRO010000124.1 GCA_022574675.1 Chloroflexota bacterium
GGAGCGACGGCCCGATCACGGTCAAAGGAATCAGAGAGACGGATGGGCTGCGCGAACCGCGACTTTCATCTGAGGATTAGACGGCAACCCGTTTGAGCTGGCAGGACGCTGAAACTAACGACCGCTCACGGAGCGCATCCTGGCGCGGCGGGAGATATTGAGGGCGTAGGTCGTTCGCACCGAATGGGACGTTTCGGAGGTGCTGTGCGGCATCACCGATCAGCTTGCGAGACGGGATCGACTTGCGCGTTCGGGCCAGCGAACTCCGGTCCTAACATGCTTTCTAGCATCTCCGCAAAGGCCGGATCACCACCGACATAAAACACGATCACACGGCCCTTCTTGTAATAGTGCGGTGGTTCCAACCAGTCGGAGTGGACGCTTTTATTCAAATCTCCGCCCAACGGCACCGTGATCGTGTAGCCATCGAGTGAGACGCGACCTGCTTGTGAATTGGCAGCTTGCTCATCTGGGAACTCGTAGACCTTGATCGTACCGCCGAGATGGCGCCGGAGATGGCAACGTCACGCGCGCCCACTGAGAAAGTGGCGCGTTCATCGAATTCGGTCTCGGCGTTGCCAAGATCGGCTATCAGACTCTCGTAGTCGTAAACGGGCGTTGGGGCAGCGGTCGGCAGTGCGTTTCCGCTGCCGCACGCCATGCCGAAGAAGATAAGGGCTGCCATGGCAACAGTCCCTATCCCTACTACGTGGTTACGGGCTTTCATCTCGCATGCCTTCTGATTCTCTTCTCTGCGGATGCGATAGTGTCGGCGGACGCCTCGCATCGACTGGTCTCACCGACAGGGACAGTATCCGACCGCTATTCGTTCCTTCTAAAGATGCCTACTTGTAACACAACCCTTGAATGGGATCGACACGGGCTATCTGACGCCTCGAACCCGGTTTCCAGCGTCACCAGCGCCGGAGCGGGTTATTCAAGCGCCCTTGATCCGCCGGAGCGCCAACACGTGCCGGAGGATCCGAGCTCACAGGTCCGGGCTTCAAAATGGGATCAATCGTCGGGCGACAACGGCATCCGCAACAGGGAATAGGCCACGGCGTTGAGGCAGTCCAGGACGGGCGAAGTCCAGCGCGTCACCGGCCGGTTTTTCGCGACGATTGCCCAGTGGTCCATGCCATCCCCGGCCACCTGAACGTCCAGACCCGACTCGATGATCGCCCTGTTAACGACCGGGTCCTGTGTCAGATGCAGGGCGACCAACTCTGACCGTCCAGGTCCTCTCCAGGCATGATGGTCTCCGTGCTCAAGGCGCGCCGATTACCGCTCAGACTACATAGATGCCTGCGGCGGGGGACCCAGAGGGCTCAGGCCACGTGGCGAGTTGGGAGCAGTAGCCGGCCCCTAACCCTCACCCACGTCCAGCATCACGGTGCCGACGGCGTGCGCCTCGACCGCCCGGTGTGCGTCGGCCGTCTGCTCCAGCTTGAAGTGCGGGCCGTGGAGGTGGGTTAGCGATCCGCCGGCGGTCCAGCGCGTGATGTCTTCGACGGCGGCACGCTTCGCCTCCTCGGGCATCGCGTACACCATGACGAACCGGATGTTGACGTTTGACCTTTCAAAGCGGAACGGCACGCCGGGCGCGGCTGTCGGGCCGTCGCCGAATCCGTATATCGCAAGTCCCCCGTTATCGGCGACCGCCCGGCGAGAAACCTCGAAGTTCGCCGGGAACTCCACCTCGACAATCCGCTCGACGCCGCGACCGTCTGTCAGCTCGTTGATCCGCGCCGTCACGTCCTCGGTCCGGTAGTTGATGATCTCGTCCGCGCCGGCGTTTCGGGCGATGGTCGCCTTCTCGTCCGAGCTGACCGTGGAGAACACCCTTGCGCCGCCGATCTTCGCCATCTGGATGGCATAGTTGCCGACCGCGCCGGCGCCGCCGGTCACGAGGACCGTCTTGTCCGTCACGGGCCCGTCGGCGTACACGGCCCTGTGGGCGGTCATGGCCGGGACTCCCAGGCATGCGCCGTCCTCGAAGGAGACCTCGTCGCCCAGCGGCACGCACTGGCGCGCAGGCTGGACCGTGTAGTCGGCCGCCGTGCCGAACGGTTTGCCGATGTTCGATTCATACAGCCAGACCCGCTCGCCGACCCGGGACGCTGGAACGCCGTCACCAACGCGGTCGATCACGCCCGAACCGTCCTGGTGCGGAATTATTCGAGGGAAGCGCATCGCCCGCGCCCGCATCTTCCAGTCGGACGGATTGATCCCGGAGATCACCACCCGCACCCGGACCTCTCCGGGTCCCGGTTCCGGGTCCGGCATCTCTCCGACCTGGAGCACCCCGGCGTCACCGCTTTCCTCGTACCAGACTGCTCTCATCGGCGTCCTCACTTGTGTCGTTGTGCCCCGTCCAGAGCCGCGATTATGCCCCGGTTCGGGCAGGTGCGCCGGTGTCCGGTGGCGGCGCAGCCACTGGATGGAAGGTAGGATGCGCCCGGGGGCCAATGAACCGGAAAGCCCGGGAGGAAATGAATGGCCGATACATGTCTGCACCTGGATCAGATTAATGAAGGGGCGGTCGCGACTTCGCCGGATCAGTGCCCGGCGTGCGTCGCACTCGGGGACGAATGGGTGTCGCTCCGGATGTGCTGCATCTGCGGCAACGTCGGCTGCTGCGATTCGTCGAAGAACAAGCACGCGACCGCCCACTACAACGAAACCGGCGATCCGGTTATAAAGGTGCACGAGCCCGGTCAGAACTGGAAGTGGTGCTACGTCGAGGAGCTGACCTGGGAGTAGCGATCGAGGGCGGCGTACCACGGTTTACTTGGAGAAGGATTCTGTCGCAGTGATCCCGCCTGCAGCGACCGCGACCCACCTCCAAACCTCCTCCCTCACAGGGAGGAGGCCAAAGGCGACCCTCGAGGACCGTCCCAGGGGGCTACGCCCGTGATTTTTGACGGGCATGCTTACTGCTGGCCGGACCTGACCGGCAGCGGTGGGTTTGCATCGCCGGGCGAGTTGCGCCGTCATCTCCAGAGCGCGATCGCCAATCATCACCAGCCGGCGCTTCGAGTGCGCGATCGCGCTCCGGGCGACAACTCTGGGCTTGTCGATCTGTCTCGACGCACCCGGCTGGACGCGTTGAAGGACGCCGACTTCCGGTGGGCCGGCAACGGCAGGTTTGAGTGGACGGTCGACGGCGAGAGCTACTTCAAGCAGTACTTCGCGCCATCGATGCGGGATTCCGCCTACGGACCGGAATCGCTGATCGCCGAGATGGACTACGCCGGCGTGGATATGGCGTTGCTGCATCGGACGCCGTACCTGGGGATCGACAACGACTTCATCGCCGATTGCGTGTCGCGCTACCCGGAGAGGTTGCGCGGGCTGGCGCACGTCCCGGAGTGGCGTTGCGCCACGGACCCGGAGGGGTCGTTGTTGGAGCTGGAGCGAGCGATCGGGCTGGGGCTGTCCGGCCTTCACTTTCTGCCGCCACAGCTCAACCTGTACGGCGACAACGGGCCATGGGATCGCGATGGGTTCCGGCCGTTCTGGGACGGCGTGGCCGGATTGGGCGTTCCCGTGTTCCTGTCCATCGGCCAGATGATGAACCGTGGCGCGGCGCGGGAGGGGCTCGACCCGGACCCGGAGGATTTCCGGGACGAGCTACGAACCTTGCGTCGCTGGATGGACCGGTACCCGGACGTGACGGTGGTCGTGACCCACGGGTTGAACTGGCGTTTCTTCATCGAGGGCGACCGGATCGTTCTGCCGGAATGGGTGTGGGAGCCGTTCAAGGACTCGAAGAGTTACCTGCAACTGCTGTTCCCGATCGCACTGGGCGCGGTCTGGGACTACCCGATGCCGCAGGCGCAACCCACGGTCGCGGAGATAGTGGACCGGCTCGGAGGCGACAGGGTGATCTGGGGCACGGACATGCCGATCGTGGCGCGCTCGTGGACCTACCGGCAGAACCTGGACTTCATCCGGGAGCACTGCGACGGGCTGTCGGATGCGGACCGCGCAGCGGTGCTGGGCGGGACGGTGGCGCGGCTGCTGGGGGTGGGGTGACGGGGCCCGGGCGGATTGGCGGCAATTGAGCGTATTGCACCGGACGCGACCGGCCTCCAACCCTTCGACAAGCTCAGGGCGCGCGATCAGGGCGGGCCGTGCTCGACAAGCCCCGGGGCAGGTTTTCCTCCCGAAAAGGAGGAAGCCGACGAAAGCCCCCTCCTGAATCAGGAGGGGGTTCGGGGGTGGTTTCTTTGCGTGGAGCGGTCGCTAAGCGACCCGGTTCGACAGGTCGTCGGCGATCAGCACGACTTCCCGGTCGGCGCGGGCGAGGAGGGACGCTGCGATCGAGGCGCGATAGCCGGACTGGCAGTGCACCCACACGGCGCCCGGTCCGATGCGCTCCATCTCGTCCATGACCCGGCTGAAGTGGATGTTCACCACCCCCGGCAGGGTGGAACCGCCTACCTCAAGCGGGTCTCGGGCGTCGACGACGCTGTCCGGGCGTTCCTCCGCCAGCTCACGGAAAGTCGCAACCCGGTAGCTCGCGACCGGCCGCCCTTCCGCCCGCCACGCCGCCAGACCGTCGTCGACCACACCGACCACCGACCGGACGCCGATGCGGTGCAACTGGACCTGCACGTCCTTGATGTTCTCCGGCCGGTCCGATACGAGGACGAGGTCCGAGTTCCAGGGCAGCGCCCAGCCGATGTATGCGCCGGCGTCGACCGACATCGGGATGTTCACCGAGCCGGGAACATGCCCGGCCGCGAAGGCCAGGGGGTCCCGCAGATCGACAATCGTCGCCGGTCCGGCTGCGTCTGTGACCTCGTGCGGTGTGAGCGTCGGCGGCGAGACCGGGTCCGGCAGCGCCTCACCGGCCTGGTTCGCTGGACCCATATGGGCGTAGTAGCTCGGGAACATGCCGTACCCGGCGAGCTGCTGAGCCACGAAAGTGTCCTCATCGCGTTCGGTCAGCGCCGGGTTGCGGGTCTTTTCGATTCCGATCGTCGATGTGCTCTCGGATGCGACCGGGGTCGCCGAGCAGAACGAGCCGGCGCCGTGCGTGGGCTCGACCGCGGTTGGGTCCGGCAACAGGTCAGCCATCTTGTTGACGGACCGATACTGGGCGTGTGCCAGCTCTTCGGCCAGGTGCGGCCCGAGGAGATCGGTGCGTCCGACGGCTCCGACAAGCATCGAGCCGCCGGAGAAGACCGCCGCTGCGCCACCGTCCGGGTCGCTATTCGATCCATCCCTTGCCGGCAGTTCAAGAACGTAGCTGGTGTGGTGCGGCGTGTGGCCCGGAGTATCCATCGCCCGCAGCGTGCACCGGCCCAGCGGCCGCGAATCGCCGTCGCTTATCGGTGAATGGTCGAAGGTCGCCCCACAACCGGCCGGCAAGACGTAGCCCGCGCCGTGGAGCTCCGCCAGGGCTTTGCCGCCCGAGACGTAGTCGTTGTGCATGTGGGTCTCGAATACCCAGCGCAGGCGCGCTGCGGAGTCAGCCAGGATTCGTTCAAAGCGGTCGATATCAAGTTGTGGGTCGACGAGCGCCGCCTCGTCGCCGGACACCACCAGGTACGAATAGTCGCCAAGGGACGGTGTCGGTATCTGGACTGTGTACGTGCGGTCCGGCGCGCCGGGGAACTCGATTATCATCTGCGGGCTCCGTAATTCTGGGACCTTCGGGACTCCCTGGATCTCTGGGACTCAGCGGCCCATCGGCTTCTTGCCGGTGCGTTCCTCGTACAGTTTCCAGGTGTTCTCGTTGAAAGGATAGTAGCGGCCGGGCGGGCCCGGGTTGGCTTCCAGCTCCGCCTTGACGACCTCTTCGACTTCTTCACGCTCCCGCGCGATTCGGATCACGTCGTCGACCGTCTCGTGCGGAACGACCACGACGCCGTCCTCATCGCCGACAACGGCGTCCCCGGGACGGACCAGCACGCCGCCGCAGTTGATGGTGTCGTTCACGCCCCACGGGACCATCACAGCGGGACCCTGCTTGGCCGTCGTGCTGTGCGAGTAAACCGGGTATCCGTAGCTTTTCAAGATCGTTGAATCCCGCACCGATCCGTCGGTGACGAGGCCGCCAACGTGCAGTTGTTTCAAGCGCAGGAACTTGATGTCGCCGCCGATCGACTCCCACGGCCCGATCGCGGACGCAACCAGCACCTCGCCCGGCCCGCACAGCTCGAAGGCGACGTACTCGGGCGACTCAAGGCCCTTCGGCATATCGTCCCAGATGTCGTTGCGCCAGGGGACGAATCGCAGCGTGACCGCCCGGCCCGCCATCCTCATGTCGGGGTGAAGCGGCCGCGCCCCGTGTATGTAAGACGGCGGCCACTTCATCACCCACAGGGCGTCGATCAGCGTGGGCGTGGGGATGGTCTTCAGAATTTCGATGGTTTCGTCGGAAATGGGCGGGAGGTGGTCGGCCATTCGCGTTTCCTGTTGGGGGTGTCTGAACGGGAGCGTTAAGTCAGAGGATCGGTGTGCACATGGTAGGGGTCGATCGGCATCGGCCCCCGGACGTAGCGAACTCGGCCCCTGCGGTATGGCGGCGGCGGCATACCGGCATGTCGTCATTCTGAGGCTCGAAGGCCGAAGAATCCCGTCGCCGGAAGCCGATCGGACGATTCAATCTGACGATCGCATCTGGCCGGGAGATCCTTCACTTCGCTCAGGATGACATGTGGCGGGCTAATCAGTCCGATCGATGCATGAGGTGGAGCGGGCGTATCCCCGTACGCCCTTACGGTGTGTTGCGGGCGGGTTATTCCGACGGGGCGCCGTTTCGGAACTTCCAGAGCGATGTGACGAGCGCCGCCGAAGCGGGGACCGGCACGTCCATCGCACGGCCCTCGCGCACGACCATGCCGAGCAGGTGTTCGATCTCCAACTGGTTGCCGGCGCGGAAATCGCCCTGGAGAGAGGCCTGTGTGTCCGCCGCCTCGGCGATGCCCTCGCGCAGCTTTTCGTCCACTACGTCCGGCGCGAGGTCCACGCCCTTCGCCCGCGCCACGCGCTCGACGTCCTCCATCACGGAGCGGACGGTGTACTCGCCCCAGGGGGATGCGAGGACCTCGACGAACGAGGCGCGTGAGGCCGTCATGACCGTGCCTATCGGTCCGACGTTCACCAGCTTGGTCCAGAGAGTGGCGGCGATGTCGGTCGCTATCTCCGGCTGGATGCCCTCTTTACTCAGAAGGCTCAATACCGCCCCGGCGCGCTCCGAGCGCGAGCCGTCCTGCTCCCCGAACGCGATCCGGGCGGTGGAGCCCGACTGGTGGATCATGCCCGGCGCCGGGCGGCCGGTCTCGATGTATGTTGCGCCCGCCATCACGTACTCCCAGCCGTAGCGTTCAGCGATCATATCGGCGCTGTCGACACCATTCTGAATCGTCAGGACGGTCGTGCCCTCTTTAAGGAGTGGCTCGATCAGCGGAAGTGCAGTTTCGTTGTGGAACAGCTTGACGGAGTAGAAGATGAAATCGACCGGGCCGATCTCCGCGGGGTCAGAGGTGACCTGGGGGTGGACGGTGAAGTCCCCCCAGTTGCTGCTCACGCGCAGGCCGCTGGCTTTGATGGCGTCTGCGTGCGGTCCGGCGCGTGCGACCAGTGAGACGTCCTCGCCGTGCCGCGCCAGCACGCCGCCGTAGTATCCGCCGACCGAGCCTGGTCCGATGATCGCGATCTTCATGCTGGTCGTTGCCGTCCTTTATCGACTCCGGTTGTGGTACGCCGCACCCGGAGGGCGGCCTGTACCGTTGTTGCGATGGCGGGCTGTAACGATAGCGCAGGACACGGGGACGCGATCCGTCGGCGCCCGCGTATGGCGGCGGTAGAATTGCGTTCTTCACAAGGGCGAAACACTCCCCTACCACCGGTCCCCAGGACGTTTGCATGACCGTTTTCACGCGCCCGGACGGGCGCGGCCCAAGTGAGCCCCGGAAGATCAACATCGAGACCGGGTTCCAGCCTTATGCCGAGGGATCTGTCCTGATCACCGCCGGCAATACGCACGTCGTTTGCTCTGCATCGGTCGAGGAAACGGTGCCGCGCTGGATGCGTGGTTCGGGCCGCGGGTGGGTCACCGCCGAGTACGGGATGCTCCCCCGGGCGACGAACACGCGGTCCGGGCGCGAGGCGCGCGCCGGGAGGCAGGGAGGGCGCTCGCAGGAGATCCAGCGATTGATCGGCCGGTCGCTCCGCGGCGTGGT
>JACZRO010000125.1 GCA_022574675.1 Chloroflexota bacterium
GCCTCGTTACAATTCCGTGGCGAACTTCACTTCGGTCCTCAGGTAGCTGGCTCGACCACCGGGAACTCGGTCAAGCATTGCCTGCCAATCAGGGTCAGAGCTCAGTTCCTCCCACGCCTTGTCACGCTGTGTCCGGTCTTCCCACCGGACAATCCAGGTGATGTTCGCCGTATGGCCGTCCCCGTCTCTGGGGAGCGATCCTCCGTAGATGGGGTCCATTTCGTTGTTTACCCAGAATCCAAGGATGTCGAGCTTGCCTCTCAGGTACGGGAGTGCTGAAGAGGCGGCCCATTCCTTGTACGCATCAAATCTCGTCGGGTCGAAATAGTAGCTACGAATCTCAAACATCTCGGCCTCCTCCAATTAGTACACCGGCCTCCGGGCATGCCGATCAAATTAGCAGATGAGGGCCTGTTAACACCGGCTGGCGCACCAACGCCAATATCGAACAGGTCTTGTCCCGTCATAGTTAGCCTGAGATGGCACGCACCACGCGACTCAGCGACGGCTTAACCGAAGGTATCGCCGCACACGTCCCCAACGGCAGCTACCTGTCTAAGGCGGCACAGAGATGCGGCGTGTCGGCCTCCGGTGCCTCTGACTGGTTCGGAGCGGGCTTGGGCACGCATCCCGAACGGGTACAGACCGATCTCATTCAGCGCTTTGCTGAATCGATCCAAGGGGCAGAGGCAGAGCACGAAGTCAGCGCCGACGAGTATTTGAGCCAGCATCCGGATTGGCGTGCCCGCATGGCCGTGCCACAGCGCCGTCAGCGTGACAAGTGGGGCGACGCTTCTACTGAAACTGATCAGGCCGCCGCCGCGCTTGAAGTCTTGGCGGGTTACTGCGGGCCCGATGCACAGGACCTGAGCGACCATCCTCATCCTCAAGTCCAGCAGCCGCTCTTCCAGCCACTGTCGGACGCGGCACTGGCCATAACCCAGGAACTGGGAATGCGGCCGCTCACCGAGCGCATCCTGGCTCGGCGGGAGATATTGCGGGCGTAGCTGTATAACCGCGTCGCCCTGTGGCTGCTGGTGGGAGCAACGATGGGTTACGCCGTCAATCGTGGGCTATCAGGAACAACGTCAATGTGCCCACTCCAACACCCTCACCGGCGAAACCTCCGTTGCTCCGAAGGACGAAGTTTTGCTGTATGGGTCCCGGATCGCGTACCCGGAGAAGCACCCGGACCGTGCGACCGTTTACGTCGATCTCAGCGCTTTCGATCTGTTCATTCCACGGCGCCAATCCGTCCGGGTTCTCGGAGAAATCCGGGAACACTCCCGTCTCGATCCGGCTCTTGAGCGCCGCCGCCGCATCGCTCGCAATGGCATCGTCTTTGAACACCAGCGCTAGCGCGACGAACACCCCCTCCGCATCGCTGCCCAGACCTGTCGCGACAACCTCGAACGCGGGCAACGACCCGGACCTGGCGAAGCCCTCCGCAACCAGCGCTTCACGTGCGCCCGGAGTCGCGGATCGTTCGTTGAGGGCAGCGAGCGCGCCCCGATAGTCGGGATCGAGTCCGTTGAGCGTGAGCCGGCCGCGTCCCGCGTACACCTCCGTGATGTCGGACGACCGGAACGGCTGGCTCGTGAGGGTGAGCGAGACCGCTCCCATCTCGTCGGCGGCACGCGCCGCGACGATAAAGTCGCCGTTCTCCGACAGGCCCGGCGCCGCCCCCGAAATGACGTCGATTGCTTCATGCATCGATTCCGTAAAGAGCGTGCGGACGGCGTACCCGTCACCGATCAGGATCCGCCCACCCCGGCCGAACTGGTCATGGGCCGGTGGAGCGAGGCGGTCGCTGAGCGAGGGGCGGGCGTCCTCCCCCCACGTGAAGAACTCGATGCCGGAGTGGCTCGCGATCTCATGCGGCACGCACACCTCGCATCCGGATAGCAACGTTTCGGCGACATTCGCCTGGATATCCCCGATCACAACTTCAAGTCCGCGAGCCGGGGGCTCATTTTCTGGGCCGGTGCCCACGATCAGATCAATATCACGGGAGTCAAATCCCAGGAACGGCCGCGTTGAAGGTGCGGAATCCAGGTAGTCAAAACTGAAACCGGAGAGCCAGTCGTCCCCGAGAAGCAATAATCGGCCCTGGATCGACTCGGACAGGACCAGCGAGAACTTGTAATCCAGGACGGCCTGTTGATCGGCGTCCGGACCCGGCGCTTCGATCCCCAGCACGCGCCGCAGCCCTTCCAGATCGTTCATGCGCATGGAGCCCCGGTGCTCAGGTTTGTCCGGAACGAAGCGCAGCGCGCTCTCGAACACCCCGGGCTCTGGTGGGGTTGTAGGGGAGGAAACCGTGATAGCCGGAACCACCACTGGTGGGAAGATCACTGTGATCGGCACGGGCGCGGCCGTCGCCGTCGGTGGTGTGGGCGCGATCAGAGAGGCGGCAGGCGTCGAGACCGCGGGCGCCATCGGGGCGGCGGTTGCCGGTGGGGCGGCGGTTACTGCCGGGGCAGCGGATCTCGGCACGGGCGTCGGCAGAACGATGTCGTATATGTCGTTGGGGACATCGATCTTTGGCAACTGCGACTGGCCGAGATCGCGGGGCGCCGGACCGGAGGTTCCAACCAGCGCACTACCGGTGAACGCGTCAAAAGCCATGCCGACGACGGAAGCCTCCGCACTCGGGTCCGATTTCGTGGCCGACCCTGGAGCCGCCGGGAAGCGGAAGATGACTTGACCTTCAAGTACGAAGTACCACACCAGATCGTCCCGGCGAGCGTACTCAGACGTGTCCGGGCTTATCGGCGAACCCATTAGCGCAACGGCCTCGCCGTAGGTCATTGTGGTGCCCCAGACCGCGGACGGTTCGCCCTCCATCTGCGAATAGATGTGGCCATCTTTGCGGTCAAGCGCGATCCGCAGGGCGACGAGTTCGCTCAGGATGCTCGGCGTTGGAGTGACGACCGGCGCGTCCAGGCCGGACGCGGGCGCCGTATCCGGCTCACTCCCGCAAGCGACAATCAACAGAGCGATCAACGCCGCCGTCACGATCAACGCCCGGCTCGTCCGTACTCTTATCGCCAGGTCACGCCCTCGCCTTCATCCCGCACGACTCGCTCGACCAATATGCGTGGCCCGGACTAGTATCGGAGTCCGGCCGGCGCGGCGAAGAACGGCGCTATATAAATCGTCGTTTTACGCTGTGCGTCCGGGAATACCCATACGGCATGAATCTAAGACGCCATCCGTCATAGATTTGTTCCCAGGCCGCAAATTGCTGGCCCGGCCCGGCTTCGTTACGCCGCGTTCTCGCCTTTGACGCCTCTGCCACGAACACCACCCTAGTCCAGCAGCCGCTCCTCGAACCACTGTCGGACGCGGCGCGCTATGTCCAGTTGGTGCTCGTACTCTTCCACCCCGTGCGGCTCCCTCGGGTACACCACCAGTTGCGTCTCGACGCCCAGGTCCTTTAGCGCCCGGTGGAACTGGTATCCCTGCTCCACGGGCACGTCCCAGTCCTGTTCGCCGTGAAGTATCAGCGTCGGCGTCTGCACGTTCTTCACGAAGTTGATCGGCGAGAACCGGGCGTGGGCGCTCTCCGTGTCGTACGGGTCCGAGTCGTCGTAGTGGATTGAATCCCAGGCGTGCAGGTAAGACCGGCCGTGGAACGACCGCCAGTCGGCGATCCCCGCTCCCATCACGGCCGCCTTGAATCGGTCGCTCTGCGTTACCGCCCAGGCCGCCGTGAAGCCGCCGTAGCTCCAACCGCAGATGCCCAGCCGCTCCGGGTCGGCGATCCCCGTGTCCACCAGGTGATCGAGACCGGCGAGCATGTCCTGGAAGTCCTCGCCGCCCATGTCGCCGATGTTCGTCTCGGCGAACGGCACGCCCCAGCCGGTGGAGCCGCGGTAGTTCGGCATGAACACGGCGATCCCGGCGTCCGCGATCAGCTTCGCCCACCTGTGGTGGTCCTGGTAGTTGAACCTGACCGCCCCGGTCGGTCCGCCGTGGACCATCATCGCCACCGGAACACGTCCGCCCGTGTAGCCGGGTGGGAGTTGCAGCAGCCCCTGGATACGCTGCCCGTCGCGACCGGCCCAGAAAACCTCACGCGTCTCCCCGGTGTCGAGATCGGCCCAATCGGCGTGGATATCCGTCAGCTTCCGCCACCGGATTTCGCCGTCGACCTCCGGCCCGGCGAAAACCTCGGGCAGATTGTCCGGGTCATCGATCACCGCTGCGAACACGCCTTCGTTTGAGCGCGAGAAGTTGGCGAACCCCTTTTTCTCGTTCCACAGGTATCTGCGTTCGCCCGTGCGGATATCGATCGTGCTGATGCCGGAGCCGCCGTGAACGTTCGTCGCCGTCAGGACGGCATGTCCGTTGGGCTGGAACACCCCGTAGTGGTCCGACACGCCGTGCTCCGCCGTCAGGTTGCGGGGTGCGCCGCCGGTCGCCGGGACCACCATCAGATCGCCGGAATCGTTGCCGCGGTCGCTGTAGATCGAGGTCAGGAAGGCCACGGACGCGCCGTCCGGAGACCACGCCGGCTTGGCCGCGGGCCGTCGCTCGTCATAAAGGACGGTTACGCGGTCCGACCCGACATCAAACACGACAAGCCGGTTCAGGTACCAGTCCGATTCGTACGGCAGATCGGAAACCACCGCTGCCACGCGCGTTCCGTCCGGCGAGACGGACGCCTCCCAGACCTGGAGCCGGTCGGGTGAAACGCACTTCGTCTCGCCGCTTTCGACATCCACCGTCCACAACCGCATGAACCTATGTACTTCTTCAAACACGACCTGGTCCGCGCCGGCGGCCTGGCGTTCACGCTCTTCGTCAGATTCACCGTCCGTCTTGAGGAACGCGATCGACCGGCCGTCCCCGGTCCACGACATCGGGGAGAGACTGCGCGGGCTTGGGATGTCGCCGCGGACGTTCGTCAACCTGCGCGCCTCGCCGCCCCGGCGCGGGAGCAGGTATATCTGGCGCTGGCCGTCCTCTTCCCGGTCCGACAGGAACGCGAGCCACTGCCCGTCGGGCGACCAGCGCGGCATCGTGTCCGACCGCTCGCTGTTCGTCAGGCGCACCGTCGCACCCCCTGCGACCGGCACGACGTGGATATTCGCCCGGGCCATCTTTGGCGCCGACGCCCCTCCGCGACGGAAGTTGTCGCCGATCACGAACGCGACCAGTTCTCCGTCCGGCGACACCTGGGCGTCATAAACAGACGGCAGTTCTACAGAGACCTCGGGCGTGAAACGTTGCGACAATGCGCCGGCTCCGGTGCTTGCAGGGTGGAAGTCGCCAGACCCTATCACCGTCAGCATGCCCTGCAAGTCAATAAGGGGACGCGGAGACGCCGGCCGCCCATTCGGCGGGCCGCTGTCATGGACCGTCAAGTGAAACGGGGGCGCTCGTAAACGAGCGCCCCCGGCACAGGAGAATAGGACGACCCCGGCCAGCGAAGGCCCGGTGAACCCCGGAGGAGTGCTACGCCGCCTTGGCCTCGGACATCCTCACGGCCTTCTTCACGAATCGGCCGTTCTGCTCCCGGCGGCGGGCCGCTTTGGCGGATTTTGACTGTTTCTTCTCGGTCGTTGAGCGTTTCGGAGTCGTTATCGACTTGCTCTTGGAGGCGCTCTTCGCGCTGGGAGCGGAGGCCTTCTTACGCGACCTGGCACGCTTTGCACTGGATGTCCCGGGCTCCGCGCTCGCCGTGTCTGCGACCGGGACCTCGCCAACGCTCAGGATGGACTCCGGCGCGAGCTGTTGCGCTGCGACTCGCTCTCTCAACGTGTCGGTAAGAGTGCGTTGGTTTTCTAATTCCCGCTGTGCCGCCGCCTGTGCTGCCTCAAGGTCGGCCCGAATCCGCTGAATTTCCGTGTTCGCATTGGCCCAGATCCGTTCGGCGTTGGCTTCTGCTTCGGTCGTCGTGCGGGCCACCATCTCTTCGGCGTTGGCTTCTGCTTCGGACCTCGTGCGGGCCACCAACTCTCCCGCCTCGGCGAGGGTCCCGGCGGTTTCCTCTTCACTTCGTGCGCGTGCCTCGCGTGCCGCCTTCATCTCCGCCGCGGCGTCTTCATTCGCGCGGCGCAGCGCCTCGCTCGCTTCCTGCTCGGCCTGTCGTTTAATCGACACAGCGTCGTTCAGGTTGGACTGAGCTCGGGCCTCCAGATCGCGCGTCTGGTCCAGCACACTGTGCGCCTCATTAAGCTCGGTTTCCGCCTGTTGCCGGATGTTGGCGCACATCGCCTCCGTCGCCTCGATCGCTTCCCGCTCCGCTTCCAGCCGGGCCTTTTCGGCCTCATCTCGACGGCGTCGTGAGGATTCAATCTCGTCACGCGAGATGTCACGGATGAGGATCGCCTGACGCCACAGCGACTCGATCGACTCAGAATCCAGTTCGTCGTGCTGCTTATTGGCTGCCTGCTGAGCCATGCGTACCTCTCGATGGGCTTTGCCCGAATATCAAACTGACCCGGGGACGACGGCCTCTCTCTCCCGGGCAGTGTGCAATCTCAGACTAGCCGGGCCACCCGTCTCCGCCGTCCTTGGACCTACCTATGTAAGTGAGGGTTTCCACCAACACAGCGGGCACGACCGTGATGCGTTTGACAGGCGATTCGCGGCGGCGATACTACGGCGGCATCATCCCGGAGTTACCCAGAGAGGCGCTTTGAACGACACGACGAACGAATTCCACGGGCTTGAGTCTGTGGACGGCCGCGCCGTGGTGGGCCGCCGCATCGTGTGGCATGAGACGACCGCCTCCACCAACGACGACGCTCGGCGTGCCGCCGAGGCGGGTGAGCCGGAAGGCCTTGTGGTCATTGCCGACGTTCAGACCGCGGGCCGCGGCAGGATGTCGCGATCGTGGATCTCACCACCCGGGCGCGACCTGCTTTTTTCCGTCTTACTGCGGCCGGACGCGGCGGACCTGCCGAAGATGCCGCTCCTCGCCGGCCTTGCCGTCGCCCGAACGCTGGACGCCTTCACAAGCCAGCGCGTGACCCTGAAATGGCCGAACGACGTACGCGCAGCTGATCGCAAAATATCGGGCACGCTCGCCGAGTCCGGACATTCGGACGCCGGCTACTACGCCGTGATCGGCACGGGGGTAAACGTCAACCTGGATGCCGCGGCGCACCCGGAGATAGCGGAGATCGCGACGAGCCTGCGTACATTGAACGGACGGTCGGTGTCGCGTCGGGAAGTCATGCGAAGGTTGCTGAAGGAGATGGACGATATTTACGCAAGCCCGGGAGCCATGAGCGCGCTGGTCTCAGACTGGAGCGAGCGGCTTGAAACCATTGGACAGGAGATCGACGTGCTCTGGGGCGATGAATCGATCCACGGGGTGGCCGAGGGCGTCGACGATTCTGGACGCCTCCTGCTGCGCGACCGCGATGGCGTAGTCCACCGCCTCGAGGCCGGCGAAGTAACGTTGCAGACGACTCCGCGCTGAGCGCGGCGACCCGGACCGGCCCAACGCCGAACGAGGCGAGGCCGGCGCAAGTCACAGGGAGTACCCGATGGGCGTACTTGATGCGCTGAACCTTGACGGGATGAACGTCGTGATCACAGGCGGCGGCACCGGCCTCGGACTTGAAATGGTGCGCGGCATGGCGAACGCCGGCGCCAACATCGCGATCGCCGGGCGGCGGCAGGGCCCTATCGATGAAGCGGCCGACATCGTGAGGGCCGCCGGCGGCAGGTCGATGGCCGTTTCCACCGATGTCACCGACACGGCCCAGGTCAACCGGTTGTTCGAGACCGTGCTGGCTGAATGGGGCGAGATCAACGTCCTTTTCAACAACGCCGGCATCGTTCGTGACGAGGGCAGGCCGCCGTTGTGGGAGATCACCGACGAGTCGTGGCGAATAGGGATCGAGACCAACCTGAGCTCGGTGTTCTACTGCTCCCGCGCCGTGTCGAAGCATATGGCGGACCGGGGCTCCGGGAAGATCGTAAATGTCGCGTCGGGCTTCGGGTTCCGGGGCGGACGGGACAACTACATGTACACGGCCGGCAAGGGCGGCGTGGTGAACCTGACCAGGGCGCTCGCGGTCAGCCTGGGCCGATACGGAATCACCTGCAACGCCATCGTCCCGGGCTTCTTCCCGACGGCGGC
>JACZRO010000126.1 GCA_022574675.1 Chloroflexota bacterium
CTCGTTGGTTAGAGATTCAAGATACCCTAGGTCTCTCCATTTGCCCCCTCTCCACGCCGCGGGAGAGGGTAGGGGTGAGGGGGATCCCTTCGTCACGACCCGGGAACCGTCCACCACCAGGAGCCACACGTGACCACCTCCGACACGCCGTTCCCGGCCGCCTCAAATCTCACGATCGGCTTCGCCCACCACGCCTACCAGCTAAAGGAACGGTTCGCTCTGCGCGAGACCGGCATCGACCACTTCCAGGTCTACACGCGGGACGACCTGGCCGCCCGCATGCCCGAGATGGACGTCCTGGTCGTGTCCGGGCTTTGGCACGACGAGTTGCTCGACAACGCCCCGAGGCTGCGCTGGATACAGTCCGTCGGGACCGGCTATGACCAGTTCCCGGTCGGCACGCTGCGGGAGCGGGGCATACACCTGACGCGCGCCTTCGGCGTGATGCGGGAGGCGGTCGCCGAGCAGGCGCTGGCCTGCATGCTCTCGCTCGCCCGGCACCTCCACTTCCTGCGCGACTACCAGCGGATGCACGACTGGCGGGCCTACATCTCCGACATCTCCAACCGGGAGGACGAGCTCGCCGGAAAGACCTGCGGCATCGTCGGGCTGGGGCTGATCGGCTCGCGGGTGGCGGAGCTGGCGAAGGCGTTCAACATGCGCGTCATCGCCACCAAGCGCGACCCCTCGACCTACGACGGCCCGGCCGATCGCGTCACAGGGACGGACGGCCTCGACGATCTTCTCCGGGAGTCGGACTACGTCGTTCTGACCTGCCCGCTGACCGACGAGACGAGCGGGTTGATCAACAAGCGGACGCTCGGGCTAATGAAGCGCAGCGCCTTTCTTGTGAACGTAGCTCGTGGCGGATGTGTGGTGGACGAGGACCTCGTCCCCGCCCTGCGCCGCTGCGATATCGCCGGGGCGGCGCTCGATCACTTCCACGAAGAGCCGCTCGGCGCCGACAGCCCCTACTGGGATCTGGACAACGTGATCGTCACGCCCCACAACGCATCGGAAACACGGATGTACGAGGAGAATCTGCTGGACATCCTCCTCGAGAACCTGGGACGGCTGGGCCGCGGCGAGAAGGACCTGCTGCACCAGGTGGTCTGAGCAGGCTCGCCTGCACCTTATCCTGACGGGGTCTGCTCCAGTCGCTTGCCTTCGCGATCTACAGCACTCCCCACAAGTGTGTCGTTTTGAGCCGCGGCGCCGAAACGAGACACCGGAACGAAACAAAGGGTCTCCCGGGTATCAACGACGAGATTGTTCGATCATTGGGACTCGGAATGACGATGCGTCGGCCTGCCCTTGCCAACATGGCTCGTCCCTGCCCGCGCCCCGGGGAACCTGGAAAGGTCGAGCAAGCCGGCGTCTGGCGCCCTGCTCGCGCCGATCCGTCGCCTACGTCGGATCGGGCGCCGCAACCTGGTCGAACGACAGGCGGTTCCCCTCGGGGTCGACCGCCTTTGAAACGAACACTCCCGGACCGAGTTCGGCGGGCGGTTCGATCTCGCAACCCCGTTGCTTGAGACTAAGGTAAACGGCTTCGACGTCGTCGACCTTGAACGATAGCGTCGTCGCCCCCTTGCCGTTGATCTCGCCTCCGCCGTGGATCGCGAGACGCGTGCCGAGCGCGTCAAGCTCGACCCAGTTTTCTCCAGAAAAGCCGCCCTCGGGCTCCTCACTCGGGAAAATCACACGCAGCCCGACGATGTCCCGGTAGAAGCGGACCATCCTGTCCACATCGCGCACCATGAGCATCACCTGGTACAGACTTGCCATCGGCAGCGCCCCCTACGTCCGGCCTTCGGCCTCCAGCAGCGCCTGCCGCTCTGAGAAACCGGCGCAGTCTGCGCACACGCTCTCCGGCAACATCCCGACGCGCATCATCAGGTTGAAGGTGTGGCAGCCGATGCACAGCCCGAACACAAACTCCAGCCCGGCCGCGAACACCAGCGCGCCCAGCACGCCGTACGCCACGCCCGTCATCCCGAAACCGAAGTGCAGCACCGTCGCCGTCACCGTGAAGGCCACGCCGATGCCCGCAGCGAACCGTTTCGGCGGTCCCGGGACGAACTTCGTCGGGTGGCCGATCGCCGGCTGAAGCACCTTTGTCACGAACAGGGCCAGGGGGCTCAGCCGCGGTCCGGCGAGCACGCGCGCTATGAAACCGTAGGCGAGGATCGGCATGATCCAGGGCTGGTCGAACGCGATCGTTGCGACCGCCATCAGGACGACGCCCCCCGCGACCCAGCGTGCTACGTAGGCGTTGATCGGGTGCGGGAAGCTGAAAAATGGGTCTCTGGATTCGGTCATGTCTGGGGTCGATCTCCCGAAGGCGAAAAGCGGACGAAGCGAAACGGCAATAAAAACCCCCGCTGGCTCGGTGACCGGCGGGGGCGTCCTTACTGGGATCAAGGATCAGCGCATAGCGTCAGACGACGCCACCGGCCACGGGCTCGCAGGCGTTGCAACAAGTACAGGCGCAATGGCTGATCTGGAAGTTCATCACGGGCCGATTGTAGCACCGCGTATCGCAGCGGGGCCCTCCCCATACCGGATGAACGGGCGTAACCGCGTCCGCCCGGACGCTGCTCCGGCGGATCGAAACCACGTTCCAGATCGAAATTACCCCGAATTACCCGGGCGCATGACGGGCATGCCGATCGGCAGATATACTCTCGCCGCACCCCGCCCCCGGGCCGCCTGCGGGCCGTTTTCACGACCCCGCGAAATACCGTTAAGCAAAGTCGTCACGTGTCATATAAGGAAGCCGCATGCGCATCTTGATGGTCCAGTTCACGATAAAGGACGGGATGGCTGACGCCTTCCTCGAGGCCGCCAAAGGCGACGGCCGCGGCTCGGTCGGCAACGAGGCCGGCTGTTACCGGTTTGACATCATCCAGGACCGGGACGACCCGAACCGCATCGCTTTCACCGAGGTGTACGACGACGACTCGGCGATCGACGATGTCCACGTCAAGGCGCCGCACATGACCGCCTGGCGCGACGCCACCAGGGACATGATCGACGGACCCGTGAAGGTCGGCCGTTGCCGCAACGTGTTCCCGGGCGATCTCGCAGACTGGAACGCCAGCCGGGACGGCGTCGGCGAGGGCTTCTCCTACGAGAACCTGTTCATCATCCACGCAGAGTTGCCCGTGTTGCCGGAGCGTGTCGATGACTTCATCGAGGCCGTGAAGCTGGACGGCGTGGGCTCAACCCAGTTGGAGCCCGGCTGCCTGCGCTTCGACGTCTACCAGGACGTCAAGGACCCGTCGAAGCTCTGGCTCTACGAGGTGTACGTCAACCCGGAGGCGTTCACGTTCCACACCACGACGCCGCACATCGCAAAGTGGCGCGACACCGTCGCCGACTGGTACGACGGGGAACGCGCTCCGGCTATCCGCGGCAAGAACGTGTGGCCCTCGGACCAGTGGAACTGGAGCTCCGGCCGTCCAATGGCCTGATCCGCTGCGACAACCGGCCGTGGCGGACGGTGGAATTGCGGATTGCGAACGCGGCGGAATGCAATCCGGGAGATCCCTCGCGTGCGGGCTCAGGATGACAACAATTCGCGTCGCGTGAGTAGAACGTTGCGTCCTGAGGCTCTCGAAGGACGTCCCGCGAAAACGCCGTGGGGGCGAACGACTATCCGCCCTTCGGGTCGATGCGGATCGGCCCCCCCAGTGTGTTTCGGTCCAATTGCGCCTCGGGGTTACACCGGTCCTTCGGGTGCGGGCTCAGGACGACGACAATTCGCGTCGCGTGAGTAGAACATTGTGTCCTGAGGCTCTCGAAGGACGTCCCGCGAAAACGCCGTGGGGGCTAACGACTATCCGCCCTTCGGGCCGATGCGGATCGGCCCGGACTCACGCCCGCCCCGCGCTAATCGCCGGCCGCCAGCCCGTCTCCGAGCTGCGCCGCCACCAGCCGGGCGTACAGACCGTTGCCGCGTACCAGCTCGTCGTGCGTGCCGGTCTCGGCCACACGGCCGTCGGCGAGCACTACGATCTTGTCGGCGTTAATCACCGTGGACAATCGGTGAGCGATCACGAGCGTCGTCCGGTTCGCCATAAGCCGGTCCAGCGTGTCGCGGACGGCGCGCTCGTTCACCGCGTCCAGGTGGGAAGTCGCCTCGTCCAGGATCAGAATCGGAGCGTCCTTCAGAAAAGCACGTGCGATGGCCACACGCTGCCGCTGCCCACCTGAAAGATGCGTCCCGCGCTCGCCGACGGGCGTGTCCAACCCGTCAGGTAGCGAGCCGACGAACTCCGCCAGGCTCGCCCTTTCCACCGCCGCGCGCAGCTCCGTCTCGGTGGCCCCGGGCCGGGCGATCAAGACGTTCTCACGCAGCGATGCGTTGAACAGGTACGTGTCCTGCGCCACCAGCGCGATCCGGTCCCTCAGGTCATCCAGGCGGAACTGCCGCAACTCATGCCCGTCCATCAACACCGTGCCGTCATCGGCGTCCCAGAAACGCAGAAACAGGTTTGCCGCCGTCGTCTTGCCGGCGCCTGACGGCCCCACGATGGCGACCGTCTTCCCGGTCTCCACCTGGAACGACACCTCGTCCAGCGCACGGCGCTCCATCGTCTCGTAGGCGAACGAGACGCGCTCCATTGCCAGCGCCGGGGCCGCGGTTGGCGATGGCGAGCGAGCGGGCCGCGCCTCCACTCCCGGCCCGTCCTCCACCGGGACCGGCTCGGCGTGTACGGCGTAAACGCGCCGCGTCGACCCGAGCGTGTCGGCCAGCAGCCGGGCGGTGTTCGATATCTCCGAGACCGGCAGGAAAGCCGCCATCGCCAGCAGCGTCGCCAGCGGCAGCAGCCCGGCGTCGAGACGCCCGCCCGCGACCAGCGCCGCGCCCACCGCCACCACCGCCAGTCCGCCGAGCCCCATCGTGACCTCGAGAAAGGCCCGCTGGCGTGTCAGCTCCTGGAAGAAAGGCAGCCGCACGGCGACGGCGCGGCGCGCCTGCGCGAGAAACTCGGCCGACCGTTCCGGGCCGCGCTGGAAGGCCACGATCTCGCCCAGTCCCTGGAGCGTGTCCACGGCGTGTGCGTTCATCATCCCCAGCTCCTCGCGGGAGCGGGAACCGAGCCGGTCTATGCGGCCGCGTGCGAGAAAGGGGCTGGCCCCGGCGACGGCGAGAAACGGCAGCAGCGTGAGCGCCAGCAACGGTTGGAGGAAGAACAGCGCGACCGTCACCGCGGCCGGGACGACTATGGCCACGAACCCCGGCGCCACGGCATGGGCGAAAAAATACTCGATCGTCTCGACGTCCTGCGTCGCCATCGACACCAGGTCGCCGGTCCGTCGCCGCGTGAAGTACGCCGGGGCGAGCTGGTCGAGCTTGCGGAAAAGTTCGATCCGCATCTCGGCGAGCAGGCGGAACGCCACGTCGTGGGCGACCCACGACTCCAGCCAGGTCAGCAACGCGCTGAGCGGCGCCAGCACGGCCAGCGCCACGACCAGCCAGCCGAACGGGTCGCCATCCTTCACCTGCGCCACGATCAGGGCGCTCGCCACGCCGATGCCGATGATGCTGGCGAAGCGCGCCACGCCCAGGAAGAACGTCAGCGTCACCTTGGCGCGCCACGGGCCGACCAGCCGGAACAGCACCCCGAACGTCTCCCGCCACCCCATGCCCTCGGCGCGGGTTATCGCCTCGGTCGGCGCCATCTCGGCGGCCTCGCTGGCGAACACGTCCTCCCTTGTCGCTGCCGCCCGGACATTTAGCGCGGCCGGCCTCCCCCCGTCCTTCAGCAGCTGGGGCGCCACCTGGTCGCGCATCAGGGCGGCGTAGATCCCGCCCGCTCGCATCAGATCGGCGTGCTTGCCGGACTCGGTTACGCGGCCGTCCTCGAGCACCAGTATCCGGTCAGCGTTGACCACACTCGACAGCCGGTGGGCGATGATCAGCGTCGTCCGTCCCACCATCAGCCGTTCCAACGCCTCACGGATCACGCTCTCGTTCTCGGCGTCAACCGCCGACAGCGCCTCGTCCAGCACCAGCACCGGCGCGTCGCGCAACAGCGCCCGAGCGATCGCGATGCGCTGCCGCTGGCCGCCCGAGAGACGGATGCCGCGCTCCCCGATCACCGAGCCGTAGCCGTCCGGAAACCGGGAGATGAATTCGTGCGCGTTCGCCGCGTGGGCCGCCGCCTCGAGCTGCTCCGGCGTGGCGTCCGGGTTGCCGAAGCGCAGGTTGTCGGCCACGGTGCCGTGGAAGAGATACGTGTCCTGATTGACGACGGCGATGCGGCTCCGAATCTGGTCCAGCGTCAGCTCGCGCAGGTCGTGCCCGCCGATCATGACCCGCCCGCGGTCCGGGTCGTAAAGCCGGAGCAACAGCTTGACGACCGAAGTCTTGCCGGCGCCGCTCACGCCTACGAGCCCGACTCGCTCCCCGGCGGCGATCGAGAAACTCAGCCCGGAGTGGGCCGGCCGCCGTCCGCCCGGGTAGGAGAAGTGGACGTCGTCGAACGCCACCGAGGGCGCAGCGTCGCCCAGCTCGTGTCTCAACTCGCGCCCCGGAGACGGCGGGTCGGACACAATCGGGCGCGCGTCCTGCATGGCGAACACGCCGCTTGCCGCCGAGACGCCGTTCATTCCCTGGTGGAAGAGCAGGATCAATTCACGGAGCGGCCGGAACACCTCCACGCCCAGCATCAGGATCACGAGCAGTACGCTCAGCTCCAATTCGCCCGTCGTGACCCGCTGCGCGCCCCAGCCGAGCGCCACCGCGGCGCCGACGGCGATCGCCGCCATGCCAAGCCCGCCGGACGCGGCGTTCGTCGCCATCACCCACATCGTGCTCCTGAACACGGCGCGTGCACGCTGCGCCAGCAGCCGGCTGCGGGCGCCGCTCTGGCCGAACGCCTTGAGCGTGCCGAGGCCCTGTATCGAGTCCAGGAATTCGGCGCTGAACGCCCCGTAGGCCTCGCGCCGGCGCTCGCTCCGGAAGCGGTTCAGCCGGTGGAATAAAGCGGGCAGGAACAGCGCCACCAGCGCGAAGGCGAGGAATATGATCGCCGTGCGCGTGTCGAGAAACGCCATGAAGACGAATATCCCGATCGGCGTCAGCAGGGCGACGAAGAACTGCGGCAGGTACTGGCCGAAGAAGGTCTCAAGCTGCTCCACGCCGTCCACCATCGACAGCATGGCGTCGCCCGTGCGCTGCTGGCTGAAGTGCGCCGGTCCCAGCTCGATCGCCTTCTCGTGCAGGTTCGCCCGCAGCGCCAGTTGGACGCGGGCCGCCGTGCCGTGCGCCGCCACCTCTTTGTAGTACTGGAGCACGCCGCGCAGCACGACCACCCCGCCCACGGCCGCCAACGGGAGCGCCAGCGAGCCGAGCCCGCGTCCGGTGAACACCTCGCCCAACAGCCAGCCCAGGAGGGCGAGCCGCGTCACACCGGCGGCCGCCGTCAGCAGGCCGAGCGAAACGGCCCAGGCGATGCGAAGCCGGACGCCGCGGGTGAGCCCCCACAGTCGAAGATCGAAGTACATACGGGAGGTAAGACGTCTCCTGGAATAATGCGATCACGCCCCGGCCATTCGCCCGGTAATTCACCATACGCGCCGGGAACCTGGAAATTGTAGACGCCGCCGGTCATGTGGCGGGAGACGTCATCGCTCGCTCCGGGATTTGTCTGACCCGTGGCCTATATGGTCCCCGGCGCGCCGGAGGCCCTCGCCGCGTTCCGCGTCGCCAGCGCGTACCCGATGATCCCGGTGACCAGGAGGACCGATGCGACCCGGAACCCGGCCTGGAAGCCGAAGGCGTCTGCGATGAGCAAACCGGCGATCGGACCCAGCGC
>JACZRO010000014.1 GCA_022574675.1 Chloroflexota bacterium
TCACCCGCAGCCCTCAGTCCGGCCAGAAGCTGTTCCATCAATCGCTCGCATGTCCGGTGGGTTCCCGGGTCGTTTCCCGGAATGTTTCATGGTTACCGTCAGGCACCTGCATATAAACATGTCCTTATATGGTGGTCAAGCGAAACGAGCAACGCCAATCAGCGTCCAAGGATTCAGCCCGCCCCGGGGCTCAAGCAGACGTCAGGTCCCGTTTCATGGGCTTGAACTGGCAGCCTTCCACGAAGAGGTCGAAAAAGTCCGGGGATGTCTCCAGCTCGACGTGCTCGATGTCGCGGGTCAGCAGCTCAATCTCCCGGCGCTTTATCCTTGATTTGAGCATGATGGTCGCTCCTTCCAGGGCGGCGTTGCCGATCTGAGAGACGCGGTCGAGCGGGATATTGGCGATGAATCCGATGTTCCGGGCGTTTTCGACGTTGATGTAGTTGGCGAACCCGCCGGCCAGGTAGAGCCGCGACAGGTTCTCCAGCGGGGTCCCGTACTTTCGCAGGACGATCCACTGGCCGCAGTAGTTGGCTGCCTTGGCCTGCGCCAGGGCGCTCATGTCGGCGCGTGAAAGTGTGATGCCGCGCTCGGGCACGACGTCGAACTCGGATGCACCGTCTTCCAGTACTCCCAGCTCGTTCATGCGGCGCGTCCTGAGCAGTTCCGCCAGCAGATCGACCAGGCCCGAGCCGCAGATGCCCTCGGCCGGCGCTCCGCCGATGGTGTCGTACTCCACCGTTCCGTTGGCGATGCGGACCGTTTCGATGGCGCCATCGTAGCCGGGCATGCCGAAGGTCACCTCGCCGCCCTCAAACGCCGGACCGGCGGGACAGGACGCCGCCATCAAGCGGTATCGGTTGCCGACGACCACCTCGGTATTGGTCCCGATGTCGACCAGCACGACTACGTCTTCCTGTTCTTCTATGCCGATCGCGAGGAGGTCTGCGGCGATATCGCCACCGACGTGGCTTCCGACCAGGGGCGCGCCGTACACGTTGGCGTCCGGGAAGATACGTAGGTCCAGGTCGCGTGCCCTGACGTTCAACGCCGTGGTCTCGCGTTTGCCCGCCAGGAACTCCTCCTCGACATCGGACCGGTAGGGCCGCTCGCCGATCGACTGCACGTCGTTCCCGAAGAAGATCTCGCGCATCGTGGTGTTGCCCACGATAACGGCCTCGTAGATTTGACGCCGTCTCACCTTGAGCCGCCGCGCCATGTCTCCGATCTCGAAGTTGACGGACGACAAAATCACCTGTTGCAACTCGCCGCGGTAATCGCCGTTGTCGTACGAGATGCGGCGCATGGTGTCGCTGCCGCCGAACCGTTGCGGGTTCTCAAAAGATCCCGTGTGGACGACCTCGCCCGACTCAAGGTCGACGAGGTTCAGCACTACCGTCGTGGTTCCGACGTCGATCGCAAGGCCGTAGATATGCCCCCGGTACCGGTCTATCACGCGATCGTCAAACACCACATCGTCACCGACGCGTGTGGTCAACGGGTCGAGCGCGACGCCGCGCGAGACGCCACGGGTCATGATGCGCGGCTGCCGCCTGAGCACGGCGAACTCGATGTCGGCGTCGGGGTCTTTCACAACGGCCTGGCAGGCGAGCCGGTATTGGTCATTCAGGAGGAAGCGCTCGGGCTCTGTCGGAGCGTTCAACGCTTCTCGCCCGCGTTTCACCTCGACGATGCACTCATGGCACTCGCCGGTTCGTCCGCAGGACGTCGGCACGCGGACGCCCAGCGCGTCGGCGTAATCGAAGATGCTCTGGTCGGCGACCAGTTCCAGAATTTCGTCGCCGTGATGAAGAGGTGCCATGTTTCCTGATCGGTATGAGTAGGAGGCTTGTTGGAGGGTGATTCACTGCGCTAGACATCGGGTTGTCATTCTGAGCCCGGGGCGAAGAATCTCCTGTCTTTTCAAGCGCCATGTTGTTTTCAATGACGACGTTTCCGCAACCATGTACAACGGCAATCCGGTTCGTGCTGCCCGTGGCCGGTACTCCGAAGCGGCTGGCGGGGGTTGTCGCGGGTATGGGTCGAGTGATCCGCGGGCCGGGAGATTCTTCGCCTCGGGCTCAGGATGACAACACAGTCTGGTTGACCACAAGCTATGCGGGAAGCCTTAGGTCTCCCACGCCAGGCGGTAGTCGAGATCGTCGCTCCCGGTGCAGATCGCCTTTTCGCCGACGACCTTGTAGAACTGGTTCCGGCATGGGAACCGCGCCGTACAACGCGCCCGGGCGTCCTTATACGGGCAGCGGGTTTGTCCGGGGGCGGCAGCGGTCTCCGAAATGCCGGCGTAGATATCCATTAACCGTGACATGCTTGCGCGCAAGCGGTCGGCATCTGCCCGGCTGCCGGGTAGGGGATTACTGGATGGTTCCGCCATGAGCGCCGCCCCGTATTCGTTGCCCGATATTCGTTACAGGGGAAAGTTACCCGGACCTTGCTGTCTGGGCCACTCCGATCAGTTCCTTGGCCTTCGCCACACAGGAGATTGCGTTATCGCCGTATCCATCGGCGCCCATGTCGTCGGCGAACTCCTGCGTCACCGACGCGCCGCCGGTCATGAACTTGTATTCGTCCCGTATCCCCATGTCCTCGAAAGCGGTGATGGTGCGGCCCATGTTCGGCATCGTCGTGGTGAGCAGGGCGGACATCATCACCAGGTCAGCGTTATTCTCGTCGGCGGCCTCGATGAACTCATCGGGCTTCGTGTCGACCCCGAGGTCGTGGACGATGAAACCGGCCCCCCGCATCATCATGATGCAGAGGTTCTTGCCGATGTCGTGCAGGTCGCCTTTCACGGTGCCGAAGACGGCCGTACCGACGGGTTCCACTCCGGATGCCGACAGAATCGGGTCGATGTGGGCCATGCCGGCCTTCATGGCGCGTGCCGCGATTAGCACTTCCGGCACGAAGATGATGTTGTCCCGGAACTTGACGCCGACGACGGCCATGCCGGCGATCAGTCCTTCGTCGAGGATATCGTTGGCTTCCCGCCCCTCTCCGAGCGCCTTCTGGGTCAGCTCGTCGATGGCATGGTGATCGCCAGTGATCAAGCTGTACGCCATCTGCTGCATGAGCGCGTCGCCCGCTTCGATCTGGGCGAGGATCATCTCCCGTTCGTCTTCCCGGGTGACGTACTCGAACTCCCTGGCGAGTCCTTCGTGAACGATTGGCAAAGGCCGATTCTCCGAGTCAGCTACGGGCGCGGCCGCGTCTGAGCGCGGGCCGCATTAGAGAACTATACGCACACATAAACATATCGTTATATATCTGTCAAGAAGGATAACCGCGCGTATGCGGGGATTCCCGCGCAGAGGCCGGATCACAGCCGCTCGGCGCTCCACTCCTTGATGGCTTCCGGGATCGCCAGCAGGTTCTGGAGTTTTGTCTGGAGCGGGATGGCGCACTCGGGGGCGATCATCTGCACGCCGGCCTCGAGACAGGCGAACACCTCCCGGCGAACCTCGTCCGGCCCGCGGGCGTAGAGCGTCTCCGGGTTGTTGATGTTGCCCACGAGAGCGATGCCGCCATCGACGGCGTCCATCGCTTCCTGCGGATCGTTACGGGAATCGAAATGGAACGCCGCCATGCCGGTCTGGGCGATGTAGGGCATGCGGTCCAGGGTGCGGCCGCAGATGTGCAGGATGAGCGGCGCATCGATGCGCTCGGCCATCTCGGTGTGGATTTCCTGGAGAAAGCGTTTGTAGTACTCCCCGGAGACCAGGTCGCCGGTGGCGTGGTCGGGGAGGCAGATGGCGTCCGCTCCGGCGGCGATCTGGGCGTCTGCGTACAGGACCGTCGCCTCTTTCAGCTTGTCCAGGATCCGCAACGTCATGTCCGGGTCGTCGATAGTCATGAGCAGGAAGGGCTCGACCCCGAACACGTGGTAAGCGAGTGTCCACGGCCCCATCGACTTGCCGAAGATGGCGACCTCGTCGCCAAATTCCCGCTTCAGGATCTCGATGGCCCCGGTGACGCTCTTCGTGTCCCTGTGCTCAAGGAAGTCCGCCGGGATTTTGACGTCGTCCTCGCCCTTCCATATGGGGTTGGACATGCGCACCGTCGGCCAGTTGTCCTTCTGCTCCCATTGCATCTCGCAGCCCAGGGCGGACGACTCCTGGATGATGGTGAAGTAGGGCTGAATCGAGTCGAAGCCGAGCTCGGTGTACCCGGTGGCGGCGAGCCGGGCGTTTAGCTCCGGGTCCCGGCAGGCGTCGGGGAAGGGCGCGTCCACCAGGTCCATCAACTCGACGGTAGCGACATTGGTCGGATTGGACACGGGGGTGCGGTCAACCGGGAGGCCGGCGAGCGCGTTCATAACGCGCTCCCGCGGTGTCATCGTCTCTACATACGGCATTGGGTGGGCTCCGGTGGCGTTTCAGGTCCCAGATCAAGTAGAAGAAAAACCGAGGGTGGAGGTCGTCATCTGCCCGCGCAAGGCGTCGGCTTCGAGGGCATCCTCAACGGCGCTGATGTTCCTGGAGTAGGGCAGTATCAGCCGCGCCAGCCCGTCGTGTCGACGGCCGCAGTTGAACGAGACAGTTGTTTCGTCGATCTTCTCCATCTCGCCGTAACGCAGGAACCCGGCGATTATCGCCTTCAGGCGAAGGGCCGGGTTCTTGGCCTCACCGGTCGCCGAGACGCGGTAGACGTAACGGCCGTCCGCCTGCTCTCCCGTCATCTCGATCATCAGGGCGCTCTTGGAGTCCTTGATCCGCAACTCTTCCGGCCGGTCCCGCTCTGCAGTGCGCTCGATGGCGGCGACCGTGAGGAACTTGAGCGGGCGGGTGTGAATGCGCCCGCAGGGGAAGCGCATGCGGTTCCACTCGCCGGCGCGTTCCATTCCGCCGAGAAGAATCAGACGCTCGACGATTTCCCGCATGCGGTCTTCCACGCCGGGGCGTCTGCTGAAGGTCCAGACGGTGGCGACTCCGTCCCGCTCGTACAACCCGACGCTGATGTCGTGGAAGTTCGGGTCCATGGGCACCAGTTCAACGCAGTTGCCGTAGCGGGCGATTACATCCCGCGGCCTGAGCAGTTCGAGCGTTGTCATCGGAGGTGGGTCCTCTGATTCACGGGATTTTCCGGGGCTTCCCCAATATCGCCAGATGTTCCTGAATGCTTCTGGAAATTGGTTCAGCCCCTGAGCGCGATCCCGAGGGCCTTGATGTGGTCCGGGCCGGTGCCACAGCACCCGCCGAGGATGTTGATCCCCAGGTCTCGAAGCGTCTTGAAGTGCTCCGCCATGAACTCCGGCGTCTCGGGATAAACGATCTCAAGGTCGATGATCGCCGGGATGCCCGCGTTCGAATGGACGATCATGAAGCCATCGTCCACGGCGCGCATCAGCCGGGCGATCTCGATCATCCGCTCGATGCCGTTGCCGCAATTTGTGCCCACCACGTCTGCGCCGGCTTCACGCAACTCCTTGACGCCGCGTTCCGGCGTGATGCCCATCATCGTGAAGAAGCCGCGCGGGCCCGGGTCGTAGACCATCGTCGACATTACCAGCAGATCGGTGTTGTCCTTCGCCGCTCGGACGGCCAGGGTCGCTTCTTCGATGGCCGTCATCGTCTCGATCACGACGCCGTCTGCGCCGCCCTCGGCCAGCGCGGTGATCTGTTCCGCGAAGGCGTCGTACATCTCTTTTTCGGACACCGGCCCAAGCGGCTCCAGGAACTCGCCGGTCGGGCCGACGGAGCCGATCACGTAACCGCCGGGTGGGGCGACGGAGCGGGCGTGCTCGGCGGCCAGGCGGTTGAACTCAGCCACCTGGTCCTCAAAACCGTACTTCCTGGTCATGAACTTCGAGCCGCCGAACGAGTTGGTCAGGACCATCTCCGAGCCGGCGTCGAAGTAACGCTTCGCCATGTCCCGGACGATGTCCGGGTGGCTCACGTTGAACTCTTCCGGGCAGCCACCGGGCTCCAGTCCGTGTTCCTGGAGATAGGTCCCGGTCGCGCCGTCGGAAATGATCGTGTCGCCTCGTCCGAGGCGTTCGAGCAGTGTGACGGTGGTGGTCGAAGTCATCGGGTTCCAATTTGCGGCCGGCATCACCCAGAGGCCTTCCCCAACGCGTTCAGGGAAACGTTCAGGGATGCGTTCACGGCATTTTGTATCGCTGTCAGTTTACTTCGGCTTGAGTGGCGCTGGCGCGCGTCTCAAAGGGCGGGTCAGTCTTCCAGCCAGTCGTCGATGGCGCCGGGCGTCGGGTTTCGTTTGCCGGCGCGGTCCAGGTCCCTGATGCGCGCCACGAAGTCCTTCGGGAAACCCTCATTAAAGCGTTGAGCGATCGCGGCGGCCGCCTCTTTTAGCGGCGCGTCCACCTCACCGTAATCTTTCAGCTCCCAGGCCATCAGGTAATCGTCCGTGCCGGCGCTGCCGTCAAACATCGCGACCGCGTCGGTCGCCTCCTGGAACCGGGCGTCCAGCGGATGCGTAATTGTCTCGCCGCCTTCGGTGGCCTGCACGGTGACGGGGATCTCTTTCCAGTACATGAGGCGAATGAGCGCCAAGGGGATGCCTCCGTATTCGGATCGGGGTTGTTGTGAGACTGTGGCCGCCACATTGTCATTCTGAGTCCGAGACGAAGAATCTCCCGACTTTCTGTTCACCGCATTGGTCTGGGCGGAGACGCTCCCGTAATCCAGCGGTGGGGGTCGCCCGTGACGCCGATGAAGGGTGGTCCTGAGAGACGGGCGAGGGTTGTCGCGGGAGTCCGTTCGAGTGATTCTCGGGCCGGGAGATTCTTCGCCTCGGGCTCAGAATGACAGGCCATAGCGGTTGCGCACAGCATTCGTGGATACGGCGGTTAGTCCAGCCGGCCGTCGCGGAACGCCTTGATGTAGTTCACGCAGTAGTCGTCGTTGCCGCGCAGCATGTCGATCGCCAGCCGGACAGGTTCCGACTCGGTATCCAGGTCCAGCACATTCTGGATCGAGGTGGGCATCGGGTCGATGATGCCACTGTCCAGCCCGCGCTCTATGGCGAGGTGCACGAACGTATCGTTGATCAGCCTGCGTTTTGGCAGCCCGAACGACACGTTGCTGACGCCGCCGGTTATGTGGATGTCAGGCCCGAACTTTTCCCTGACCCCGGCGACGGCGTCCAGGTAGTCGTTTCCGTATGTCGATGCGATCGCTATGGGGAACGCCAGGCAGTCGACGTAGACGTCGCCCGTCGGAATCCCGGCGCGCTCGATGTGCTTCATCATCTGGCTGATGTTGTCGAGCCGGTCCTGTGCGTCGTCTGGCATCCCGGACTCGCCGGCCGCCGTGACGATCACGTGGGCGTTGTTCTCTTTCACGAGGTCGATCACATCGACGCGTTCAAGCGCGACCGAGTTGATCATGGGCCGGCCGGCGACGCGTTTGTACGCGGCGAGCCCGGATTCGATGATCTCGGTGTTGGACGAGTCGATGCTGGACGGAAGCGTGGATACCGCCTCGACGGTCTGGACCAGCCACTCCATCGACCGTTTCTGGATATCGAGATACGGGCTTACTTCATCGACGTTCAGGTCAAGGAAAGACGCCCCGGCTTTCGTCTGACGCCTCACCTCCCGGTGGATATACGCCGTTCCCACCGCCTGTTCGTCGGTGTCCCCGTTCACGCCCTTCCACACCGCGATCATGAAGTGCTTGACCTGGTTCAAGCGGTACGGCTGCTGCTCCTTGAAGCTGTCCGGTATCGATAAGAACAGGTCGTTGCCGTGCTCATCCTTGAACGGCACGCCCTCGGTACCGTCCTCAAGCGTGCGGACCCGCCGCCCGTTGCGCAGAACGACGCGCGTGGTGTGGATGTTCTCGCCGATGGTGATGAAGTCTTCGGCGGATTTCAGGTGGCGAGGCACGATCACTCTCCGGGGTCGGGGTGGCCCGATCTGATCGATAAGCAGGGGAATATAAACATTTCTTTATATATTCGTCAATCACACACATCGACGAACGGACCGGCGCTCGTCCCTACGATGTCTTTACCGAGCCTTGACCGGCCCGCGTCGTGTTGCGACTCCGGGCGCAGGTAGGCGATGTCCGGGAGGGAACGGCCGACACAGTCCGGGCCGCCCGAAAATCGGTATCTTCGCCGTCCGCTCGGCGATGTGAGGGAGTTTGCCGGTCCTGTGGCGGGTATCGATCCGGCGATACAGCTAACGAGCGGCGCCGAAGGCCGGGGACGCGCGGCCGCATGCAAAGTGGCCTCGGGTTAACAAGCGAGACGCCCGCTCGCTTCGCCGGCGAGGCTCATCTGGCGCCGGGGTACCATGCGCCCCGTCAGCCCGCGCCAGCCCGGAGACCGTCATGCCGAAATTCACGCCGATCGATCTTTCGTCCGCATACACCCACCGTCGTACCGATGGCTCGCCGTGGGACGAGGGGACGGCGACGGCTGTCGCCGGGCTGCCCGGCGGCGAGAATACGTTCTGGGGCGTCCCGTTTTCCGGAAAGGACGCCGGCGAGCCGTCGATCATCGTGGTGGGAGCCGGCGGCGCGATCACCCCGGTCGAGATCGCGATCGACGCCCCGGGAGATGACGGCGCTCCGTTCGTCGTTTTCCAGCACGTGTGCGATGCCGCCGCGCTCGACGAGTCAGGGCGGTTGCGCGATCCGTACCCGCTGCAGGCGGGCCGGCCGCCGGTCGCGCTCAACCCCGGTGAGGTTCTCGCCGAGTACGCGCTGCTATACGCGGACGGGTCGGAACATTCGGCGCCTGTACGCCGGCAGTTTGAGATCAACAACCCGCGCAACCGGTCCCAGAGCACGTACGCGGCGAAAGACCATTTCGAGCCGGTAGCTTTGGACTTCCGTGGGCCGTCGCCCCGGAACCTGTGGGGGCGGATGCAACTCAACGTCAACGTCGGTCCGCTTGAAGCCCTCACGAGCGGCGAAGGGGCGTGGCTGCTGTACGCGCTGCCGAACCCGCACCCGGAGCGGCAACTGACGGGGATTCGCGTAACGCCGACCGGCCGCGCCTCGGTCGGCATCGGCGCCATCACCCTGTTTCACGGCAACCATCACCCGCTGCGCCACAGCAAGCTTGAGAGCGTGGCGGTCGAGCTGCCGGCCGGTGAAGACGTCGATCCCACGGCGCTAAAAGTTGAGATCGACCTCGGGACCGTTGCGCGCTCCTACGCGGTGCCGGCTTTCGACCCGGACGCCTGGCTGGCCGACGACCGCAAGGGCTGGGGCGATGAGGCGGGCGGCGACGCGTCTCTTGTGCTCGATGTCGCCGCCAACCCGGACGCGACGCTTTCCATCGGCGGCCACGAGTTTGAGATGACGGGCCTGCTTGAGTCCGGGGAAGTGACCGCGACGGACGGGCGGGCCCGGATCAGGCTGCTTACGGCCGATCGCCAGTGGATCCACACGACGATCGTCGACGCCGCGACCGGCCGCCCCACTCCGGCGCGCATCCACTTTCGCGCCCCGGACGGCCGTTACATTCCGCCGTACGGCCACCGCCATGAGGTCAACGACAACTGGTTCGAGGACTACGGCGCCGATCTTGTCCTCGGCTCGACCCAGTACGCGTACGTGGACGGGACGTTGCAGGGCGAGTTGCCGATTGGCGACGTGTATGTGGAGGTGGTGAAGGGGTTCGAGTACGCGCCGGTCCGCCAGAAATTGCGGATCGAACCCGGTCAGCGCGAGCTACGAATTGAACTGGAGCGTATCGTCGAAACGAGGCCCGATGGATGGGTCACGGCTGACACGCACACGCATTTCCTGTCGCCAGAAACGGCCCGGCTGGAGGCGGCGGCGGAGGACACGAACCTGGTCAATTTGCTGGCCGCGCAGTGGGGCGATCTGTTCACCAACGTGGGCGACCTGACCGGCGCTCTATCCGGCTCCTCCACCGACGAGACGCTCATCTGGGTGGGCACGGAGAACCGGCAGCACCTGATGGGGCACATCAACCTGCTGGCGTACACCGGCTCGCCGATATTCCCGCTCTCCACCGGCGGGCCGTCCGAGGGTTACATCGGGGACCCGGTGAAGAGGGCGATGAGCGAATGGGCCGAGGAGTGCCGCCGCAAAGAGGGTGTGGTGATCGTTCCGCACTTCCCGTTCCCGGAGTCAGAGGTGTACGCCGAGGTGATACGGGGCGTGGTCGACGGACTGGAGATCCGGGACTTCTGGTCGCCGAGCATGGACACCTTCGCCGTCCACGAGTGGTACCAACTGCTGAACGCCGGATACCGCGTGGCGGCCGTGGGCGGGACGGACAAGATGTCGGCGTCGATGCCGATCGGAGGCGTACGGACTTACGCCCACATAGGCGACGACGAGTTTTCGTTTGCGTCGTGGGGCCGGGCGGTACGCGCCGGCAAGACGGTGACAACCTCGGGGCCGATCCTCTCGTTCTCCGTGGACGGGCGCGTGCCGGGCGACGAGCTGAAGCTTGGCAACGGCGGTGCGACGGTACGTATCGAGGTATCTGCGTTATCGGCGTCGCCGATACACACGCTCGATGTCGTGTTCAACGGCCGGGTGATAGCGAGCGAGAGTTCCCGTGATGGGGCGTTGTCGCTGTCACTCAACGAGGATGTCCGTATCGAGGGAACCGGATGGCTGGCGGCGCGCTGCGGCAGCGAGAACGTCGCCTGGCACGTATGGCCGGTGAACATGAACGCCCACACATCGCCGGTGTACGTGGTGGAAGAAGGGAGTGAGCTGTTCCAGCAGTCGGCCGGCGAGCACCTGATCACCGTGATGCAGGGCGGGTTGGAGTGGCTGGATACCCTGGCGATCCCCGACAGTCCGGAGCGGCACGAGGCGATCAAGAAGGTGTTCCACGACGCCATTCACGACGTTCGCGGCAAACAGGAGCGCGCAGGACACGGGCACGAGGGGCACGGCCACTAGGTTGGCGTGTTTGGGACCTTCACCCCGGGAGCGTGGAGAGTCTGCTGTGAACTTGTCGAAGGGTTGGGATCGGGTCGCACAACGCAGGTACCAGAGGCTCTTCCGCGGTGGGCGGATCGCAATGCGCCGGACCCGCGTGCCTGATCCGCCGGTCGAGAGTGGAGACGTCGGTCAGTCGAGGACGGCGATGGCCTCGATCTCGATCATGTACTCCGGACGGGCGAGGGCCTGAACCCCGATGAGCGTGCTGGCGGGCGTCGCTTCGCCGATATATTCGGCGCGGATAGAGAACAGGGACGGGATCAGGTCCGGGGTGAAGTCGACAATCAACGTCGTCAGCTTCACTACGTTCTCGAATCCCGCGCCTCCCGCTTCCAGGGCAATGCGCAGGTTTTCGAATACCCGGCGGGTCTGCGCCTCGAAGTCGCCCACGCCGATCACGTCCCCGGCAGGGTTGGTCGCGACCTGTCCCGCGATCCAGAGCGTCGTGCCACCCGAAGCGCGGACGACGTGGTGGTAAGACGGTGGCCGATACAGCCCGTCTGGATTTATACGTTCAATCTTCATGGACTGCCGTCCTTCTGGCGGTCACGGGCTATCCTCGATCAGACCGGCACGCCCCGGCGTGACTCCCAATCACGTATGAAGTCGCGCGCCTGGACGAGGGCCGACATCGGCGACGGCGTCGTGATCTTGAACTCGATTCCGACGCCGCCGTTGTAGGGCAATGAGACCAGGGTGTCCAGGAAATCTTCGATCACCGGCGCCTTCAGCACCCCGTCAAAGAGCGCCACATGGTCATCGGTCACGCCGTGGTTATCGTCCAGGTGAACATATCCGAGGCGATCCCCGGCGTTCCGGATGCTCTCCGAGGGGACTTCGCCGGTGATCAGGCAGTGTCCGAAATCGACGAGAACATGGACGTTTTCGTGCTCCGTCTTCCGGACAAATTCCAGACAGGCGGCATCGTCGTTAAGGGAGCGACCGGGGGTCGGCTCCAGGCAGAGCTTGAGTCCGGCCGCCGACGCGTGGTCGGCCAGCGACCTGATAGACGCCAAGTATTGCGCGTCGTCATCGGGATAACTGGACGGCGTGATCATGTAAGCGCGGTCGGCGCCCAGCGTCCCGGCCCTGTCGATCACGTCGCAAAGGTAATCAACTACCGGCTGCGCCCGGTCTCCGGTTATGTCGTCGATCGACAGTTCACCGGTCAGCGGCCCGCCGAGCAGGCCGAAGCACCCCAGTTTCAGCCCGCGGCCGGAGATGTCGGCTTCGCCCTCGATCCCGTCCCAGCAGTCGGGTCGCAAATCCACCGTGTCGAACCCGGCCAACCTGACGCGGTCCAGGGACTGGATGGGGGTTGTCCTGAGCGCCCACGCGCATGCGGAGATTTGAAGCAATGGGACCTCAAAAATTCTTGGAAGAAATCGGAATTTCGGCGAAAATAGGCGTCTCACGCCAGATCGGGAAGTGGCCGGGATATAGCGGTCGCCCTCAGGGCGGCGGTATGTTAGCACGCACAAACACGAACTTCCGCATCGTGATCGCACCGTTGCGGGGCGCTGACGGGCATAAGCCCCGCGGGATGAAACACGAGAGGGTTCCGGGCGGTATTTTTGGTCAGACTGGTAGTTATTGACGACTCTCCGCCGGTGGTCAGCGACACGCCGGCGCATGTGCGCCTCCGTTCGGTTCCCGATCTCGAGATGGAGCTGTTCGACAGCCTGCCGTCGGGCGTGGGCGAGATTGTTGAGCGCATAGCGACTGCGCACACGGTCGTGAATCTCCGGGCTTCAACGCGATTCGATTACGAAGTGCTGTCGCGCTGCGGCCGGCTCAAACACCTGGCCGTATGGGGTCCGAACGTCGGCCATATCGACCTTGAGAGTGCGCAGCGGTTCGGTATCACGGTAACCAACACGCCGGGCATAGCGACCGAATCCGTGGCCGAACATGCCCTGGCGTTGTTGCTCGCCATAGCGCATCGGGTCCGGCAGCTTGACTACCGGATTCACCAGGGCGAGTGGCCGCGCGGGATGATCACCCAGCTTCACGGCAAGACGCTTGGCGTCATCGGCGCCGGCCGGGTCGGCCAGCAGACGGCGGCGATCGCGCGCGGCATCGGAATGAACGTGATCGCCTGGACGCTCCACCCTGAGCGATACAACCCGGAGACCACCGGGCTGGATTTCGTTGACTTTTCGAAGCTACTGACGGAATCGGATGCGATCTCGATCCACCTGCGCGGGTCCCCGGAAACGCGCCACATGATCGGCTCGGCGGAGCTGGCGCAGATGAAGCCGACTGCGTTCGTAATCAATACCTCGCGCGGCGACGTGATCGACGAAGCGGCCCTGGAAGAGGCGTTACGCGATGGCGCACTGGCCGGGGCCGGGCTGGACGTGTTCGAGTCGGAGCCGCTACCCGCCGATAGCCCGCTGCGTACGCTGCCAAATGCGTTGCTGTCCCCTCACACCGCCAGTACGACCGATACGGCGCTGGCGTCGAGCCTGGACATGGTGGTCGACAACGTTCTGGCGTTCCTGAGCGGAGAGGTCAAGAACCGGGTCGTTTGAGGCGTGATATCCGGTAGAGCGCCCGGGTTTGTCCTGGCTGGTCAGCAGGATCAGGCGTGCAGCGGAGTTTTCGGCGTCCAGTCGACCAGTTCGCGTACGGGGACGACGGTCGGGTGCAGCGGCAGGAGCACGGCGACTTCTTCGGAGGCGTTGAACACGGTGTGCCGGACACCGGGTTCCGCGACGAACATGTCTCCGGGGCCGAATGGAAACTCGTCGCCCCCGTACATCGCGACAAGTGAGCCCGCGATGCAATACATCGCCTCTTCGGTTTCCGGGTGGTAGTGCGGCGGCGCCATCGAACCGGGCTGGAACACGAGTTCGCTGAACGAAGTCGATAGCGCTCCCCGCTCGTGGTTCATCATGTCGTACCGCGTGCATCGCTCCCACGGCGTCCAAGGCTCGACGTCGTCCCGGAACACGACGTACGGGGACTGGTCGCTTTCACCTGAGTCGGTTGTCTGGCCGGCCGGTTCCAGCTGCGTGACCGCCGGGTCGGTGTGGGGGAACATCGTGACGATGCGCGCCTCGCCGTTACCGTTGTTGGTGAACCCGTGCCCCACTCCCGGGGGCGCCAGCACCAGATCGCCTGCGCGTACGTCGACCCGGCGATCGTCCACCACCGCTGCAAGATCCCCTTCGACGACAAAGTATGTCGCCTCGGTATTGGAGTGGGCGTGGTAGGGGACGGCCGCGCCCGGCTGTATCACGGCGTCAAACACCCGGAGCTGCGTCGCGCCTGTTTCCGCGCCGGCAGCCGTGCGCTGTCTGACGCCGGGATAAGGCTCCGTTATCTTCTGTTCGGCGAGGCGGAGGATCGACATTCAGGGGAAGGCTCCCGTTACTGGATATTGGATATGGCAGTGGGCTCAGGTGGCCGGGGTAGCGGGAAGGGGGGTCGACGGCGTCCAGTCGACCGGCCGCCGCACCGGGGCCGTGGTCGGGTGTACGGCGATCAAGATGGCGGTCGCGCTTGAAGCGTTAAAGATTGTGTGATGGGCGCCGGGCTCGGCCAGGAACATGTCGCCGGCGTGGAGCGGTAATTCTTGGCCGTTGTACATCGCCATCAACTCGCCCGACAGGCAGTACATGAACTCTTCGGTCTCCGGGTGGAAGTGGGCGGGAGCGACCGATCCGGGAGCGATCACCCCTTTGCTGAAAAGCAGCGTGGACGAACCGAAACTGGCGTCCATCGGGTCGAATCTCTCGGTCCCGGGCCAGGGATAGGTTGGAACGACGTCCTCTGCAAACACGATGTACTTCGGCAACGGACCGTGGCTCGGCGGGTCCGGTTCGTGCGCCTCGCGACCTGCGCCGATCGTCGTGCTCGCGGTTATGAAGACGACCGGCGCGCCGCTGCGGTTCTCGAACGAATGTTTCGCGTTGACCGGTGCGAGCACTCCGTCGCCCGCGTGGAGCGAGACACGATGCCCGTCCAGCACGCATTCGACATCACCCTCGATCACGTAATGCATGATCTCGGCGTCCGGGTGCGAGTGGTAGTCGATCAGCGCACCGGGAGCGAGCGTGTTCAGGCCGGCCGACAGTTGCGTTGCACCGGTCGCCGGGCCTCCGATGGCACGGCCGACCACACCGGGCCGCGACTCGCGCGTGGTCTGCTCATCAAGGCGCAGGATCGCCATATATGGCCTCCCCCATTTCTGGACCTCAGAGGACGGGTTGCTCGACGGGTTCCCGGTGAACCGGGCTAACCAGGTGGAACGGTCACGGAGTATATAATCGCTCCCGCTTTGAAAGGGCCGATTCCGGCCCTTCCGCGCTGACCGCCGAAAGCTGCGGCGCGCCTCGCAGCCCCCCAACCGATATCACACCAGCCTTCCGCAGGAACGCAAAGGACAACGCCCGTCATGCCAGCCAGGAAGGTCGGTTTCATCGGACTCGGAAACATGGGACGACCGATGGCGGTCAACCTGCTGAACGCCGGGGCCGACCTGATGGTCCATAACCGCAGCCAGGAAGTCGTGCACGCGCTGGCGGATATGGGCGCAGAAGCGGCCACCAGCGTTGCGCAGGTCGCGTCCGGAAGCGACCTGGTTCTCGTGTGCCTGCCTAACGAGGAGACGTGCGAGCGAATCCTGATGGGCGAAGAAGGGGTGTTCGCGAACACGAAATCCGGGACCATCGTCGTAGATCACAGTACCGTGAGCGTCGGGCTCTCAAGGACCGCGGCAAAGCGCGCTCAAGAGCGGGGAACGCAGTTCCTGGACGCCCCGATCTCCGGTGGGCCTGACGGCGCAAAGGCCGGGACGCTGTCGATCATGGTCGGCGGAGATGAGGACGCGTTTGAAAACGCACGCGCCGAGTTCGAAATGATGGGCGCGAACGTCGTCCGCTTCGGAGCGAGCGGGGCCGGCACGGCGATGAAGTTGATCAACCAGCTCCTGACGTGCGTCCACACGGTCGCGGCGGCGGAGGCGTTCAACCTGGCGAATACCGCCGGTGTCGATATCCGGAAGGCTACGGACCTGCTGCAGAAAAGCTTCGGGGGCAGCACGATGGTCGGCCGCTCAGGCCCGATCACGGCGGACCGCGATTTTGAGAACTCCGGCGCCGCGATGCGGAACCTGATCAAGGACATCGGCATCATCATGTCGATGGCCGACGAGATGGGCCTTGCCATGCCAACCGGGCGCGCCGCCGCCGGCATCCTGTACGAGGGCCGGGACAGCGGGCTTTCGGATCTTGATATCGCGGCGACGATCATCCCGATCGAGAAACGGTCAGGCAGATAGACAGGCCACAGGACAGGAGGGTTTGTTGACGCCTGAGGTTCGGGCTTTGACAGTGAGGCGACAGACCCGGACTCACCGGATACATTCGGGGCACATCCAGCGTTTTCAGGAACAGGCGGACAAATGAGCAAGCACAAGATCGCCGTGATCAGAGGCGACGGGATCGGCATTGAAGTGGTCGGAGAAGCACTGAAGGTGCTCGACGCGGCCGGGTCGAAGTACGGAATCGAGTGGACCTTCGACGAGTTGCCGTGGGGGTCCGAGTACTACCTCAAGAACGGACGGATGCTTCCCGAGGACGGGGTCGAGCAATTGCGCGCTTACGACGCCATATTCCTCGGCGCAATCGGCCATCCCGATATCCAGGACCACATCACCCTGAACGGGTTGTTGCTGCCAATCCGCCGGACGTTCGACCAGTACGTCTGCGAGCGGCCGTCGGTGCTTTACCCGGGCGTGACGTCGCCGCTCTCCGGCAAAAAGCCGTACGACATCGATATGGTCGTCATCCGGGAGAACACCGAGGGCGAGTACACCAACATGGGAGGCTTCATGTACGAGGGCCATCCAAACGAGGTGGCTGTGCAGACGGCGGTGTTCACCCGCCGAGGGTGTGAGCGAGTCATTCGCTACGCCTTCGACCTGGCCCGCAAACGCGCCAAGGAGAACCACGTCACCTCGATCACCAAGTCGAACGCCCTGGGCTACAGCATGGTGCTGTGGGACCGGACGTTTGAAAGGGTGGCCCAGGAGTATCCCGACATCACCACCAACTCCCTCCTTATCGACGCCGCGTGCATGGATTTCATTCGGAGGCCAGAAGCGTTCGACGTCGTGGTTGCGAGCAATCTGTTTGGCGACATCCTCACGGACATCGGCGCCGTGATTGCGGGCAGCATGGGGCTGGCGTCCAGCGCCAACCTCGACCCGACCCGCACCAACCCGTCGATGTTCGAGCCGACGCACGGGACCGCGCCGGACATCGCCGGGCAGGGCATCGCGAACCCGATGGCGCAGGTCCTGACCGGAGCGATGATGGTCCGCCACCTGGGCGATGAAAAGGCGGCCGACGCCATAGAAGAGAGCGTCAAAAGTGTGCTCGCGGTTGGAGAAATCTTGACGCCGGACCTGGGCGGCAGCGCCAGCACCACCGCGGTCGGTGACGCCATTGCGGGCAACCTGGCGTAAGTCGCCGGCCGGGAACCCTGTAACGAATATCGGGGCAACGAAAAACAGGCAGGAGCGTCCTCTGTGAACCCGTTTGAGACAATTCCGGTCGGAAACAACGGGGCCGAGGTGACGCGCCTCGGGCTCGGCGGCGTATTCATCGCCGGGCGAGGCCCCGCAGACGGGACTTCACCGACGCCCGCATACGACACGGCGCTGGCCACGATCGCGAAGGCGCACGAGGTCGGGATCAAGTACTTCGATACCGCGCCTCTGTATGGCAACGGCCGGAGCGAGAAGCGCTACGGGAAGGTGCTGCGCCGGTACCCGCGCGACTCGTTCGTGCTGTCGACCAAGGTGGGACGGGTGCTTGTGCCGGACCCGGACGACCCCGGCGAGTGGGCGGACGACGGTATCGCGCATATGACGGCCCGGTTCGATCTGTCGCGGGACGGGATCCTGCGTGCGTTCGAGGAAGGGATGGAGCGGCACGGCCTGGAGCGGGTAGAGATCCTGTACCTCCACGACCCGGACGTGGAAGACATGGAGGACGAGGCGATCGCCACGGCCTTCCCGGCGATGCTGGAGCTACGCGAGCAGGGCGTCGTAAAGGCGATCGGTTGCGGGATGAACCAGTGGGAGATGCCGGCCCGGTTCATCGAGCGATTCGACCTCGATATCATCCTGCTCGCGGGCCGTTACACACTCCTGGACCATGCCGCGTACCCGGAGTTTCTGCCGCTCTGCGTGGAAAAGAACGTCAAGATCGCAATCGGCGGCCCGTACAACTCCGGAATCCTGGCGGCGCAGGACCTGGATGGCCCCCTGTCGTTCAACTATCAGCAGGCGCCGTCCGAGTGGGTCGAGAAGGCCCGCGCCCTGAAGCGGGTTTGCGACCGTCACGGTGTCGACATGCGCGCCGCCGCGCTCCAGTTCCCGCTGGCCCATCCCGCCGTGGCGGCGGTGATTCCGGGAGCGGCGACGCCGGACCAGGTTGTGCAGAACGTCGATCTGATTCGGACCGAGATCCCCGCCGGCATGTGGTCCGAGATGAAGGCGGAGGGATTGATCCCGGCAGACGCGCCCACCCCGTAGTCGAATCGGCCAGGCTGATTAGTCGTTCGGGTCCACGTGCCCGCGTCGGGGACATCTTTTCGCGAGAGACAGTCAAATGAAGGCCCCGGGGCTCAAAGACTGTCGGGCCGTCCTTTCCGCTTTCCCGGATTGTGACCGGACGGCGTGTGATCTAACTCACCAGTTTGTCGAGCCGAATCCGGGTGATTTTGGCTACCTCGCCCAAGGCGAAGTACAGCTCCATGTCGGTGCTGTCGTTGCCCAGGTGCTGCTCGGCCAGCGCAAAAATCTCGGCGGCGTTTCGGCCGCGCAGCGCGGCGATGAAAGGGAACCCGAACCGGGTCCTGTAGCCGCCGACCAGGTTTTCCAGCCGCCGCCGCTGCTCAACGCTCAGCCTGTCCAGTCCGGCGCTGACATGTTCCCGGCGCGAGTCCGGCGTCATCGCCTCGATCGCCTCCGGGGCAGCCTGCATGTCCGGGTGGCCGCGCAGGAACTCGATCTGATCGCCGCGATCGGCCTCTTTCAGCGCCCGCATCATTGCGTCGTGCAGCCGGCCAACGTCTTCGAACGGCCGTCCTTCCCACGCGTTCAATGCGACCCACGGCGCGTACTGAAACACCTGGCCAATCGCTTCGACGAACTCGCTCCGGCTCATGTCGTTGAGGCGCGCGAGCGGGATTCGCTGATCTCCAGGCGTCATGCGCGCGCCACCTTCTCGGCGACAATCCACTGGAATGTTGTCGGGGTTCCGTCGACGTCGAACTGAATCGACTCGTTCCGGGCGCTGATGATCCGGAGACCGGCGGCCTCCACCATGAGCCGATTATCCGCCGGGCCGTAGCCGCTCCAGTACATCGGGGCGCCCAGCCAGTCCGGGTCGTAGTCTTGCTCGCTGGCCCCGGCGTGGAAGGTCCCGATGAAACGTCCACCGGGGCGCAGCCACACGGCGATCTTCTCGATCAGGGCCGGCTGCAGCTCTCGCGGGAGGTGGATGATCGAGTAGAACGCGGTCACTGCGTCAAAGGTTTTCGCGGGAAACTCAACCTCTGCGATGTCGGCCACGATGAAGTCGGCGTCCGGAACGTTGTCTCGCGCCAGTGCGATCTGGCCGGGAGAGATGTCGACCCCGGTCACGCTGAAGTAGACGGCGAGCATCTTTGTCCCGGGGTCCCCGGCGCCGCACCCGAGATCGAGGACCTCCGAGCAGCCCGGAAGACCCTCGGTCAGGTAAGCCAGGTACCGCTGACGCAAGCCGCCCAGGTCCCTGCGCGCCTGCTCCAGATATACGATCCCGATGGCGTCAAAACCGTCGGCGACGATCTGCCTGGGGTCCGCGCCCGGTGGAAGGGTGTTGTTCACAGCTCCCACGTTAACGCAACTGCATTGCGGGGCGGCCCACGCCGTTCGGGACTACAGCACGGTCACGCCCGCGCAGAGAATGTGCCTGAAACTGGCGAGAATGTAGACATACAACTCCATGTTGACGGGCGTGCCGGTAAAGGTCCCTCGACTTCGCTCGGGATGACATTTCAATCGTGCATCAGGTTAGCAGCGCGTTGAATTACGGCCCAGCGCCAGACGTCACGCGCACAAGTGCGCACTGTCATCCCGAGCGAAGTCGAGGGACCTTTACCAACCGGCTCATGTCCGAACCGAACGGGAAGCGTCGATCCCGGTCGTCTGGAACCGGTTATATCGCGATCACGTGGCTGAGTGCATCTCTACGTGCGTCTCCACCGGGTCATTTCCGACCAGGAAGTCGAAATCGCAGCCGTACTGCGCCTGCATCACGTGCTCGGAGAACATCAGGCCGTAGCCGCGGGTGTAGCGCGGCGCGGGCGCCTTCCAGGCCGCCTTGCGTCGTTCCATTTCGGCGTCGTCGACCAGCAGGTCGATACGCCGTCCCTCGACGTCAAGCTCGATCGTGTCGCCGTCCTGCACCAACGCGAGCGGTCCGCCGAGCGCAGATTCGGGCGATATGTGCAACACCACCGTGCCGAAAGCCGTGCCGCTCATCCGGGCATCGCTGATCCGGACCATGTCGCGCACGCCCTGTTCCAGCAACTTCTTCGGTATCGGCAGCATGCCCCATTCCGGGATACCCGGCCCTCCGACCGGCCCGGCCGACTTCATCACCAGGACATCGTCCTTCGTCACATCGAGATCCGGGTCGTCGATACGGGCGTGCATGTCTTCGTAGTTTTCGAACACAACGGCGCGCCCGGTGTGGTGGAGCAGTTCCGGCGAGGCGGCGCTCTGCTTGATTACGGCGCCGTCCGGGGCGAGTGAGCCTTCCAGCATCGCCAGCCCGCCCTCGGGGTGCATCGGGGTTTCCAGTGTTTTGACGATCTTGTCGTCGATGGCCACCGTATCGGCGATGTTCTCGCCCAGTGTGTGCCCGTTGACCGTGAGGGTGTCCAGGTGGAGCAGCGGCGACAACCGGTTCAGCACGGCCTCAACCCCCCCGGCGTAGAAAAGGTCCTCCATCAGGTACTCGCCCGACGGCTTCAGGTTGACGATCGTCGGAGTAGATCGTGATATCTCGTCAAACCGGTCCGGGGTGAGCTTGATCCCGAGGCGTCCAGCGATAGCGGTCAGGTGGATGATCGCGTTCGTAGAACCCCCGGCGGCCATGAGGAAGCGCATGGCGTTTTCGATAGCGTCCTCGGTCATGATGTCGGACGGCCGGACTCCCTTCTCGACAAGCTCAACCACCTGTCTTCCGGCGATCTCTGCGAGCGCGCTCCGGCGCATGTCGGCGCCGGGTATGGAGGCGCCGCCCGGGGGCGTCATGCCGAGCGCTTCTGTGATGCCGCCCATCGTGGACGCCGTGCCCATCACCATGCAGTGACCGGGCGACCGGTAGATCGCGGCCTCCATCGAGTCATACTCTTCCTGCGTGATGTTCCCGGCGCGTAACTCGCCCCAGTAACGACGGCAGTCGGAGCAAGAGCCCAGTTCCTCGCCCTTCCAGTTGCCCTTGAGCGAGGGACCTCCCGTGACGACGATGGCGGGCAGGTCTGCGCTGGCGGCTCCCATGAGCGCGGCGGGCGTCGTCTTATCGCAGCCGGTCAACAGCACCACGCCATCGATCGGCAGCCCGCGGAGCATCTCCTCGATGTCCATCGCCATCAGATTGCGGAGAAGCATCGATGTGGGTTGCAGGAAGAACTCGCCGAGCGAAATGGTCGGGAACTCAAGCGGGAACCCGCCGGCGGCCATGATCCCGCGCTTGACGTGACCCGCGAGCGCGCGCAGATGGACGTTGCAATGGGTCGCCTCGCTCCAGGAGTTGGCGATGCCGATTACCGGCTTGCCGGCGAACGACTCCTCTGTGAAACCCTGGGACTTGAGCCCGGCGCGGTGGAGGAACCCTTCCAGGTCGCGAGGACCGAACCACTGGTGGCTCCGCCGGACCAGGTTGTGGCCGTTCCCGTCGTGCCCGTTGGCGCTCATGCGGTTCCCTGTCCCCCTGTGAAATTTGCGTGCAAATGGTAGGAATATTGCGACCTGTATGGACCATGCCGCCAAACGTATTTCTATCGTGTGTTCAACGTGATCCGGCAAGGCGGCGCGGAGTGTAGCACGGGGCCGCCGGGAACCAGTGAGCGGCGTGTAGAGTGGTGACGGTTGTCAGGACGTTCGGCGACTGTGACCGGCGCCTGGTCCGCGGACCGATTTATCGATCAACCGGAAGGGACAGTTCCGACCAGCAAATGAGACTCTCCGGGTTCACGCGGATGGGCGCCATGATCGGGTTCTTCGGCGCGATCGCCTTCATCCTCATCTCCGCCTTCCAGTTCGATTCCGAAGAGGTGTCCAGGAAGGATGTGATCCTGGCGGAGGTGCTGTTCGGCGTGCCGATTTTCACGATCGTTGGCGCGGCCATTGGCGCGGGATGGGATTTTTTTGAAAAACGCGCCGCACGCAGCATGGCGCAGACAGGTTCGTCCGTCGAAGCCGAAGCCGGCCCGGATGCCGCAAGGTCCGACAGCCCGGGGCGGCGACGTCGCCGAAAGTCGCCGGGCGGTCGCCGGCAGCGATAACGCCGGGGCCCGATGACCACCTTCGGGCGGTCGTGTTGCGCGCCAGGCCCGTGTCTTATCCAGGTCGGCCTCTAACGATGTTTCACCGCGAGATGTATCATCCCGCCATCACGCTGGTGGGAGCTTGCTGTGGAACAGGATCGGAATCTCAACGGGAAGCGTGGATTTCACATGCCGCCCGGTAACGACGGCCCGGCGGTGAGGACGACCGGCTTCTGGGGTCCGGTTTCCAACCGACGCCAGCGGAGATCGAGACGAAGGAGTGAATCGAATTGGTTGAGCAACAGGCGGCGATACTCAGGCCGGAGACCCTGGTCGACGAGTTCAAGAAAAACGGCGTGACCCATGTGATCACGATTCCCGACAGCGAAACCAACTATCTGTACGAGTTGATGCTGGAGCAGGACTGGCTCGACGTCGTGCCGATCTCGCGCGAGGGCGAGGCGTCGGCCACGGCCCTCGGCCTGAGTGTCGCCGGCAAGGTCCCGGTCGTGTTGATACAGAACACGGGCATGTTGGAGTCTGGGGATTCGATCCGGGGTATGGCGCTGGACGCCGGGTTCCCGCTCGTCATGGTTGTCGGCTACCGGGGCTGGACACGCCGGGGGCTGATCCTCGATTCGGCGGCCAAGTACACCGAGCCGTTCCTGAACGCCTTTGGCATCAACTACTTCTTCGTCGAGAACAACTCAGATGGAGATCGCATCTCCACGGCGTTCGATGAGGCGAGGAAGACGCGCCGACCGGTCGTGGTGCTGATCGGTGACGAGTACCACGGCTTCAATCGCTAAGACGTAACTCTGTGCAGCGCCCGTTCGTTTCACGCGGCCCGAGGCGGCGACGGTAACGACCACAATTTCATGGACATCGCCCAAAAGGGGGCCTAAATGATTGATGCAATGGACGTGTTCCGGGCTTTTGAACCGCATCGTGGTAAGGCGATCGTGACTTCGAGCGGCACGTCCGGTCGCCGCTGGCAGGAAGTGAGCAAGGCGCCAAGCCGCGACGTTTCGTTCGGAAGCACGATGGGCCAGACGACATCAGCAGCGTTCGGACTTGCGCTCGGGTTGCCGGACGAGAAGGTGGTCCTGTTCGACTCCGAGGGCGCCTTGCTAATGAACCTGGGCGTGCTTGCGTCGATAGCGGGGAAGAAGCCGAAGAACTTCGTCCACTTCTTGCTCGACAACGAGGTCTACGCCACCACGGGCGGTCAGCCTGTGCCCAACTCCACGGGGATCGATTACGCCGGTGTGGCGAAGGCGGTGGGATACGCCTCGGCCCACCACTTCGACGACCTCGAGGAGTTTGCTACAAGTGTCGAGAGCATCATGAAGGAAGAAGGGCCGGTCTTCATCTCGATCAAGATCCTGCCCGAGATCCAAAACATGCCCGTAGGCCTGCGTACCCGTACGCCGACCCGTAGCCGGCCGGAGACGATCGCCGACCTGCGTGAAGAGTTAGGCATCACCGGTTGAGGTGTGAATTCCTGAACGGGGATGGCTGGAGATCGTGCCGCGGCCCCGGTTAGAAGCAAAAGAGGGCGTCACCTCCGGGTGGCGCCCTCGTGCGTTGAACGCCGCACCGTCGGCTAACCGAGCGCCAGGATGATCGCGACGATGACGACTATCACCACCGCGGCGCCGATCATGACGCCCCAGTTGCCGCCGCTCCCCGTCAGCCTGTCGCCAACGCTGCGGCGGCCGGAGCGACGGTTGCGGCGCTCGGTGCAGGCGACACAGGTGCAGGTCGGTGGATGGGGGCTGCGTCCGTAGTCTCGGTCCAGCAACGTGGAGCTCCATTGCGGCGGGTATCGTGACGTACAGCTTATCCCGGTCCGTTCCTGCCCGGTTTGCTGCGGTGTAATCCGTGGGCCGGCGCCCTGGACAGTCCTGGCGTCCGCGAACGTCCGATACAATCCCGTTTCTCCCCCTTGAAAGAAGTATGAATAGCCAACACCGGAAGGCTACGACCGCATTGACCACCGATTCCCAGATCGCCAGAGACACCGTGTTCGCGATCGACTCTTCGTCTATCCACTTCGGCCCGGGCGTTACCCGTGAGGTCGGGTTTGAGATGCGACGGCTGGGCGCGCGCCGGGTGATGGTGGTCACCGATCCCCGCTTGAAAGACAGCCGGGCCGTCGGCCTCACACTTGACTCGTTGCGAGCGGAAGGGATCGAGGCGGTCCTCTACGATCGCGTGGAGGTGGAGCCGACCGACATCTCCTTCAAGGATGCGATCGCGTTCGCTATCGAAGGCGATTTCGATGGCTACGTCGCGGTCGGCGGCGGATCGAGCATCGATACCTGCAAGGCCGCAAACCTGTACGCCACTTACCCGGCGGACTTTCTCGCTTACGTAAACGCGCCGATCGGCGAGGGCCGTCTGGCGGCGGGCCCGCTGAAGCCGATGATCGCCATCCCGACCACCGCCGGCACGGGCAGTGAAACGACGGGCGGCGCCATTTTTGATCTCCTTGAGATGAAGGCAAAGACCGGGATCTCCGATCGCGCCATCCGCCCGACAATCGGGTTGGTCGATCCCGACAACACCGGCACGATGCCGCGGATGGTCGCTGCGTGCAGCGGGTTTGACGTGCTGTGCCACGGCCTGGAGTCGTATACGGCGCTGCCGTTCAGCGAGCGGGAGGCGCCGGCGGACCCGGGCAAGCGTCCCGCATACCAGGGCGCCAACCCGATCAGCGACGTGTGGGCGATCTCGGCGCTGGAGATGGTCGCGCAGAATATCGTGCCGGCCGTCAACGACCCGTCGGACGACGCCGCGCGCTCCAACATGATGCTGGCGGCCACGTTCGCGGGCGTCGGCTTTGGCAACGCCGGCGTCCACCTGGCCCACGGGATGTCGTACCCGGTGTCCGGGATGGTGACCGAGTACCTCCCGGACGGTTATCCAGAGGGCCACCCGATGGTGCCCCACGGCATGGGTGTGGTCCTGTGCGCCCCGGCCGTTTTCCGTTACACGGCCCCGACCAATCCTGAGCGGCATCTGCGTTGTGCGCAATTGCTCGGCGCGGACACGTCGGGAGCAGGGCTCGAGGATGCCGGCGAGCTGCTGGCTGCCGCCATCGTCGGGTACATACGGGAACTCGGTCTGCCGAACGGCCTGTCGGGCGTTGGCTACACGGTTGAGGACGTGGATGCGCTGGTCGCCGGGACGCTGCCGCAACACCGCGTCACGAAGTTGTCGCCACGCCCGGTCGATGAAACCAGTCTGCGTCAGTTGTTCCTGGACTCGATGACCCTCTGGTGAACCGCGCAGCGGTGATTCCCTGAGTTCGTAGGAGAGCCTGTCGAGAACGTCGGCCCGTTGAGCGGCCCGTCGCCGTCACGTCTACAATCCCGCCGTCATGCCGATCGATAAGACCGTAAATAGTTTCGACGAGGCCGTATCCGACATATCGGACGGCTCGGTCGTGATGATCGGGGGCTTTGGCGGGGCCGGTGGCATGCCCCACCTTCTTATGCTGGCGTTGCGTGACCTTGGCGTCAGGAACCTGACCATCATCGGAAATACGGCCGGAATCGCTGCGCCGACCGGGTTTGGATGGCCGGACGGTGTGGAGCCGATCGACCACGCGGTCCTGATCGAGAACGGCCAGATCGCAAAGGTAATCGCGTCCTTCCCGGTCTCCGGTTCCGTCTCCCGGCCGAACGCGTTCGAAAAGGCTTTCCGCGCCGGGGAGATCGAGCTTGAGCTGGTCCCGCAGGGGACGCTGGCGGAACGGATGCGTGCGGCCGGCGCGGGCATCCCGGCGTTCTACACGCCGACGGCGGCGGGCACGGTGCTGGCCGAGGGCAAGGAGACGCGGGAGTTCGATGGCCGCGAGTATGTCCTGGAGCACGCGTTGTATGCGGACTACGCACTGGTCAGGGCGAAGACGGCCGACACCCTGGGCAACCTGGCTTATGCGGGAACCTCGCGCACGTTCAATCCAACGATGGCCGCTGCCGGGAGGGTCACGATAGTCGAGGTCGACGAGATAGTTGCGCCCGGCGGCATCGATCCGGAGCGCGTGGATACGCCCTCCATCTACGTCCAGCGGATAGTGGCCCGTCCGCCGGCGTCGGAGGGTGGAGTGGCGCTGCCATGAAGCGGATGCAGCCGCGACCTCCACTCATGCTGTGTGAGTTGGCGCAAGTCGAGAGCCGGGTCGATATAACTTGCCCCTTCTCCCCGCCGCGGGAGAGGGTCGGGGTGAGGGGGATGGCCGCAGCCTTCAGTGAGATCGGCGGCCCCCGGTGACTGACCCGGCGCCCCGGCTCGGCAGGGAAGTGATCGCCATGCGCGTCGCACGGGAGTTCGGCGACGGTGAGGTGGTGAACCTGGGCATCGGCATCCCGACCCTGTGTTCGGACTTCGTGCCGCCCGGCGTGCAATTGATCTACCAGTCGGAGAGCGGCCTTCTTAACTGTGGACCTCTGGCGGGCGAGGACGATGGTCAAGTGGACTTGATCAACGCCGGAGGGCAGTTTTTGAGCCCGATTCCGGGGATGGCGTTCTTCGACTCAGCGGAGGCGTTCGCCATGATCCGCGGCGGGCATATAGATGTCACCGTGTTGGGCGCTCTCCAGGTGTCGGCGACGGGAGACCTGGCGAACTGGTTCTTGCCCGCGCGCGGCGTGGGCAACGTCGGCGGTGCGATGGACCTTGCGGTGGGCGCGAAGCGTGTGATCGTGGCGATGGAGCACAATCCCCGGACGGGCGAGCCGAAGATCGTCCCGGAATGCACGTACCCGTTGACCGGTCGTGGCTGTGTGGGGTTGATCGTCACGGACATCGCCGTGATCGAGGTGTTGCCGGACGGCGGCGGATTACGGCTGATCGAGCATGCGCCGGGCTGGGACGCTACGTCTATTCAGGCGGTGACGGAAGCAGCGTTGACCGTGTCCGACGATTTGACCGAGATGACACTGGCATGAACAGAGAGCGTTACGGGATCTGTGTGCCTGCCAATTCACTGACGTACCGATTTCGCAAATCAGAAATGTCATCGTCGCGGCCCAACTCCAAATGCTCATCTACATCCTGAAGCACTTCCAGCAGGGATTGGAATCCGACAGCGAGGAAAGTGGCGTCGTCGCTTGAGATGGCACTGCTGGCGTAGACGAATCCACCTTCGTGCCGATTTACGCTCTTCGCGACCGAAGCGACACTCCAGTGCGTGCGCTCCGATTCGGGCTGATAGATAGTTTCGTACAGTGGCGTAGCGCTGATCTGCGCGCATATGCGCTTCAGCGAATTTGGGGCGTACCAGGAGCGAACGTAGCGGTTTTGGGGAAGGGATTCTCCCGCGGCCTTTCTTTTCTTGGCTTTGGGCGTGAGAAACAAATCCCCATGAATCTTCAGCGCGTTTTCGACGCGTGTTTTGTATTGTGGATCAACGGGTTCCCCCGCCGCTAACTTTCGCGTCATTGTCTGATAATCCTTGATCCAAACTTGGAAACGCCACCGCATCGATCGCTCCGGGCGTCCGCGAGCCCATCGGAGTAGTGCCATGCCCTCCAGCATGGACCGGGCTACTAACCCAGATGGCTTTCCCAACCCGAGATTGACTAACTTGATTACAGCCTCCATATAACCGACCTGTTCGGCCAAGAAGCACATCGCCATGAACCCGAAATGATCGGCGTCAGCGTCGAAATGTATTTTGTCAGCAAGTAGTTCTTCGGCGAGTTGCGTCGCTTCTTTGGCGTAAGAATCCAGCAAAGGTAAAGCGCGCACCGCCTTTTCTTCGTTATCAAGACTCATTGAAATATTGTGCCCCTTGAGACCAACTGTTGATCGCAGTTACGAACGACGACCCACTAATCCGGCTCCCGCCGTTGGGCCTCGTCCGGCGCGCCGTACTCCTCGACCCAGCGCTTCTCAATACCGGCCAGCCAATCCTCGGCAAGGCGTCGCAACTCCGCCGTGATCTCCGGTTCGGCGTCCGCTAGATTCCTGGACTCTCCGGGGTCGATCTCAAGATTCGATAGATGGACGTCGGCTATCGGCTCCTCGTGCTCCACAAGCACGCCTTTGAGCACGAGCTTCCACTTGCCCCGGCGTACCGCGGTCTGGCCGCGCCACTCCCAGAAAATGGGTCGCTCCGGCAGCGTCGCGTTCTCCGTTACGAGCCCGAGAAGGCTGGTGCCGTCAATCTCGTAACGGCCGGAGTCGATGCCCGCCGCGTCGAGCACGGTTGGCACGATGTCCATCGATGCACACGGCTCGCTTAACACGACGCCACCTTCGATACGATCCGGCCAGTGCATGATTCCCGGCATCCGCACGCCGCCCTCGTACAGGCTGCCTTTGTGCCCTTTGAGACCTCCGGCGGTGCCGCCGTAGTAGGGGTCGAGGGTGCCATCCAGCCAGTTACGGGTTTCACGCGACGGCCCGTTATCGGAAGTGAAGAACGTCAGCGTGTTACCTGCGACGCCCAGGCGTTGCACCTCGTTCATGATCTTTCCGATGGCGTCGTCCACCGCGCTGATCATCGCCGCCATCACCTGTCGATCCCAGGGCAGATCTGGAAACCGGTCCATGTATTCCTGCGGCGCGTGCATCGGGTAATGGGGGGCGTTGAACGGCACGTACAGGAAGAACGGCTTGCCGGCGGCGTTCATCTGCCTGAGGTACTCGATCGCCTTGTCGGCGATGAGCTCCGTGAAGTACTCACCGTTCATCCAGACCTCTTCGTCGTCCTCCCACAGGTCGTGCGTCGGGTTTATGCCCGGCCCGGGCTGATTGGCCCCGTAGTAAAAGATGTGAGAGTAGTAGTCGATGCAACCGGCAAAGAACCCGAACGAGTGGTCGAATCCATGATCGGCAGGCCGGGAGCCTTTGGTCAGTCCAAGGTGCCACTTTCCGACCATAGCGGATCGGTAACCGGCCTCGCCGAGCATCGTGGCGAGCGTGGTCGCGGATTGCGGCAGTCCTGAGGTCTGCCGGTGTCCCCGCAGGACCCCTCGAAGACCGGCGTTTCCGGGGTAGCGGCCGGTCAACAGGGCGGCGCGGGACGGACTGCACACGGGGCAGTTCGAGTACCAGTCGGTGAACCTGACGCCGTCATGGGCCATGCGGTCGAGGTTCGGCGTGCGGAAGTCGGTCGCGCCCATGCATGACAGGTCGCCGTAGCCCTGATCGTCCGTGAGAAAAACGATTATGTTGGGTCGTGAGTCGGGCATCGGGCAGGCTTTCTGAACTGGCAATAGAGGGTCAAGTCAGCTGAATCTGGTAGTCCGAGGGCAGCCAGAGTCTACAGGGGGCGCCCTTATAAACTGAGGCGCCGGATCGGCTCCCGGCGCGAACCCTACAACCACTTGAACCACTCGCCCTGGAGCCGTCCGATGACCGTGGAAAGGATCCTCGGACCGGGATCAGGCCCGGCCCCGCGATCGACAGCGCTGCCCCCTGCAAGGTGCGCGGTTAATATGTGGGCGCGGTTAGTGATGGAACCGCTGACCTTTGGAGGTTCATCGTGCCCGAGTTCGTTGTTGAACGAGACATTCCGGGCTTCACGGCGGATGATTTGAGAGAAGCCGCGAAGCGAGCCAGGAGCGTGGCGGGCGAGATGACCGCCGAGGGAACCCCGGTTCGCTACCACCGTTCGATCTTCTTGCCCGCCGAGGCGAAGTGTTTCTGCCTGTTCGACGGGCCGTCGGCCGCCGCGGTCCAGGAACTCAACGAGCGAGCCGAACTTCCGTTCACCCGTGTCGTGGACGCGGTGCACATCGAACTCACCGAGTAGACGTCCAGGCAGGGCCGGCTTAATACGGCATCCCGGCTCTCCGGAGTACGCGATGTACCGAGCGATAGTCGCAACGAGGATCGACAGGCAAGCCCTTGAGCTGGCGGGCGTTTCGCGTGATCGAATCCTCACGTATTCGGCTCGCCTCCAGGACCTGGCCGCGTCTACAGCTGACCGTTACGGCAGCGCCGGTCAGCAGCCGCTTTCGGACGGGTTTCTTTTCCTGTTCGAGAACGCCGACGCGGCCGTCCAGTTCGGGCTTCGTCTTATCACCTCGTGGCGGGAGCCGGTCGCCGGAAGGACGGAGTCGGCGGCGCATATACCACTGCGCGTGGGGTGTCATTTCGGCGACTGCGCCAGACTCGCGGATGGGGGAGCGTGGTCGGGGCAGGCGATTGATATTGCAGGCCGCATAGCGGACGCCGCGGATCCAGACGTTGTTTACGCCTCCGGAACTGTTCTCGACCTGGTGGACACGCCGCTATACAGGTACGAGCCGGCCGGCGAATACCCGATCGAAGGCGACCGCGTCAGGGAACGCGGCTTGTTCAGGGTGCTGGAGCATCGGGCTGATGTTTACAGCGCCCGGTCGCCGGAGGAGATGACCGCGGACGACTGGCTCTTGAAGGCGGCGGCGCTGGCGGGAACCCCGGAGGAGAACAGCGATACGGAGGTCGCCTGTTACCGGGAAGCGCTGCGGCTCAACCCCGGCCTCCCGGCCGCGCACAACAACCTGGCCGTCATATTGAGCGCCCGGGGCGACCTGTCGGCGGCGACGGGTCACTACCAGTCGGCGATCGGACTACGGGCGGATTACCCGGAGGCCCACTACAACTACGCCGTGCTGCTCGATCGGCGGGGCACGCTGTCCGGCGCGTCGGAGCATTTCCGCTCGGCCCTGGAGTCCAGGCCGAAGTACGCCGACGCTCATTACGCCTACGCCAATCTTCTGTATCGCACCGATCGTGCGGAAGACGCGGAATCACACTACCGGGAGGCGTTGAGGTTGCGCCCCGGGCACCGTGAGGCGCACAACAACCTTGCGATCCTGTTGGAGGACGTGGCCAAGATCGAGGAGGCGGCGGAGCACTACCGTGCCGCGCTCCAGATCGAGCCCGGCCATCCAGAGACCCACTACAACTACGCGTTGTTGCTTGAGAAGGACGGGGACGTGGCGGCCGCGGAAGCGAATTACCGCGCCGCCCTGGCCCTGCGACCGGACTACGCCGAGGCGCACAACAACCTGGCAATCCTGCTCCAGCTCGCGGGCAATCCCGAGGCGGCGCTGACACACTACGCCGAGACGCTGCGACTGCGGCCGGATGATCCGGAGGCGCATTACAACTATGGCCTGTTGCTGAAGCGGGCCGGCGATCCCGATGCCGAGGAGCATTTCAAGCTGGCCCGGGATCTGGCGCCGGACTCGTGGAGCCAGCTTTCGGGCCGGCGCGCCATGCCGGAGGATGTGGCCGGCGGCGTTGATCTGACACGGCGTGAGATGGACGTTATCCGTTTGATCGCAGTCGGCCGCAGCAACCGGGACATCGCGACACAACTCTCGATCAGCCCCAGCACCGTGGCGCACCACGTGACAAACATCCT
>JACZRO010000127.1 GCA_022574675.1 Chloroflexota bacterium
GCGGTGACCTGGTCTGCGTTATCGAGGCGATGAAGATGGAACAAAAGATCGGCGCCAGCAGGGACGGGATTATCGCCGCCGTCCACGTCTCCGCCGGAGACTCGGTCGCACACGGCCAGACCCTGGTCGAGTTCGAGTAGAGCCGGCCGCAATGGAATTCAATTCCCTCTGGGAAGGCTTCACCGAGATAGGCGACGACCCGCGTATGGTCGTGATGTGGGCGATCGCCGGGTTCCTCTTTTACTGGGGAATCGCCAAGAAAAAAGAACCGCTTCTGCTGATCCCGATCGCGGCCGGCATCCTGTTCGCCAACTTGCCCCTGGAAGCGCTGACCCGTGAGGCCGGCGCGGGCGGCGGCGAAGAAGGGCTGTTGCACTTCTTCCAGGTAAACGCCCTCAACAACGACCTGATGCCGTTGCTGATCTTCCTGGGGTTGGGCGCGGCGACCGATTTCGAGCCCATGCTCGCAAGCCCCCGCTCACTGCTGCTCGGCGCGGGCGCGCAGTTCGGCGTTTTCGTCGCGTTGCTGGGCGCGCTGCTCCTGGCGTTCACCGGGGTGTTCGACTTCGGGTTGCTGGAAGCGGCGTCAATCGGAATCATCGGCGGCGCTGACGGTCCGACCACCATCTTCATCTCCAACAAGATGCGCCAGTTCGGGTTAGACAACGGCATCGCCGTCTCCGACATCGTCGGCGCAACGACCGTCGCTGCGTACTCCTACATGGCGCTCGTGCCGATCATTCAGCCGCCGATCATCAAGCTCCTGACGACGCAGCGCGAGCGGCGCATCAGGATGCCCTACCCGGCGCGGCCCGTCTCCCGCAGGGTCAAGATAATTTTCCCGATCGTGACCACGATCGTCATCGGTGTGCTGGTGCCGCAGGCGGTGCCGTTGATCGGTTTCATAATGTTCGGGAACCTGATTCGTGAGTCCGGCGTCGTGCCGCGGCTGGCCAACACCGCCCAGAACGAGCTCATGAACATCGTGATCATCCTGCTCGGCCTCACCGTCGGGTCGCTCATGCCGGGCCGGGTATTCCTTCAGGCCGAGACGATCGGGATATTCATGCTGGGGCTATTCGCTTTTATCGTGGCGACGGCCGCCGGGATCATGCTCGCCAAGGGCATGAACCTGTTCAGCCGGAAGAACCCGATCAACCCGATGATCGGCGCCGCCGGGGTATCCGCCGTCCCGATGGCGGCCCGGGTGGTCCAGGACATGGCCAGCAAAGAAGACCCGGACAACTTCCTGTTGATGCATGCTATGGGGCCGAACATCGCCGGCGTGATCGGCACGGCCACGGTGGCCGGGATCCTGTTGAATATCGTCCCCCAACTCGTGACGTAGAAAGTCCGTCTATACGGTCCCGGCGACGGGGCGGCGCGCCCGGCCGCACACGGAGACGGGCATAAGAAGAGGAGAGCCGATGGTCGACCGCAGCATGCGCGGCATCTTCCCGATCCTCGCCATGCCTTTCGACCCGGACGGCAACGTGGTGGTCGAGGATCTCCAGCGGGAGGTCGACTGGATCGCCGGGCACGGCCTCCCGGGTGTCGGCATCGCGCTTGGCAGCGAGGTCTACAAGTTGTCAGACGACGAGCGCGATTTCGTGCTCAAGACGGTGGTCGAAGCGGCGAACGGACGCCTGAAAGTGGTGATGAACACCGGCCACGAGGGAACGAGCGTGGCGGTCGATTTCGCGAAGCGTGCGCAGGACCTGGGTGCGAGCGCGCTCATGATCCGTCCGCCGTCGTTCGCACAGCTCCCGGCCGCAGACGTCACGGAGTACTTCGTCACCATTGCGGAAGCGGTCAACATACCTATCTTCATGCAGGACGTCCTCGGCTCCCAGGTGCCGCCGCCGCTCGCGGTGCGACTGGCGCAGGCCCACGAGAACCTTTGTTACATCAAGGTCGAGGTAGCGCCCTCGGTCCCGCGGTTCGCAGACCTGGTAGCGCGCACCGGCGAATCCGGATTGATCCCGTTCGGCGGGTCCGGCGGCCAGTTCCTGCTCGAGGAGGCGCGACGGGGCTCCCAGGGTTCAATGCCCTGGTCCGTGATACCGGACGTGTACGCCCGTGTCTGGGATGACTTTCAGTCCGGCAACGAGGTCGATGCCGAAACGCAGTACCGTCGCTACGCCGCACTGAACCGCACCATCGCACAGGGCATGGGCGCCGCCATGTGGATCAACGATTGGATCCTGTTCCGGCGCGGCGTATTCCAGGAGACTTCAAGACCACGACAACCGGCGCCCAGGCCGGACGAACAGACGATGAAAGAGCTCGACGCCATGCTTGAACAGCTCGACCTGATCGGGAAGTAATGCCATACCCGGCGTCACGCACTGAACCTGGGGGGCGTAACGATGGTTGACCGCACCATGTCCGGGATAATCCCGATCCTCGCGACACCTTTCGACGAGAAGGGACAGATCGACTTCGAGGACCTCGAGCGCGAGGTCGAGTGGATGGTTGACGTGGGCGTGAGCGGCGTCGGGATCGCGGTCGCGAGCGAGATCTACAAGCTCACGGACACTGAACGGGACGAGGTCCTATCCTCTGTCGTGAAGCAGGTGGACGGCCGGATCCCGGTCGTGATGAACACCGGCGCGATGGGCACTGATGTAACGATTCATTACTCAAAACGGGCGGAGGAACTCGGAGCGAACGCCCTGATGATCCGGCCGCCAACCTTCGTTGCCTTGCCCGCCGGTGAAGTGATCGAGTTTTTCGCTCGCGTCGCCGCTTCGGTCACCTTGCCCATCTTCCAGCAGGACCAGGCGACCGCGCAGGTCACCCCGTCCATGGCGGTCGAAATCGCCGGACGCCACGAAAACCTGTGCTACATCAAGGTCGAGACTGCGCCGACGGTGCCGCGCATGGCCGAGACGGCCGCGCAGCGCGATGCGGCGACCGGAACGGGCCGGGACCTGATCCTGTTCGGAGGCGCCGGCGGGTCATTCTTGTTTGAAGAGGTACGGCGGGGCTCCGTTGGATCGATGCCCGGCTCGACCATCCCGGACGTGTTCGTCGATCTGTGGGACCGGTGGCACGACGGCGATGAAGAGGGAGCGGAGAGCGAGTTCCGGCGCTACGGGGCGTTGTTGCGTACCCTCAAGCAGCCACATGGGCTCGACAACTGGATATACAAGGAGATCCTGGTCCGGCGAGGCATCTTCAAGACGGCGCAGGCCCGTCACCCGGCGTTGAAGCCAGACCGATCGCAGATCTACGAGATCGAACAGATGCTGGACGAGCTTGGAATCGGCGAGCCAGATGCCTGAGAGACGCCTGAGTTGAGGCCCGGCGCGTCAACCTGTGGAACCGGCCCGCGCCAGCCCTCTGCATGCAGTTGCACATGCAAGGAATCTGGCTGCGCCTGTACCGGGGGAGCCGGAGTGGCCATCGTCGCACACCCGGCTCCCCGTGATTCCCGCGGCGCCGTCCTCGAACCGGCGCATCTCTCCGCGACCCCTCCCAGAGATCCAGGTCGGGTCCCGAACGCAACCCGGAATTGGGCCCGATGACGGTCCTCCTGGGCGTGTGGTCCGGCAGCCCGCTGGCCGATTTCTCGACCTTCGAGATCATCCTCCTTTCTGTCCTAGCCTTTGCCGTGTCGTACGTGTCCGGCATGGTCGGCATGGCGCTGGGGGTGGTCCGGCTGCCGCTGTTGATCGCGTTCGGCGTCGGCGTTCCGGTGGCCGCGGGCGTAAACCTCGCCGTCAGCGTCGTCACTGCGGCCACGAGCGGATGGGAGCACTGGCGGTCTGGACGGATTGCGTGGCGCGTGGTGCTCCTGATCGGCGTGCCGTCACTACTGGGGGCCTTCGTCGGCGGCCTGACATCGGGCTCGATACGGATCTGGATCCTGCTCGCGCTGGTGACCCTGGTACTCATGTGGTCGGGCGTCGTGGCGCTGGCGCGCGCGCTTCGTTCCGAAGAGCGGACCGATGACACAGATCAGGTGACGTTGCCGACGACGCGCCGGATGGCGTTGGAAACCGCCGTCGGATTCTTGATCGGGTTGTTAGGCGGGGCGGTCGGGCTGGTGCTGGGGACGGTGCGAATGCCGGCGCTCGTCAACGTCCTCAAACTCAACCCGGCGATCGCTATCGGCACCAATACCGTCATCGGGCTGCTGGTCGGCGCGTCCGGGTTCTTCGGGAAGCTCATCAACGGCGACATCGATCTGTTGCTGATCGCGTTACTGGGCGCGACCGGGATGGTCGGCAGCTACCTGGGCGCGATACGGACCGGCCGCATGAACACGAACAACCTTCGACTGGCCATCGGCGTGGTGCTGATCGCCGTCGCCCCCTTCATGGGTGTGCGCGCGTTCCTGGAGTTTCCGAACTAGCCGCCGGCCGTCGGCCGCCTGTCGCTTGCTGCTAGCCCGTAGCCAGCTCAACGACCGCCGACGACACCTGGTCCGGTGGCCCACAGGGCAGCACTTTCAACGTCACCTGGCGCGTCGCGGCCAGCGCCGTCATAGGTGAGATCGCCGCTGTCACAGACGCGGGCACGCCGGGTTCGCTGCACGTCTTGAGAGCAGAGCTCACGTCGTCATCCACCGCTATGCAGACCACCAGCCCGCCCGTCCGCTGGATGCCCATGAATGGCATGACTTCGTCCGCCATAAGCGCCTGGCCCCGGATGTTCACATCGACCGCCTGCAACCGCTCGGCAGCAGATACTGAGTGGATCGGCTCCGGCCATGCAGCCTCTTCTGCGTTAACCAGGATGTCGATCTTGCCGACCTGATCTGTGATCCAGACCAGGACGTTCCGCACGGACGATCGATCGGTGACGTCCATATGGGCAAGCAGGCAACCTGCGCCGAGGGACTGGATATCGAGGTAGATCTCGTGGGCCGGAGCGCGATCGTCGGAGTAAGTGATCGCCACCGTCTTCGCGCCCGCCCTTGCCAGGGCCTCGGCGACCGCCCTGCCGCGCGGTTGCCCTCCGCCCGTGACCAGGCAGACCTTATCGCCGATCGGGAGGTCGGCGTGGTAAGTCCCATCGGGACCGGCGCCGGGTGAACCGTTACCCGGTGTAATCAATAATCGCCCGACCCGTGATCTGGCCGCTTCGCAGGTCATCGCACGCCTGGTTGATGTCCTCTAGCCGGTAACGCCGCGTCACCATCTCGTCCAGCTTGAACCTTCCCTCGTCGTACCAGCGGAGATACATCGGGAAGTCCTCCTCGGGCCGGGTCGCGCCGAGGCTGCCCCGGTACTGGCGCTGGCCGCCAAAAAACAGGCGCGGATTGATGGTCATCTCTTCCCCCGGGACGCCAATCAGCACGGCCATCCCGCCGTGATTGTCGGCGCCGGGACCGCCGCCGCGCGTCATCGGGAGAATCTGCTCGTTGGTTATCTGGAGTCCGATGGCGTCAAAGGCATAGTCGACGCCTCCGCCGGAGATGTCCAGAACGGCCTCGATAGGATCAACATTAGAAGCGTTGACGGTGTGGGTGGCGCCCATGCTCCGGGCGTACTCGAGCTTCTCGTCGTCCAGGTCCACGGCGATGAGCGGGTACGCGAGCAGCAGGCTGGCCATGTGGACGGCGGATATCCCGACGCCACCGACCCCGATTATGGCGACCGAATCTCCGGGCCGGACCCTGGCGGTATGCATCACCGCGCCAGCTCCGGTGAGGACGGCGCAGCCGACGATGGACGCAAGGTCGGTCGGGGCCGATCTGGGGATGGGAACCACCAATTGTTCGGACGTCAACACGTCCCGGCCCCAGGTGTATACGACACCGCTCATCGGCTCTTCCCGGTACGTCACGCCGGTCGGTTCGCCGGCGATCCGCCCCCGCACAGGTGTGCGCGGGACCCAGGTCACGATGACGTGATCGCCTTCTTTGACGTGCGTCACTTCGCTGCCGACGTGCGTCACGGCGCCTGCGCCTTCATGCCCCAGGGAAGCCGGAGTCTCCGTATTGGGATTGCGCATCTGGTGCAGCTGTGAGTGGCAGATACCGGACGAAAACAGTTTGACGATCACCTGGTTCGGACGCGGGTCCGGGATCTCGATCTCGTCAACCGTGAGGGGCGCGCCGTGCCTGGTGTGTATCGCTGCGACCGATTTCATGTTGGTGGATTCCTTTTAGCGCGGAGCCTTGCCTGGTGACTATCTCGAAAATCCCCTCTCCCGGCGGGAGAGGCCATGGTGAGGGAGAAGTGTAATCGTAGAAACGCGCGCATCGGCGGATTCTCAAATATTCACTCAGGGGCAGTCAATCGGGGCGACCGCGGGTCGAGTCTAGCAAGGATCGTGGCGTGAAGCGGCGCCCGGAATTGGCGCATGGAGAACGCGCTGTTCCGGGTCAGAACGACCGCTCAATTCACGAGATCCGCCAGGTCCACATCGCAGGCGCTCAGGATGCTGATGAACGAGAGCGCCTCCAGCGGAGACACCTCGCCGGCCGCCAGATTCTCGATGGTTTCCAGATCGATCTCCGCCGTAAGACACTCGAGCTGCTCCGCAGTGAACGGAAGATCGTCGACCAGGGATGCCGGGTCCGTTATGTCCGGGATGTCTAGCGCGCCGGCGTGGGCTGGATGGGCGGCGGGACGTCGGCGTCCGCGTCCGACCCAAACTCGACGCCCCCGGCGATCGTCAGCAGATCAGCGAGCCCAATACCACAGGCGCTGAACGCCTCCAGCACCGGAGCGAACGCGGCCTGGCTCGCCTCACCCTGAACCAGGTCTTCGAGCAGCTCGGCGTCGATAATCAACACAAGACATGCGATCTGCTCCGCGGTGAAAGGCAGGCTGTCGAGCCCCGGGAAACCCGCGCCCGCGGATTCCGCAAAAAGGTCGTCCGCCGCCTCGATCAACCGGGCCAGGTCAACCCCGCAGGCCTGTAGTGCGGGCAGTACGGACAGGGCGTCCGCGGCAGAAAGATCATCGGCAAGAAGCTGTTCAATGATCTCAGCCTCGACCTCCACCGCCAGACACTGGATGTCGGCCTCGGTCAACCCGATGGCGTCCAGTTCCGAGCTGCCGATATCAAGGGACGATAGGTCGAAGGACGGCGCCGGGGCCGCTGTCGGTTCGGGCGTAGCTGTCGGCTCGGGCGTAGCGGTCGGTTCCGGTTCATCAGCGCTGCCGCACGCGACCGCCAGTACGAGCACAGCCGCCAGTACGATCCAGTAGTTCTTGAAACCGCGTGCCATCGAAACCTTGCCGCCCTGGTCCGAGGATTTCAGCCGCGTCCAAAACCGATGTTCCGCCACCGATTTTACGCCCCTGACTTCAAAGGGAACGGCGCCCCATTGGGCCATTCGTCAGTCCAGGCCGAGCAACACGCGTCGAACCAGGCTGAGGCTGCTCATCGCGGCGCGACGCCGGTCGGGTGCGCCGCGGCCCGCCGACCGCACGTGACGGGCGTGCGTGCCCTCGTCGTCGGTCACGGCGATATAGGTCTCGCCGCGGCCCAGGTTTTCGGTGCGTTGATCGCCCTCTTCAACGGCGTGAACGGCGACTCCGAGCGTGGCGCCTGACACAGCCCGCACCGCCCGGGACAACGCCGCCGCGCGGGCCGGGCCGTCGCTGAACGGCGGCGCCTCGTTGCCCGCCCGCGCCAGCCGTTCCAGCGCCCCGTTCGTGTTGATAATGTTGCCCTCCACGAACGCCGTCCCCGCAGCCTTCTGGAAAGCGTCGGCGATCGATCCACCGGCGAGGTCCTCGTAAGTCGCAACCGTCAGGCCACGGTCTGCCATCAATCCCCCGACGACCGATTCAAGCGTCTCATCATCTGTCGCGAACACGTTGTCGCCGAGCAGGCCGCGCA
>JACZRO010000128.1 GCA_022574675.1 Chloroflexota bacterium
CGGTCGTTCCGGCCCAGCGCGCCACGGCGATGGGCATGTACCAGGCGGTTTACGCCATCGGGATGATCACCGGACCGATCATGGCCGGCGCGGTGGCGGACAGCGTCGGCATCGAAGCCGTGTTCTACCTGTCGGCCGCTGTCGCGTTGGCCGGCGGTGCGCTGGTCTTCATGGGCCGAATCCCGAAAACGACTGACTGAGGCGACCGTCCAGGCGCGGGCAATGACGGGCCGGTGCGCGCCGTCGCGCCCGATCAGTCTCCGGCAGCCTCTTCCGAACCGATGAACGCCGCCGCCGCTTCCGGTCGCCGGACTTCTGAGACCGCCACCACCGGCGCGCTTGCCCTGCGCAACTGGCGCTGAACCAGCGCCATCCGCCAGCCAAGAAGCGCCAGGGTGGTCACGGCGCTGTAAGCCGTGGTGATGAGCAACTGGCCCGTCAGGCCTCCGATCATCACCAGGAACAACCGTCCGTCACGCGTTGCCAGCATGTAACGGCTCAGGCCGTCCGACTCCGTGCTGCGCCAGGGTTTGCCGGTCGCGATCCTGTATCGGTCCTTGAGCATCATCGAGAACGGCGCTCCGGCCAGGGCGCCGAAAACGACCAGCATCGTCATCACGGACCCCGAATCCTGCACCAGGTAGATCCCGATGCCGATGTAGATCGCCGAGTCCGCCAGACGGTCGAGCATCGAGTCGAAGAACCCGCCCCAGTTTGATGACATGAAGCGGGCGCGTGCGACCTCGCCGTCCGAGCCGTCGATGATCGACGACAGTTGCGCCAGCAACGCGCCGGGGATCAACGCGCCGAACGCAAACGAGATACCGGCCAGGATCGCGAGGCTGAATGCAATCATGCTCACGACGTTGGGCGTCAGCCGCAGGCGGACAGCCACCCTTGATAGCTGGATGGATATCCGGCGGTTCAGGTGATGAGATACCAGCCCGTCGTCGCCGGTCATCAGTGAACGCCTGATTTTGCGGGCGGCGGTCTCCCGGGCACCCTCTGTATCGATGTCCTCCCACAACAGTCCCGTCACGTCCACAGTGCCGAGGCCGGAGCCCGACATCAGGTACCGGGTTCCAGCGGTCATCGAGTAGTCGCCGTCCGTGAAGGCGCGCTGCAACGCCGGGAAGATGTCAGTTGTGAGGATAAACACGCCGCAGTCAACGGCATCGAAATCCTCCAGTGATTTGCCGATCTCGGCCACATCGCTTGAGGCAGACAGCCGGACTCTGGTGGCGTCATCCGGGTCATGCAAACCCTCGGGCTCGCGGTCGACGCAAAGCAGGCTGCCTTCCGTGGACTTGGCCGCGGACACGAGGCGTTTCATGAGGGCGGGCTCGTACCAGTGGTCCGACATCGCGAGGACGAACCGCTCGCTCCGAACGCTGTGCCGCGCGGCGTAGAGTGAGGCGCCGTTCCCGCGCTCCCAATCGGAGCTGTACACGTACTTGATCTGGACGCCCTGGGCCCGGCCATCACCGAGACGTTCTTGCAGCCGGTCCGAGGCGTGCCCGGTGACCACGATCACGCGTTCGATTCCACAGTCCCGCATCGCCCTGATGCCGCGCTCAATGACAGCCATGCCCATGAGATCGCACAGCGATTTATGCTGATGGGCGCTCGCGCTCCCGTTCATCCGGGTGCCCGCACCAGCTGCGAGAATCACGGCGTCCATACCCGCTCCTTGTTTGTTCAAATAAAACCCCCGGGGCCGGATTTACCGGTCCGTTCGGCGATCTTGATCACCAGCCGCGCGCGCTTGGCTGCGGCTACGCGTTTTTATAAACGCGGCTTGGCCCACCTCACTGCGATCCGCCTGGTTCCAGCGGCCCCCAGCCGAACAGCGGATCAGCAGCGCGTGCCGACGCCGGCCCGGGATCCATGTACAGCCGGGGTTCGGAGGATCCCTTGGTGCGACGTTCGGCACCCCCGGCTCAACCCGCATCATATGAGCGTTTTCCATCCAAAGCAAACGCCGGTCCAGGCGGAGTGAATCACGATCTGCCGCCGCTGATCGTCCTGCGCCCGGCCCGGCCGGCAAATCACCCGTCGGAATGTCCGCCAGCGGAACCCGCACCGAGCCGGGTCAAGCGATCAACAAAGCGCGGGTCTGCCCCGGCCGGACCGGCGCCTTATATTTCCTCGAAAGCGATGTCCTGGGGGCGCCGTCCTCCTCCACTTCCGCCACGAAGACCTTCGTTCCGACAGTTATGCGCACTCTGGTCACTGACGTGCCGGCTCGTCGGGCCGGCGCACCATCCCGAGTGTCTACGTCTACTACCCGACCATCCGGTCGAGCCGCATCCGGGTGATCTTGCCCACCTCGATCAGGGTGATGTCTATCTCCGTGGCGAGGTCGGCGCTCGCCACTCGCATCTCGAGCAGTGCGATGAATTCGTCCGCGGTCCGTCCCCGGAGAGCAATGATGCACGCGAAGCCGAACCTGTCTCGATACTCCCGCACCATACGGGCAACGTGTGTCTGCTGGTCCGGCGAGAGTGTGTGCAGCCCTGCGCTGATGTGCTCCAACCGGGAATCCGGCGTCATTGCGTCGATGGCGGCGGGCGTCACCTGCGCGTCCTCGTGGCCCGCCAGGAACTCCAGGATCCTTTCCCGGCTCGAGTCGCGCAGCAAGCCAAGCATTGCCTCGTGCAACTGCCCGCTGTCTGCGAAAGGGCGTTGCTCCCAGGCAGATTCCGCCACCCACGGCGCGTACTCGAACACCGACCCCATAGCCGCGACGAAGGCGTCCCGTGTCATGTCGTTGACCTGCTGCAGGTTCATCAAGTTGTTTGCGGTCAATTGCGGTTGGCCCTCACTCCCGTTGTCTTTCGAGGCATGCTAGCCGCGCCGTAGCGGCGGCCTGGCCGGTTCTGGGCGCCTCAAAATTCGCATTCCAACGCGGTCGCCGATCAGAACTTCTCACTCGCCCTCTCGCGCTGGGAGAGCGTGGTTCCTGAGACTGGCACAGCCTCTCATCGGCCAATCGAGCGCAGCCACGGTCACAGCGCGTTCGCTGGATTCCCGGAGATCACTGACGCTATGTCCGCCGCCCTGGTGATCCAGATTTGGTCTGACAGGCCCGCGATATGACGTAACGCCCGCCGCAACTGCCGAAGACGGAAGGGCTGGCCGATGATCTGCGCGTGCAGCGCCAGGCCGAAGACGAGCCGCGGCCCGTGCGTCCGCGACTGTTCCAGCATCTCATCCACCTGATCGATCACCATGTCCGCGAACGCGCCTGCGCTCACGTTACGTCCGATGATTGCCGCGCTGTCGTTAATCTCCTGGGAATAAGGGATCGACAGAATCCTTCCATTCCGCGTCTCCAGCCAGACCGGCTGGTCATCCGGGCACCAGTCCAGGACGTACAGGTACCCGGCCTCCTGCAGCAGGTCGGGCGTCAGGTAAGTCTCCGCCAGCCACGGGCTCAACCAGCCCTCCGGTCTCTCTCCGACAGCATCGGCGATCGTATTCGTTGCCTCCAGGATCAGACGGCTCTCGTCTTCCCCGTCCATCCCGGCCTGGCTCTCGGAGTTGGTGCGTCCGTGGGCGGCGATCTCGTAACCCTCCGCCCGGAACGCCGCGACCAGCTCCGGGCTGTGACCGCATACGTCGCTGTTCAGCAAGACCGTGGCCGGTAGATCCAGCGACCTGAAAAGATCGATCAGCCGCCACGCGCCGACCCGGGCGCCGTACTCCAGCCACGAGCCGTTCAACACATCCGGTCGTGACCCGCCCGGGACCAGGTCTTCAGTGAGTCCTCCGTCGAACCAGTACCGCTCGACGTTCAGGGCGATGTAGAAGGCCAGCCCCGCGCCGTTCGGCCAGCGGTCTGACGGACGCCCCGTGATCGGTGTGTAACCGTAACGGTCGTGGCTTTTCACGCGGCCATCCTCCTGCTTGAACCCATCGAATCCGGGAGTCCTCTGCATCCGGCCCCGTCGCGCCGGACGGCAATCGCGGAGGTTCACCCGATTGCGTTGTACCGATAATGCGGGGACCCGCCGGGCAGGGCCTGCCCGGCGAACCATCGTTCGACGTGCGGCAGCAAGTCCTTGTTCAATGCGCTATGTACCTCGCTCGCCGAGACGTCCGTTACGGCCATCGAGTCTCGAAGAGCCGATGCCACCTCGGCTTTGTTCACCTTCGTGAACTCTCGACCCCGCAGCAGGACCTCCCCGTCAACGATCACCGTGTCCACGTCAACGCCCTTGCCGCGATATAACAGCGCATCGACCACGTTCGTGTCCGGGTGCAGATACGGCTCGCTGATCCGCTTCAGGCTCACAAGCGCCATGTCGGCGCGCTTCCCGGGTTCCAGCGTCCCGGTCTCGCCTTCGAAGAGCGTCGCCTTCGACCCGTTCCTCGTGGCCATATCCAGCAACTGGTGCGAGGTCGGACCGGTGTTTCCAACTCCCGGCTCGTGATGAATCTTCTGGGCCAGCCGCATCTCCTGGAGGATGTCGTTGTCGTCGTTGATCCCCGCCTCGTCGATCCCCAACGCCACGGTGACACCCCGGGCGAGGAGCCGGTTGATCGGCGCGATCCCACTGCTCAGCCGGAGATTGGAGCTCGGGTTGTGGCAGATCATCGTCCCCGTCCCGGCCAGGATGTCGAAATCGGACTCTGTCAACCAGACGCCGTGCGCGCACGAAACTTCCGGCCCGAGGAATCCGAGCTCCTCCAGGTGGGCAAGTGACGTCTTCCCGTAGAGGCGATCGCCGAACGTCTTCTGGTATGCGGTCTCCAGCAGGTGGATGTGAATCCCGATCGTGTGACGCTCTGCGAACTCCTTGATCGCCAGGAGCATCGCATCCGAGCACCAGTGGACGTTGTGCGGGCTGATCAAGATGCGCGTCCTGGCCGATGACCGGTTCGCCACGAGTTCTGCGCTGGCCGATAGCAGTACGTCCAGTGAGACGGCCCCGGTCTTCACACCGGCACGCACGCGCGCCCGCAACTCTGCAGGCAGCCGCGCTAAAAACCCTTCGTCGTCCTCGTACGTGAAAAGGTGCTGGTCCCGCGCGTACAGCGAGAACGCCACGCGCATCCCGGCGTCTTCGTAGGCATCGATCATACGGGCGCTCGACTCGTAAATACCCGCATCAGACGGGAGCCGGGCCATCGACTGATTGTGCATGACCGTGGTGATGCCGGACTCGATCATCTCCAGCGCGCAGTAGAGCGTGTCCAGGTACGGGTCGACCCGGCGACTCGCCCACCGGGCGAAGATACCCGGCTCCAGGGCCATGTCCGGCGAGCCGAGCTGGAACGGAGTCAGCCCCATGTGATGGTGGGCGTTGACCAGCCCGGGGATCACGACAAAGTCAGCGGAGCCGATCTCCTCGTCCGGCTCGTGGCGCGCCTTCAGATCCCTGTAACGCCCCACTTCGATGATCTCGCCGTCGCGCTGAAACACTGCGCCATCGTGGATGATCTCGCTGGACCCATCGTCGATCACCTTGCACACGACGTACTTGCCGCGGACCAGGGACGATGCCAATCGTCGCTCCTAACGGGCGGGAACGCAGCGCCCGGGGGTTTGCGGGTCTGGGAAATGCCGCGCGCCGGGTTCCGGCGTGACCCAGACGACCCTTTCACCGGCCAGCGGGCGTCCACGGCCGGGCCAGCATCGTAAGAACGGTTTCCGTTCGGCGCAAGTCCGGGCGTCGAAAACCGGAGGGATAGACGCGCTCGCGCCGGCGGACAACTATCTGGACCTCGGTCGATGTTCGGACGCGGGCCCGGGCCGGCTATTCATGATCCCGGCCTTGCTTGCGGTCGTTCCCGCAGTGCGCCATTGGGGCCGATGTTTGCCGTCAGGATGCGTCGAGACGACGGATTCCAGAAATTGTCGCGGATATCGGCAACGGCGTGCATCGAAGAGGGGCTCGACCGAACTTGTAACCCGCGCCGGAATCGGTAAGCTTCGTCGCATCGGACGATTAGATACCCGTTCGGGGAGAGGATGTTGAGCCGGTTTTCAAGGTTCCTCGCAGAAGTAATCGGTCGCGTCGTGACCGCGCTCGTCCTAATCGGCATCGGGCTTGCCGCCGGGTACGGGATCTATTTCAGGTGGGTTGAGGACGACCCCAAGATCGGGATTATCGACATCCCGTTCACGGTGATATCCGACGACTCCGCAACGTTCATCGTCGAGATGATCGATTTCGCGCGCGAAGACGATTCGATCAAGGGCGTCGTGATCAAGCTCAACAGTCCCGGAGGCGGTGTTGCGGCGAGCGAGAAGCTGTTCTTCGAGACGGAACGTCTGCGCCGAGAGAAGCCGGTAATCATCTCCGTGGCGGACCTTGCGGCCAGCGGCGGTTACATGATGTCGATCGGGGCTAACGAGATCATCGCCCGTCCGGGATCGTTCGTGGGCAGCATCGGGGTGCTCACCACCTTTGGGTCAGAACCGCCGCCCAGCGAGACACTGGTGGGCACCGGCCCCGCCAAGCTCACCGGCGGGGCGCCCCGGACCTTTCTTGCCCAGCTTGAGTTGATCAAGAAATCTTTCATCGAGAACGTTGTGACGCAACGCGGCGATGCCTTGAACATGTCGCGCGACGAGATCGCAGAGGCGCGCATTTACACCGGCATGGAAGCGTTACGGCTCGGTCTTATCGACAGTCTGGGGACCGATTCCGATGCGATCGAGCGAGCGGCGAAACTGGCCGGCATCTCGGACTTCACGTTGGTCAATGTGAACGTCGAGGCGCTGCGGTTGCGCGTCCAGCAGTTCGAGCGCGTGTTCGGCACATCGCTAGACGGTGACGGCGAGGTGAGGCTCCAGGTGGACACGCTGGCACGCGCATTCTCCGGACCGCAGGCACAGGCTGGCGTGCAGCGCGGCGTACCTCCGGACTTCCCAATAGATGTCGAAATCCCGCAGTTCTTTTATTTATATGTGGCTCCGACTCAGTAATCCCCGGGCGTGGCTGCTCGCGCCGATCGCAGCCGGGATCTTCATTGCGATCGCGTCGCTGGTTTCCGACGACGGCGACTATGATCCGCCGCCGGTGGTCAGGGCGCCCCTGGAAAACATCGTCCTCGACACGATCCGCGTGACGGGTTTTAGCGAGTCGCCCGAGCAGAGGCCCGGCGTGTTGGCGGTGGACGTTGTCCATGCCAACAATTTCTCGGAAGACGAGTTGGCCGCCTTGCTGTCGAGGGTCACCGCCCGCGGATACACCGTGGAGTTCATCGGAGAGTTCAGTTCCCCGTTTCAGTCATCTGTGACCCGGCTCAAGCTTCTCCGGGACGCGCTCCGGCGTGCAGACAGCCTGGCGATCATCCTGCCGGGGGAGGCGTACGGTGACGAAGAGTCGCGCCTCGTCGAGCAGTTCGTCGAGAAGGGCGGACGGCTGCTGTTGCTGGGCGATCCTACCCGCCCGAGCGAGATCAACAGCGTCGCGGCAGAGTTCGGAATCGCCTTCCAGGAGGGCTATCTCTACAACGTTCTCGAACATGACCTCAACTACCGGAACGTCTTCCTGAGGGACTTCACGAACGACCCGTTGACGGACGGACTGCAGGAAGTGGTGTTTTACACGGCCGGTACGATCGATTCCGGGAGCCCGGTAATCTCGACCGACTCCAACACGTACTCCTCGATGGTCGAGCGGACGTCCCCCTTCTCGCCGGTGGTGAAGGCGCGCGATGGAAGAGTCCTTGCGCTGGCCGACCTGACGTTCTTTGGCTCG
>JACZRO010000129.1 GCA_022574675.1 Chloroflexota bacterium
TCCGTGCTACGGCGGGTCCGCCACTCGTTGTTGAAGAAGTGGTTGATGTGATACGGGTACTCGTCCGTGGTCACCTTCTGGTTGCAGGTGACGGCGTACCCGACCTCCGGGTTGCGGATGTGCGGCAGCTCCTCCCACGGAATCTCCCGCTCCCACTCATAATCACCGGACGCGCCGTCGACGGGCGCCCAGGTGTTTGCGATATCGCGGATGGGGATGCGGCCGCGCAGCCGGTATCCGAAGTTGCCCTTTGTGTCGCAGTACATGTAGTTGTTGACCGGCTCGGTCCACTCCTTGACCGCCTGCTCCAGCTCGTCAGCGTCACGCGCTCGCAGGATATCCAGGACGGAGTCCATCCACTTCGTCGGGCCGTTCGTTCCCGGGTGACTGAATGCGAGTCCGATACCGGTCCTGGGATCGCCGGCGACGATCCGCCCGTGCCTTGTGATAACAACCTCTATCTGGATGTCTTCATGGCCGCGCGAGCCCAGGGTCTCGGTACGCACGTCCGCCGGGTACCAGCCGCCGCGGTACTCGTACTCGAGTCCCCCGGCCGCCTCTCGGAAGCGCTCTATGAACAGGTCCTGGTAGTCGGCGTTGCCGTGGGTCATGCCGAAGCCGACGTGCTCGGTGTGGCTGAAGTGCGGCGCCCCGGGCACGCCGGGAACCGAGTAGCCGGATACGGACCAGTCCGGGCAGGTGATGTGGACCTGGTAATAGACGCTGGGCGTGTCCAGCCCGCGGTGCGAGTCCCCGGCGACGAGCGGCTTGCCGGACTCCGTCCACTTCCCGCTGACGACCCATGCGTTGCTGCCGGCGTCGATCTCGCCGATCTGGTTGAGCTGCTGCCAGGCCTCTGCGAGCTCCTCGTACGGGTCGTAGCGCGCCCCATCGTGGACTACCCCCGGAGGTGTGGTAACGAGGTGGCCGACGGGGTAGCCCCGGAACAGCCTGGCGGCGCGCTCCGGGCCCAGCGCGTTGGTGATCCGTGCGCGCCACAGCTTCATGTCGAAGGTGCCCATCAGCATGTTGCGCACCTTGTAGACGGCGAACGAGTGCCAGGGCTCCCACCGCTCGGGCGTCTCGTCCAGGAGCATGTACTCGATCGGCAGCGTCTCCGTGGTGTCGATGAACGCGTTGATGCCGTCGGTCAGCGCCTGCACCATCGCCTGAGCGTCCGGCCGTGACGCCGCCAGGTCCGCCTTCGCCGCCCGCTCAAGGCTCAGCCGCCGCATCAGCCGGTCCTCTTTTAGCGCCGTCGGCCCGGACCACTCCGCCCATCGCCCGAGCGCGCGGTGGCGGTCGTAGTCCATGTGCCAGAGCCGGTCCTGCGCCGTCACGAATCCCTGCGCGAAGAAGGCGTCGTGCTCCGACTCCGCCGTGATGTGCGGGATGCCCCACTCGTCACGGTGGATCGTGACCGGACCATCAAGGCCTGAGAACGAAAGCGACGACGTGACGTCGGGAAGGGCGGCCTTGAGATCGGCGTCGGTGATGGGGCTGGGCATGTGCGGTCCTGACGTGTCGGGTTGTAGCAGCGGGGGCTACTGTAGCCGCGGCACTGCGCGCGTCAAGGACGGGCGGCCCGCACGCGACCCACCTCCAAACCTCCTCCCTGCCAGGGAGGAGGCCTGAACAAGCCCACTCCTAAATTAGGAGGGGGTTCGGGGGTGGTTACTCTCGCATCGCGGCTCGTCACGCCCTACCCGTCGATCATCTTGTCGGCGTTCATCAGCTCGCTGATCTCGAGCCAGGTGTCGGTCGTGTACTCGTCACGCTGCTTGATGAACTCGCCGTAACCGGCCGGGTTCTGGTTGCCGGCTCGCATCGGAGATTCGATCTTCTCCGCCGTCCATGTCATCTGGACACGCTGCTTCTGGCCCGGGCAGGTGCCGCCGTTGAACGAGACGTGAAACGGCTCGCGTAACCCCGCGTCCACGAGCATCTGGCCGGCCTTCTGGAGGATCGACGCGACGAGCCTTTCTTTGCCGGGTAGCGTCACATAGGTCCTGCGTAGTTCGTACATGCTTCCTCCGATTTCTCTCTTGAGGGGATCGTTGCGGCGCCGGTTTCGCGACGCCCTGCCACATGTCGCCCGGCTCAGGCATCGATCATCTTGTCGTCGTTCATCAGCTCGTTGAACTCGATCCATGTGTCGGTCGTTAGCTCGTCCCGTTGCGACATCATGGCGGTGTACTCCGGCGGATTCTCCCTGCCGCCCCGGAAGGTGGACTCGATCTTCTCCGCGGTCCAGGTCATGCGGACGAGCTGCTTATCGCCCGGGGTGGTGCCGCCGCTGAACGACACGTGAAACGGCTCCCGTATCCCGGCGTCGACCAGGATCTGGCCCATTCTTTGAAGAATGGAGGCTACGAGCCTCTCCTTGCCGGGCTTGGTGACGTAGGTCCTGCGCAGTTCGTACATGGTCTCTCCGATGCCGTGTTCGTCGCGTATTTCGCCCGGCGAATTAAACACGATTCGCGGCCCGAACGATCGGCCGTGAAGAGCGTTCGCCGTCCTGGCCGGTGTCCGACATCCATTCCACCACCCTGCTGTGCGGTTTGGCGGCGCGCTAAGATGACGCCCCGGCGCCCCGCAAAAAGGGGGAGTCGCCAAACCCGGATGACCCCGGACCCCGCGTGCTCGCCCGTGTGACCCATGACCGAGAGGATTTAGAGATGACCAGTCCACCTCAGACGACCAACCTCACGGTCACCCGCCACGCAGATGTGATGGCCCGTCACCCCTCCGGCAGCCGGTGGGCCGAGGTGCTGATCGAGGACGGACGCAACCGCATGGTGTGGATCTCCGGCCCTCCCGGCACGCCGCCGGACCCGCATATCCACCCCGACTTCAACGAGTTCTGGGTGATCCTCGACGGGGTGACCCGGTACCAGATCGGGCAGTACGAGCCGATCGACGCCGAGTGGGGCGACATCGTGATCGCCCCGGCCGGGTTCTCGCACGACATACGCCCGATCGAGGGCGACCAGGCGATCCGCCTGGGCATCACGCACCCGAACAGTAATCACGATATCAAGGGTATCCCGCCGAGCCGGCTCATCCCGGTCGACGAGGGTCTGTCACCGCCGAACCTGATCCACACGCCTATGAAACGACTGTTGGAAACGCACGGCACTGACACGAACTGGAAAGAGCTGGCGGTGCTGGACTCCCGGAATCGCGCGCTCGTCACGCACGAGTTGCCGGGCACGGTTAACCGGCGCTACTGGCACCCGGACATGGACAAGTGGTGGGTGGTGCTGGCGGGTGAGATCGAGTTCAGCATCTCGGACCGTGACCCGGTCACGGCTGGCCCGGGCGACCTCGTTTTCGTCCCCGGCGGCACGTCACACAACCTGCTGACGGTCGGCAACGAGCCGTCCATCAGGATCACGATGACGGCCCCGGACATCGTCCACCATTACACGGACGACCCGGACGCACCGGCTGCGCCAAACGGTTAAGCGCGCGCACGGAAAGGGACCCCCGTGACGCGGTTCGCATTGCAAGTCATCCCGACCGAAGCGGAGGGATCTGCACCACGCGAGCCGTCGTGTGGATCAGCTTCGAATCGTCATCCCCGTCGTTTTAGGATGACGCCGTCCGGTCAGCGACCGGATAATGCGCGCCAGCGTCAGGGGCGGATTGCGATCCGCTCCGCCCCCTCGTCACGATCCACTCCCGATGGGAGAGGAGGCGAATGGTTCGTCCCCCGAGGCTGCCTGAGGGCCGAGTTCTGCGGCGCCGGCCCTACTGGCGTTTTTCGAACGGGCGCTCGGAGATGAAGAGACCGGGGCGGCCAGACGGAGGGCTGACGCCGAGACGGCGAGACGGAGGGGCCAACAGGGTGGGAGCCGGAGGCTCCACGGCTCGGGAAGACTCGCCAGTGCGATGGGATACCGGCCGGCTCGAAGACCCGTCCATCGCGTAAACCGCGACGCAAGTCGTTCGGCTCCCGTAATCAGGTACGCCACTGTGTATGACGCATATCTGCCGTGACCGTTGCGGTTAGCCACGTTGAGCCGGCTAGCGGAATCAAAGACCATCGACGCATGGCAAAGAGACGGCCACGCCCGCTCATTTCACTGGCTGTCACAGGAATTGTCCTTCTGGCAGCATGCGGCGGCGGCGCGGGCGGCGCCGTTTCCGACGCGCCAAACGTTCAGTCCGATACGACGACGCCCGGCACGTCCGTCGAAATCCCGTCCATCGCAAAACCCTCTGGTCCCGCTCCGACAGCGACCCCACAGGCCAGGGGCGTCTCCATCGCCCTAACCGGAACCGTGGCGCCCACGCCGACGACCGGCGGTTCGTCGACAGCCACCCCCGCCGATTCGCCGTCCTCTGGACCCGGCCCGGCCGCAGTCATGCCGACGTCGAGCGCCATGGAGCCGACCGCCACCGTCGAACCGCCCCTGAACAACATCACCACGCCCACCCCGGCAACTTCACCGGAACCCACTGCGACTCCAACTCCCTCGCAGGCGCCAACGCCTGCCCCGCCCGACGCGCCCGGTGCGTCTGCGGCCGGCGTCACGCGCGCCACCGGATTCGTGCCGCTCGATCAGCCGCGCTTCGTTCCCGCGGCGCAGGCGCAGGGAATGACCGGGGAGTCGCTCGTCCTGGGCCTCGACTGGAGGGGAGAATCCCGGGCCTATCCGTTGAGCATGATGTGGTTCCACCACATCGCCAACGACAACATCAATGGCTGGCCGGTGCTCGTCACCTACTGAATCCTCTGCAACTCGGGGGTCGGGTTCGACCCCGTGATCAACGATGAATGGCACACCTTTGAAGTGCTCGGCCTCAAGGACGGCGTGTTCACCATGGTGGACCGGCAGACCGGGTCCGTGTGGAATCACCTTGACGGTAACGCCGCGGAAGGTCCGCTGGCCGGTCAGCGAATGGGCTTCATCCCGCTCCAGCAGATGACATGGAGCGAGTGGACGGCGCTGCATCCCGATTCCCAGATCCTTGACCGATCGACCGGCTTCGAGTCGCGGTACCGGGAGATATCTCCATCGGCACAGGTCGGCGTCGACAGCTCTTTCTCCGACACACGTCTGCCGGCAAACAGCCTTGTCGTCGGTGTGGAGGCCTGGGACGAATTCCGCGCCTTCCCGTTTGACCTGCTCGCCGAGGACAACGGCGTGGTCAACGACGTCGTGGGCGGCCTCGAGATCGTGGTGCTTTCTGACCTGTCCAGCCAGTCGGGCCTTGCGTGGTCACGGGTCCTGGACGGCGTTGTCCTGGAGTTCGAAAGGGTGACGTCCTCCTCGTTCGTGGCGCGCGACACGGCAACCGGGTCGACCTGGGACATCCGGGGCCGGGCGACCGGCGGGCCGCTGGAGGGCAGCCAGCTGACCTGGGTTACATCCTTTGTGACGCAGTGGTATGGATGGGCTGAGTACCACCCCGCCACCGGGTTGTACGGAAGTCCCGAGAGGTGGGCCACCGTCGCCACGCCGCCGCTGGATGGCTCTTTCTACTAGATGGGTCTGCCGAACGCCTTCACCCGATAGCGACACGTCGATCGCCATGTCCAGCAGCGCCCGTTTGCCTGAAGCCGTCCCGGACGATTAAAGCGGGCGGTCTGACGCCAGCCTGCCCCTACGCCCGTAATATCTCCCGCCGCGCCAGGATGCGTTCCGTGAGCGGCCGCATGCCCAGATCGCGGGTGATCGTCAGCGCCTCATCCTGTAGCTCGATCGCCTTCTCGTGGTCGCCATCGCGTGCTGATCCTTCCGCAGAAGGAGAAGCACCGTCCACACCATCCAGGAGCATCTCGGCGTAGTCGGAGCAGGTCCAGGCGAGTTCCGGCCGGTACCCGGCGTTGCGGCAGAACACCAGCCCGTCCTCGAAGTGGGACACCGCATCGACTCGCCGTTCCATCGCTTTTGCCAGACGTCCGAGCATCCGATCCACCGACATCCAGATGAACATCGTTTTCGATAGGGGTTCCAGCTCGTTGTACGCCCAGTCCGCGAGCCCTTCGGGCATGTTCAATTCAGCGAGGCAGGACGTCGCGGCGGCGAGGCGTGTGTTCAGAGACAGGTAACGCTCATGCCGCATCGTCCCTTGATCCATATTGGATCGAGTATCTGCAATCAGCCTGATCAACTGTTCTTGCTCACTCGAATCCAGCCGTACCGAGTCGACAAAACAGGCCCCGAGCAGACTCAAGCCAGGGTAATCAGGATACCGCTGGCCATCGACGGACAATTTCTCGACCGGCGACGCGTCGATCTCTAGCTCAGTCTGGGCATCCGCCACCAAGGCCAAAATGGAGTTGTACGGACCGGCGCCGTCGCGTCTGGCGGCCCGGCGTGTTTCTGTCCAATCGCCGCATACGACGGCGTACAACGCGGTCATCGAATGATGGGGGCGCCTGGCGGATCCAGTTCGTTCCACCAGGTCGCCGAGGGCCTGGATCTGCTCTTCAGCCTTATGTCCCTCTCCCAGCGCCAGGTGTGAGCCGCAGGCCATTAGGTAGGCGATCACCTCTGCCTGCGTATCGGATCTTGATCTGGCCAACTCAATCACACGGAGCAGTGCAACTAGAGCATCCCCGTATTCATGCCTGAAATAGGCGGCAGTCCCACGACTGGCCAGTGTCAACATTTCGATAGAGGGATCGCCGGTGGCGCGGCCAATTTCAAGTGCGAGTCGTTCGTACTCCGCCTGACGCTGGACGTCCCCAAATTCAAGCCAGTGGATTACGGCGAGACGCGCCATCAACCGGCCAGCGTCGACACTTCCTGGAGTGGCCAACTCCAGGGCTTTTTCAAGCACGATCGCGCTTCCCGAAACACGAGGACCGGCGAAAACGACGTTTGAGGCGAGGCTCACCGCTGAAGAGTTCTCTCCGAGTTCGACGTATATGTCGAATCCGCGAGCGAATATGTCCCAGGACTCCTGATATTCGGACGAAGTACCAGCGAGACCGCCCCTGAGCGACGCCAATCCCAGGCCGCTGAAAGTCCTGGCGGCCGTGATGTCCCGATCCTCGTCCGAAATACGGGCCGCTGCCCTCTCGAAATGGATCCGGGCCGCTTGGGGGGCAAAGGTTTCCAGTGCGGCTTCGCCCGCCAGGACTGAGTAGTGGACCAGGCGCTCGGTTCCAAGCACCGCCTCGGCCTCATCGAAGTGAGGGATCAATTCCTCAGCGTGGTCGTCCGCCCCATCGCCGTACAACTCTTCGAGGGTTTCTGCGATGCGAGCGTGGAGGCGGACGCGCCGGGTGGTGGACAGCTCGTCCGAGAGCGTTTCCTGCACAAGGGCGTGCGTGAACTGGTAGTGGCCCAGCGCGTCCGGCAGCTCCTCGATGATCTTGGCATCTAGCCCTTCGTCCACCACGTCCAGGAGTTGCCCTTCAGTTGTGTCCTCGGCAAGAACCCGTAAGGCATCCAACGTGAAGTCACGGCCGATTACAGACGCGGTCGTAAATATCTCGTTGGCTCTATCCGACAACCGGTCGAGGCGACGACCGATGACCTCTCTAACCCCTTCCGGGATTCGGACGGACCACGTGGAACGGCCTGCTACTTTTTCCTCAGTCAGCTCGCCGGACTGGACAAGGTCGCGTATGACCTCGGTTACGAAGAGCGGATTGCCCTCGGTGTGGCGGTGGACGGTGGCAGATAGCTCGGCGGGCGGCGTCAGGC
>JACZRO010000130.1 GCA_022574675.1 Chloroflexota bacterium
GGCTGGCCCGCGCCGTCGCGCCGGGCCGTACGACCGGCGTAGACACTTCTGAGGCCGCCATCGAGCGAGCGCGGGCAGACGCCGATGTTGTCGGCCTTCCCGCCCTCGAATACCGCGTCGCTGACGCCTGCGCCCTCCCCTTTGCGGACGGATCGTTCAACGCGGCGCATATGCACCAGGTGTTGCAGCATCTGTCTGATCCAGAGCGCGCCGTGCGCGAGGCGCTGCGCGTCCTGTCGCCGGGAGGCGTGTTCGGCGTCACCGAGGTTGACTGGGGCACCGCCGCCTTCTGGCCGCGCAACCCGGAAACCGACCGCTTTCTGGAGATCTACAACGCCGTCGCCCGTCAGAACGGCGGCGACCCGGAGATGGGCCGGCGGCTGCGTTCACTGCTGGAGCCACTCGAGCCGGAGCGGATCGAGGTCCGGGCTTCCGTCTGGTCGTTCGGCGACGCTGCGTCTACGGAGCAATGGGGAGATCTGTGGTGCGCGCGTATCCAGGAGTCAGCCATCGCCGCCACGGCGACCGAATCCGGCATCTCAACGCACGGGGAGCTGGCAGAGATCGGCGCCGCGCTGCGCGCGTGGGGACGAGCGCCGGACGCCTTCTTCGCATTCATCCACGGCCAGGCGCTGGCCTGGAAGTAGGCGGGCGCCTCGTGCCATTGACCCCTCAGCGCGGCTCCGGTAGAGTCATCTGCCACTTGGACAACTGAATATTCGCCCGACCCGGTGCTCCTTCGACTGCACGTCGGAGGGGAGAATAGGGAAGGCGGTGAGAAGCCGCCGCGGAAGCGCCACTGTAAGCGGGATTCACCCCCCGCAAGCCAGGAGACCTGCCTGGTCGGACGACGGACTGCTCTTCGCTCGACAGGGGGTCCGTCGGCACCGGTTCTCGCGGAGACCCGTTGCCGCCATCGGCTTTGCCGGCCATGACCCCAGCGAAACATCGCTGGGGTTTTTTGTTCCAGACACGGAACCGGCCGAATAGCCGGCCCGACCGGGCCGCCGGAAGGCGCGTCCACGAGTTCCCTGACAGCGAAGCGCCAGAAACACTTGGGGGAGACCCGTCAGGGAACATGGCGCTCGCACTTGTTACCCGGCTCCGGCCGCCGCGTGAGGCCGCGCTCGGCACGCGGCTGGCCGCGGGCGCCGGCGTGCTGATCGTTCTGCTGGCGGCCATCATGCTTGTGGCGCTCAGCACCGGCCCTCTTGACATCCCCGTGACGCATGTCGTGGCGATAATCGTCGAGCCCACCGGGATCCATCTGGCGGACTACGACCGCACGGAGGAGCTTGTCGTCAAGCAAATTCGTCTCCCGCGCATCGTCGTGGGCGCGCTTGTCGGCATGGCGCTGGGGGTGGCGGGGGCGGCGATGCAGGCGCTGTTCCGCAACCCGCTCGCCGACCCGGGCACGATCGGCGTGGCGTCCGGCGGCGCGGCGGCGGCGGTCGTCGCCATCGCGACCGGCGCCTCCACGCTCTTCTTCCTCGCCCTCCCCCTCTTTGCACTGGCCGGGGCCATCGGCACGGCATTTCTCGTGTACGCCATAGCGATCGCCAGCGGCCGGTTCTCGATTGCGACGTTGATCCTTGCCGGAGTCGCAGTGAGCGCATTCATGGGGGCGCTGATTTCTCTCGTCATCATCGCCGTGCCGGAACAAGGCACGTTGCGAGGGATCCTGTTCTGGCTCGCCGGCGGCTTGGACTCGCGGTCCTGGGACCACGTATGGCTATCCGGCCCGCTGATCTTGATCGGCGGTGGCGTGATTATCGCGTTCGCTCGAGACCTGAACCTGCTGATGATGGGCGACGACGATGCCGGGTCGATGGGCGTCCACGTGCGCGTAATGCGTCCGGTGCTGTTGACTGCAGCGGCCCTGGTGACCGGCGTCGCCGTTGCCGTCAGCGGGATGATCGCCTTCGTCGGATTGATCGTTCCGCACATGCTCCGGCTGATATTCGGCCCGGACAACCGTGTTCTGGTGCCCCTGAGCGCCCTCGGCGGCGCCGTGTTCGTCGTGCTCGCGGATGAGATCGCCCGGACCGTCATCTCCCCGGCCGAGTTACGCGTCGGCATCATCACCAGCTTTATCGGCGCCCCCTTCTTCCTGTTCCTGCTGCTGCGGCACAACCGCCGCGTGACCTCGTTGTGAATTGGGCCTTGATTCAAGAGGAGAGACCGTGAAATATCGATTGTTGAGAGCCCTGATTTCGCTCGTAGACCTGGCCGGGTTGCCGAGATACAAGCCGTTGCGTGGCGGAAAAGCGACGGCGATGGTCGCCGGCCTGTTCGCAGCCATGTTTGTGCTGGCGGCATGCAGCTCCGACGCCGTGGTCAGCGAACCGGTTCCGACATCGATCCCCGCGACTTCGACACCGAACCCCTCCGACGCGCTGGCGAATGTCGAGGGCATCGTCGACCCGACCAACCTGGGTTGGCCGAGAACGGTTAACGCGCTGAACGGACTTGTCACGATCCCCGAACAGCCGCTGAGGATCGTGACCATCTCTCTGGGCCATGACGAGGTGACCTACGCGCTGGTGCCGCGAGGCCGGGTGGTCGCCGCCAACATCTTCACGCAGAACCCGGACCAGTCCAACGTCGCGCACCTGGCCTCCGGCCTTCCGGTGATCACGTCGGACGCCGAGGTGATCGTGGCCCAATCCCCGGACATCGTGATCGCCTCGCCGTTCACCTCGCTTGAGCTGATCGACGCGCTGGAACGCATCGGCCTGGTCGTCCTGCAAACCGACCTGCATAACGACACAGACGGTCGCCGGCAGGACATCTTGTTGCTCGGCTATGCGTACGGCGAGGTAGAACGCGCCATCGAGGTGGTCAAAGAGGTGGAGGAACGCGAGGCCGCATTACGGGCCGTCTGGGAGTCAAAGCCTGAGGGTGAACGGCTGCGGGTTTTGTCCGCGACGCTCTACTCCGACTCGCTCTACACTGCCGGAGCCGGATCAACCGAGGGCGAGATTATCAACGCCGCCGGTGGCATCAACGTGGCGGCAGAGGCCGGCCTTGAGAACAACCCGATAATCAGCTTTGAGAGCCTGATCGCCATGGACCCGGAGGTGATCTTCATCCCGCAGCCGACCGAGTTCGGCGGCGAAGATTTCCTGAACGACCTGCTGGCAAACCCGGCCCTGGCGAGCGTTCCAGCTATTCGTGACGGCAGGGTCTTCATGGCCGACCCCAAGTACTTCACGACTCTGTCGTTCTGGAACCTCAGGGGCGCGGAAGAGCTGGCCAGAGACCTGTGGCCCGAGGACCTCGGGGACGCAACGTTCGGCTCGTTCAGCTTTCCCCCGGAATAAGTGGGATCAGACCGAGTAGGTTCATGACGGACACCGTTGAGCGCACCGGACGGCGGCTTGAGGCACGCGATGTCGTGTACGAGGTCGACGCGGCGCGCCTGCTTGACCGCGTCGACCTCAACGCCGGGGTGGGCGAGCTGATCGGATTGGTCGGGCCGAACGGCGCCGGCAAAACCACCCTGCTTCGAGCGATCGGAGGACTTCTCAAAACGCGCGACGGCGCGGTGCTGCTGGACGGCGACGAAGTGCGCCGTATGAACACAGGCGAACGGGCGAAGTCGATCGCTCACGTCGCGCAGCTTGCCCCTCTCGCCCACGGGTTCACCGCGCTCGAGGTGGTGATGATGGGCCGATACCCGCACATGGGCCGTCTGCAATCAGAGCGCCGGGTCGACCGCGAGGTAGTGAAACGGGCGCTTGAGACGACGGGGGTAGGTTCGCTCGCCGGCCGCACGCTTGAGACGCTGTCCGGCGGCGAGCGCCAGGGCGTGTTCGTGGCCCGTGCGCTGGCGCAGGAACCCCGGCTGTTGTTGCTCGACGAGCCGACCTCCAACCTGGATATCCGTCACCAGGCGCAGTTCTTCCACATCGTCCGCGGACTGGTCGACGGCGGCATGACCGCGGTGGCGGCGATCCACGACCTTTCGCTTGCCGCCCGTTTCTGTGACCGCCTGACACTGCTCGATAAGGGCGTCGTCGTTGCCGAGGGCGCGCCGGGCGACGTGTTGACCCCTGAAAACATCGAGGCCGCGTTCGGGGTGCGGGCCGTCGTGTCTTCCGACCCGGCGAGCGGAATACTCAACCTGTCGATCATGGAGCCGGGGTCGGACGGGCCCGGCACAGCGGCCGGAACGCGCGTCCACCTGGTGTGCGGCGGCGGCACGGGCGCTCGCTTGATGTACCGGCTCTGCGAGGCCGGGTTCACGGTCACGGCGGGACCTCTCGGCAGCGGCGACACCGATCGCGAGGCGGCGGAGTCGCTCGGCGTCGAGTACGTCCCGGTGCAGGCGTTCAACGGAATCGATGACGCGGCGCATGAGAAACACATGCGGCTCGTGCGGGATTGCCACGTCGCCGTGCTCACCGACGTCGCGTTCGGCACGGGCAATCTCCGCTCTCTGGACGCGCTCGCGGAGGCGCCGCGAGTCGCCCTCGCGAGCCTGGAACCCATCACGAACCGAGACTTCACCGGCGGACGGGCGACGGCTCTGTTCGAGCGGCTGGCCCCGGTCGCGGCGTGGTCGGAGATCGATTCCCTTATCGCAGGCCTGCCGGCCATCGTCCTCAACTCGCAGGAGATTGAACGATGACGACGCCCGGGCGCGATGCCCGCAACAACAAAGGACTGGTGATCATCCACACGGGTGACGGCAAGGGGAAAACGACCGCCGCGCTCGGCCTCATGGTGCGTGCGTGGGGCCAGGGAATGACGGTGCGCATGTTCCAGTTTTTGAAGCATACCGGCGCACGGTTCGGCGAGCACCGGGCGGCGGAGAAGGCCGGGATCTTGATCGAAACACGCGGCGATGGGTTCACATGGCTGTCGAAAGACATGGACGAGACGACGGCGATCGCGGTCGATCAGTGGAGCCGCTGCAAGAAGGCGATCGCGGCCGGCGAGACGGACCTGATCGTGCTTGACGAGGCCACCTATCCCGTCACGTACGGCTGGCTGGACCCCGACGATGTGGTGTCCGCGATCACCGCCCGCCCGCCACACGTCCACATCGTGATCACCGGACGGGACGCCCACGAGAAGCTGATCGAAATCGCCGACGTGGTGACGGAGATGGCCGACGTAAAACATCCGTATCGCGACCAGGGCATCAAGGCGCAGCCTGGACTGGACTTTTAAAGATGCCGGACGAGTTCCCACGCAGCGACCCGGCAGCGACCCCGGAAGCGCCACAGCAAACCGCGCCCTCCCGGAAGGGGATGCTGGTGGTGTATCACGGGGACGGCGCGGGCAAGGAGACGGCGGCGCTCGGCGTGCTGTTCCGCGCCCACGGACGCGGGCTGCCCGTGCGACTCATGAGGTTTGCCGTCGTGACGTCAGCCGGGCCGTACGGCGACGACCTCGCTCTTCAACGGCTGGGAATCCCCGCGGACCTCATCGGCCACGACGGGCGCGAAGGCGCGGCAGAACTCTGGGACGAGGCTCTCAAAAAACTGACGGCCATGCATGAGGGCGTCCTGGTTCTCGGACACCTGCTCGATGCCATCGCCAAAGGCTGGCTCTCGGCCCCGGATATCACTGACGCTCTGGCCGGCAAGAGCCCGCTCCTGCACGTTGTCGTCACCGGCGAAACGGCGCCCCGGGAACTAATCGAAGCGGCGGACCTCGTGACCAACATGCGGGCGATCAAAAGGCGCGATCCGGGCGCGCCGGCGATCGCCGGTATCGACCACTGAACCGGAGCGTGGCCGTGAACTCAGAACTGCGAACTACGGTCGGCGGCATCGCCCCTGTGGACCCCGAGGTGATGAAACGCGCCCGCATCCGGCAGGCGCGCCTGACCAAGCCGCCGGGCAGCCTGGGGCGTCTCGAAGAGATATCCGTCCGGCTCGCAGGCATCTTTGGCAACACCAGGCCCGAAGTGACGGGCCGCGCGCTCGTCATCGCCGCCGGCGACCACGACGTCGTACGCCAGGGCGTAACCGCCTACCCGCAGGACGTAACGGCGCAGATGGTCCTCAACTTCCTTGCCGGAGGAGCCGCGGTAACTGCGATGGCGCGCCGGCTCGACGTGGACGTGACGGTGGTCGACGCCGGCGTGAAGTCGCCGTTGCCAGAGCACCCGGGCCTGATCTCGCTCCGGATCGGACCCGGCGCCGCGGACATCTCTGAGGGTCCGGCTATGAGCCGCGAGCAGGCCGAGCGCTGTCTTGTCGAGGGCGCGCGCATCGGCCAGAGGGCGGCCGGCGCTGGATCAAGGCTGGTGGCCACCGGAGACATGGGCATCGGGAACACCACGCCTTCGAGCGCCATCACCGCCGCCCTCACCGGGATGCGCCCCGAGGTCACGACCGGGCGAGGCACAGGGCGCAACTCCGATCAACTGCGCCACAAGACCGGAATCGTGGCACGAGCGCTTGCGGTCAACGACCCGGACACGGACGACGCGATCGACGTACTTGCGAAGGTCGGGGGCTTCGAGATCGGCGTGCTGGCCGGGGTGATGCTGGGCGCAGCGTCGCGCAGCAGCGCGATCGTCATCGACGGCTTCATCTCCGGCGCTGCCGCCCTGATCGCGACGCGCCTGTGTCCCCAGCTCGGCGATCGCCTGTTCGCCGGTCATCGCTCCGCGGAGGCGGGTCACTCCATCGTGCTCGACCACCTGGGGTTGGAGCCGGTTCTCGACCTGGACATGCGACTGGGCGAGGGCACCGGCGCAGTGTTGGCGATGCCGATTATTGAAGCCGCCGCGGCCTGCCTGTCCGAGATGGCGACCTTTGACGAAGCGGGTGTCTCGGATACCGGGTCTGAAAAGTCGGCGACCACGTGAACGCCATACGGGCCTCGTTCGGCTTCCTGACCGTGCTCCCGGTGGCGCCCCGGACCGGCGCGGGGCTTGGCTCGGCGCGTGCCTTCTTCCCGCTGGTGGGACTGGCGCTCGGGGGATTGCTGGCCGGGTTCGACCGGCTCGCCGCCGGCACGCTCGGCACGGAGCTATCCAGCGCGCTGATCGTCGTCGGGTTGCTTGCGATGACACGGATGCTCCACATCGACGGGCTGATGGACTCGTGCGACGCGTTGCTCGGCGGCCACACGCGGGAACGCCGGCTGGAGATACTGAAAGACCCGCGTACCGGCGCGTTCGGCGCGATCGGTGGGATGAGCGTACTGCTGTTGAAGTGGGCGGCCCTGATCACCCTCACCGGCCCGGTGCGGCTGCCCATGATCGTGCTGTTCCCGCTGCTGGGCAGGTGGTCGGCCGTCGCCGTGATGCAGACCTTTCCGTACGGCCGCGAATCCGGCGTCGGCTCGTCACTTCTCGAAAACCGCGGCTGGTGGCAGCCGCTGGCCGCAGCGCTGACGGCGCTGGCGGCGGCGTTGCTGATCGCCGGCCTTATGGGCGTACTCCTTCTCGGTATCGTCACAACAGTCGCGTGGCTGCTCGGGGCGTGGATGGCGAGGTTGCTCGGCGGGCTCACCGGCGACGGTTACGGTGCGGTCGTCGAGGTCACCGAGACGGCGGCGCTGATCATCGCGGTGGCGCTTTACGAGACCTGGCCGGCACTGCTTGACGGCCGGATCGGGA
>JACZRO010000015.1 GCA_022574675.1 Chloroflexota bacterium
CCGCGAGCCGGGTGTCGGAGTGAAGAACCCCTCGTCGCACAGGATCTTTGACATGGCGACCAGGAACGGGGCCGAGGTCACCTTCTTCGGCAACGAGGTCGGAACGCTGGAGGTCGGCAAGCGCGCCGATATCGTGCTCGTGGACCTGTCGCGTATCACCGAGCCGTACCTGCACCCGGACACCGATATCGTGGACGCGCTTATTTACCGGGGCAGGGGCACGGACGTGGACACGGTGATCGTGGACGGCGAGGTGCTGATGCGAGGCCGGGAGCTCACGCGCGTGAACAAAGGCGAAGTGATAGCGGAGCTAAAGGCGTCCCTGGGCAAGCCGCTGCAGCCGCATGAACAGCGTCGCATTGCGCTGAGCAACGCGCTCCTCCCGCACATCAATCGCTGGTTCGCGAACTGGGAGCTGGAACAGGGCGACCCCCACTATCGCTACAACGCGCGGAGTTAGTCCGGAGCTTTCGATCCCCGCTCCGGCCGGGAGAGGGGCGCGCCGACGGGTGCGCAACCCAGGCGCCCTTCACGAGCGACAACATTAACTTGTCATCCTGAGCTGCAGCGAAGGATCTCCCGCATTCCAACGGCGAGGAAGTCCGGCGCGGTTTGGACCTCCCTCACCCTTCCCCGGAAGGGCAGGCTCCCAGCCGCTCCCACCGGGAGAGGGAGCCTTGTGTCGTCGCACATCCAATTCGTGAAGGCCGCATCGTTGCTCGTCGGCCGCTCGCTCCTCCAGCCACTCCTCATGCCCACCCGCACATCATTGAGCGGGCCACCTGCCAGTTGTGCCGCGGGCGCGGACCGGGTCGGACATCTCCACTCATCGCTCAAGCCGCCTCTTGAGCGCCGCGTTCATAAGACCGAACGTTCTCACCGTCTCTTCATGGGCGGCGGGGAAGATGTCCGGCACTTTTGTACCGGTAAACACCTCGCGATGGATGAAGGTACAGGCCCCTGCGCCCCTCGGCTCGATCTCGAAGATGTGCTCGCCCTGAAGCTCGGACCGGTCCTCCATGCCGCCTTTCCATGAGACGCGTCGGTTGGGCGTTACGATGTCCACCACCGAGTCGAACCCGTCTTCCGAGCCATCGGCCATTTTGACGCTCACGGTGACCGTCTGGCCGACGATCGCTTTGCCCTTGATCTCGACGATGTACGGGTTCCATTCAGACCAGCCCGCGAAATCGGACAGCGTCGCCCACACCGCCTCCGGTGTGGCGTCTATTTCGATCTCGGTCCTGATTTCATGTGTGGGCATAGGAACCTCCGGGATGACTGGCCGAGACCCCTTCACCTCAACCCTCGGATCAGGTCCGGGGAAGGCTCTCTCCCGCGGCGGGAGGAAAGGGCAACGGCGGTTGGCAATCGTTGTTGCACGTTAGGTCCTTCGAGAGCCTCAGGACCCGACAAAATCACCGTGGTATGGGTGACCCCAAAAAATAAGCCCCGGTGCTAGCCGGCGGCCCGTTCTTCAAGCCATTCCAGGTTGATCTCCAGGCCGAAGCCGGGCGCGTCCGACGGCGTCAGGTAGCCGTCCTTGATGATCGGCGTGCCGGGGAGCGTCACCATCTCCTCCAGCGGAACGCCGGGAGGGGCTACGCCCTCTGAACGCTCGGCCCACATCACTGCGGGCATGGCGTATGCGAGGTGCTGTCCCCACGGGTAGTTGGTGCTGGCGTGGGGGATGACCGTAATGCCGTGCGCTTCTGCGAGGTGGCAGATCTTGACCCCGGCGGTAATCCCGCCGACCCACGAAAGGTCCGGCTGGAATATGTCGACCAGCCCGTGAGTCGCTGCGAGGGCGAACGGGTGGATGGAGTACCAGTGCTCGCCGGTCGCAAGTGTTTGCCACGGAACGCGCTCACGGACCCGGAAGTAACTGTCCATGTCCTCGGGAATCAGGTAGTCCTCAAGCCACTTGATCCGGTACGGGCGCAGGGCTTCGCAGAGCCGCACAGCGTATTCGGTGTTCAGGGACATCCAGGCGTCGACCGCGATCTCGACATCGTCGCCGACCTGCTCACGCGTCGCCGCGACCAGCTCCTCGCTGCGCCTGATGCCGTCGAGCCCGTCCTCAGGCCCGGCGCGCAGGAACAACTTCACCGCCTTGAACCCCAGTTCCAGGAACCAGTCGATGCTGTTCGCGGTCCCGTACGAGATGTCCGTGTTGCTGGCGTAGCAGAAGATCTTCTCCTTCTGCGGACCGCCAAGCAGCTCGTAAACGGGACGCCCCAGGATCTTGCCCTTCAGATCCCACAGCGCGTTGTCGACTGCGCTGATGGCGAAGCTTGCCAGTCCAGCGCTGCTGTACGGGGAGGCGGCTCGCTGCATCAGGTCCCAGAGCCGCTCCGTGGCCATGCAGTTCTCGCCCTCGATCACACCGGCGAGATGGTCGTTGATGATGCTGATGGTCGGGCCGCTGTGCAGGGTCATCCCAAAACCCCAGGTCCCGTCCTCCGCCGTGACGACGCATGCCGTTCGCTTCCAGTTGGCCGTCCAGTCGGCACGGGTCAACTCCGGGTATCGGCGCATCGGGCTAACGAAGCCGTCACCGGGTTGCTTCGGGACCCGGGGCTTCGTCCTGATCTGCGGCGCGATGTCGATCGCTACGGCGCGAATGGACTTGATCTTCATATTGCACTTTTCTCCAGAGTGGGTGCTGGCCGGCGCCGGGATTCTATGGCGTGGCGGACGCGAGTGCATGGGACCGGGCGCGGAAGGGGAAAGCGGAAATCAGGAGGCCTGCTCTTCAGCGGCGTGAATGCCCAGGAGCGCGACGGTATCGCATCCTGGACACGATAACGGCCGCGGAAAGGAACGCGCCGGCCATCGGCATGCCGGACCGGCCGGCCTCACGAGGCTACACCGCCGAAACTCGCGCAGCTACAGCGCTGTGGCGCCCCCGGAGGGAATCGAACCCCCGACCAACTGCTTAGAAGGCAGCTGCTCTATCCGCTGAGCTACGAGGGCGTGGGCGCTCATTACTCATTACAGGGTATCGGTCGTGTGGGACCTGCGTCTACGAGGGTATGCGTGCAAGGTCGCCGTATTCGGGCGCATCTCGGAACCCTAGCCCGCGACTCGCCTCGCCCGCCGCTAGCCCGCGCCTCGCCCACATCTCGTATGCGGCCTCTGTTCGGCCGGACGCGCCCCGGATTCCGGCGTCGCAACCCGTTCCGCCTGCCCCCTGGACCGGACCGCCGCCTGGTCTCGATCGCCACCCGTCGTCCGAAGGACTCGGTGGTCCGCGGAAGATGCGCTGACTCACGGAGATCTCTGTCACCGGGGGGAACCTTCGTTCCCTGCCAACATGCGCACGCGGAATATGCGCACGCGTGTGTGTGAACGCTTAGTATGAATAGTATGAACCCGGTGTGGCCGTCCGGAATCCCACGGCGGCGCGGGCCTGGAGGGCCACCCGGGGCCGTTGTGACGCGCGCCTGCCCTGTGAACACGCGTTCCTGCAACACGAGCCGGAACATCGGCTCACGGTCCCGGACGACATAAATTCACGGGAGCGCGGGACTCGCACAAACTCACGTCGACGGTGCGGGCGGCTCTCTGCGGATTTCCGTTTCGGCCGGACCGTGGGCGACAGGGACTGCAGACCGGGTCTGGAGGCGACAGAATGCGTATCGGGATGATTTCACCTCTGGAGATGAGAGTCCCGCCGGTTGGTTATGGCGGGACGGAGATGGTTGTCAGTCTCCTCACCGAAGAACTGGTTCGCCGCGGCCATGACATCACGTTATTCGCGAGCGGGGATTCCGTCACCGGCGCCCGGCTCATGCCCGGGTGCGAGCGACACCTGCGCGGCTCGGCGCGGGACAAGGGCATCCTGACGATGCTCAACGTGACCGCCTGCCTCGAACGTGCGCACGAGTTCGACATCATCCACAACCACACCACCTTTGAGGGCCTGGCCCTGGCCGGGCTTGTTGAGACCCCCGTCCTGACGACCCTCCACGGCGGCCTCGAGGACGATTGGCGACTGCTGTTCCAGCGCTACCGGGGCTGGTACAACACCATCAGCCTGTCAGCCAAATCGCTCCTGCCGAGCCAGGAGCGATTCGTCGGAGTCGTGTACAACGCGATCGACTGTGATTCATACCCGTTCAACCCGGGTCCGCGTGAGGACTTTGACCTCTTCCTGAGCCGCATCAGTCCGGAAAAAGGGACGCACCTCGCTATCGACGTCGCCCTCCAGAGCCACCGGCGTCTCGTCATCGCCGGAAACGTCGACGCCGTGGATAGCGCCTACTTCAACGAAATGGTCCTGCCGAGGGTGGACGGGGAGCAGATCTGCTACGTGGGAGAGGCGCTTTATGAAGACAAGCGTGACCTGCTGACCCGTGCCGGCTGTCTGCTGGCCACCATCACGTGGAACGAGCCGTTTGGACTGTTCATGGCCGAGGCGATGGCATGCGGCACCCCGGTGCTGGTCTTCAACCGCGGGTCGGCGCCAGAAGTGGTGGAAGACGGCGTCACCGGTTACGTGGTGGACACCGTGGATGAAATGGTCGAGGCGCTCGAACGCGTGTCCGAGATAGATCCCGCCGCATGCCGGAAACGCGTCGAGACCAAATTCGACGTGCCGCGCATGGCGGACGACTACCTGGCCGCGTACGATCGCATCCTGGGTGGCGTAATCAGCCCGGGTACCGCGAAGCCCGTTTCGCCGATCGATGTCACGCTCGATCCCGATCGCGAAGGCGTCCCGGTCTGAAGGTTTTCCGCTCTAAACGTGGCGCGTGGCACGAGGGTAGATCACGCCTCCCCGTGCCACAATCTAGCACGCGCTGATGCCAAGTTCCCTGGTCTCCGACCATATCGTCACCACGTCCGGCGACGCCTTTGCCGTTTCCAGTCTTAACGGCGATATTGTCCTCGCGTCCGTCGAAGGGTTCTACTCGGCCGACACCCGATTCCTCTCCGAGTCACGCGTCCGGATAGGCAGACGAACCCCGGCGCACATCGGTTCCGCAGCCGTTGCGCGTGACGTCGCCAGCTTTTACAGCTCCACCGACTCGTCCCATTCCGGCAAGCGCGGTGGGGTTAGCGTGGTGCGTGACCGATACGTCGCGGGCGGCATGCACGAAGATCTCGCCATCTTCAACCACTCGAGCCGCGTACGCTCCCTGACCGTCACGCTGAGCTTCGATGCCGACTTCGCGGACGTGTTCGAGGTCCGCAGGCGCGCGTTTCGAAAGGCCGGCCGGGTCACTGTTGAACCCATTGAAGGCGGACTGCGGTTCGTCTATCTCCGTGAGCGGTTTCGGCGGGAGACGCTGATCACCTTCTCACAGGCCCCGGTGGTCGACGGCCGCCGGGCGTCGTTCCACGTCAGGCTTGAGCCGCGGTCCGGGTGGAAGGTGTGCGTGTCGATACTGCCGGTAACTGAGCGGGTCCCGATGCCGACGCCATGCGTCGCCGAAGTGATCGGAGAGGCCTTCGGCCCGCGGGCCAGGCAGCCGGAGCCCTCCGGCCACTCGGCGTCGAGGACCCGCACCAACGGCACGTTGGCGGACGTCCCCGCCGTAGAAACAGCGCATCCGGTCCTGCGCGCGGCTTACGACCGGGCCGTCGAAGACCTGCGGTCCCTGGTCATCGAGCACGACGATGGCGAGGTCACGCTTGCGGCCGGCCTGCCGTGGTTCATGGCCATCTTCGGCCGCGACTCGATCATCGCAGCGCTCCAGACAAAATTGCTCGGCCCGGAACTGATGACCGGCACGCTGAAGACCCTCGCCGCCTACCAGGCCACAGAGCCCGACCCGTTCCGCGAGGCGGAGCCGGGCAAGATACCCCACGAAGTTCGGCAGGGGGAGCTTTCGGTGTTCGAGGAGGTCCCGCACTCCCGCTACTACGGCAGCGTGGACTCGACGCCGTTGTTCTTGATACTGCTTGCGGAGACGTACCGATGGACCGGCGACCAGGACTTTGTGAGGCAGATGCTGCCCGCGGCAGAGGACGCCCTACGCTGGATAGACATGTTCGGCGACCCGGACGGCGACGGTTTTGTTGAGTACCCGGGATCCAGCCCTCACGGCCTGCGAAACCAGTGCTGGAAGGACTCCGAGGACTCCATCTCCTTCGCCGGGGGCAGGCTGGCCAGCGGTCCGCTGGCGGTGGCCGAGGTGCAGGGGTACGTCTACGCAGCGAAGATGGGCGCCGCTGACCTGTACCGGATGCTTGGCAACCCGGTGCGGGCAGACGTCCTCCAACGTGAGGCGGAGGCGCTCCGGAAGCAGTTCGACGAGGCGTTCTGGATGCCTGAAGAGGGCTGCTACGCCATCGCCCTGGATGGTCAGAAGCGCCGGGTGGACTCGGTGGCGTCCAACGCCGGCCATTGCCTGTGGACCGGTATCGCTTACCCGGAACGCGCCGCACAGGTCGCAGAGCGGATGATGGCGCCGGACATGTTCTCGGGCTGGGGCGTGAGGACCCTCTCCTCGGAGATGGCCCGCTACGACCCGGTTTCTTACCACAACGGTTCCGTCTGGCCGCATGACAACTCCCTTATCGCCGCCGGGCTGGCGCGCTACGGACATCATGAAGCGGCGGAGATGATCGTCGACGGGCTGATGGCCGCCGCCGCCGCCTTCCCGGAGAACCGGCTCCCGGAGCTGTTCGCCGGTTACACCCGGCGCGGCATATCGTTCCCCGTCCCGTACCCGTCCGCCAACGCGCCCCAGGCGTGGGCCGCCGGCGCCATCATCTACGGCCTGGAACTGCTGCTGCGGTTGAAGCCGGACGGGGACAGCCTTGTCTCCGAGACGCCGTCCATCGCCAAACCGCTCACCATCCACGGCGTGAAGTTCCGGGGAGGCCGCTGGGACTTCTGATGTGGTTGACGCTTTCCGCCGGACAGGGACCTGCGTTTACGCGGGTGCGCGTGCCGGTTTGCCGCAGGCAGGCGTGCATTTCAGATTCCGGCGCACGTATTTACCCGCGGCCGGCCATCGCGCCCGGTTCAACCCGGCGGCCCCCGGGTCGCACGAGTCGCTCGCGTGTGGGCGCGGGTATAATCCCGGCAATTGTCGCCGGGTCTCGTAACCCATCCCGAGCCGAACCCACAGCAACACTCCGGTCGACTTGTCCGCCATACACAGGAGGCAGCGATGACCTCGAAGGTCTATTTCATGGACGCCCGCAGCGACTCGGCCGACACGAGTCTCATCGCCAAGGCGGTGACCGTGTTCGACGCCGCAGGGCTCGACAAGTTGATCCACAAGGGAGACGTCGTCGCAATCAAGGTCCACTGCGGCGAGTGGAACAGCAGCGCCTACCTGCGACCCGTCTACGCCCGTGCTCTTGCCGACCGCATCAAAGAGCTCGGCGGCCGCCCGTTCGTCTGCGACACCACCACCCAGACATACAACCCCTACGGAAGCCGCGCCACGGAGCTCGACCTGCTCGTGACGGCGGAGCGCAACGGCTATAACTCGGCCACGCTGGGTTGCCCGTTCATCTGCGCCGACGGCTACGTCGGCACCAGCGACTACCGGGTCGACATCCCGGAGGGTTACCTGCTCAAGGAAGCGTTCATCGCCCAGGCGATCGCCGCCGCGGACGTCTTGATCGCCCTGACCCACTTCAAGGGCCACGGCATAGGCGTGATCGGCGGCGCGCTCAAAAACCTGGGCATCGGCTGCCAGTCCAAGCGCGGCAAGTTCAACGTCCACATGGGCCGGCACCCGAAATACGGCATCGGGGACGCCATCGAGTTCCACCCGGAGGCTTTCCAGGGCAAGGCGAAAGACCCGGACTGGACCATCCTTGAGGACTGCTGCCCGCTCAGCCTGTTTGAGGTGACCGACGACGACGAGCTGAAGTGGGACCGGGAGCGCTGCATCAACTGTCTGGGCTGCATGGGCGTCATGAACCCCCGTGGCATCTTCCGGCCCAACCTGGAAAACTTCGACGCCACGGACGCAGCGATCGCTGACGGCGCCCTCGGCGTCATCAAGGCCGTCGGCGCGGACCGCGTCGGCTTCGTCACCATCGCCGTGGACGTATCGCCGAAGTGCGACTGCGCCGGCTTCTCAGACGTGCCGATCGTCCCGCACCTGGGCGTGTTCGCCAGCATCGACCCGGTCGCCATCGACCAGGCCTGCGTGGACGCGGCCCAGCACGCTCCGGGAATCCCCGGCTCCCTGGCAGAGGAAGTGGGCGTCGACGCCCCCGGCGACCGCAAGTTCGACCTGGCAGGCTCCGCTATCGAGGGAGCGAGCGAACAGACAACTATCAACACCGCCGTGGTGAACGGCCTGGGATCCCGCGTCCACGAGCTGATACACGTGGAGCGGGCCGGAGCGGAGAAGTACCGCTTCCCGCCGGACCAGCGACCGACTCGACAGCGCTTTGCGAAGATGTTCGAGAAGTTCCAACCGTTCCCGTTTGACCGCTACGACACCCGCGGCTTCAACCGCCTCCCAGAGGTGGACCTGGACGCCGTCAAGGGCCACGCCGGACCTACCGTCGACCCGCACTCGCATGGAGAAGCCCCGTACCACGGGGACGGCGTGTGGCACCCGGGCATGGAGGAAGCTGCCGGAAACAGCGGCATGCGCCCGACTTCTGAAGAGAAAGCTGAGACGCCCGCCGGCGACGACTAGGCGGATACGGCGATAAAGCCGCCGGGGTTTCCGGCGATCGTCAGAGATTACAGAATGGGGCGTTCCCGGAAAATGGGAACGCCCCGTTCTTGTCCGGCGTCCCGGCCGCTTGCCTCCGGGCGACTTTTCGGCCATCCTGAACGCCGCAGTCACGGTCACTGATGGCCGCGCGCAACAACGAAAACCTCCCGGCGACGGGACTACTCCTGTAGTGAGATAACAAGGAGATGGAAGCAGTTGGCCAGGGCACAAGATCAACTCGATGAGGCGATCACAATCACACGCGAGACGGCCAGTGGACTCGGTGATGACCTGAAGGCGCGCGCAGAAGCGGCGGCCTCAGGCATGGAGGTCCATCGGGAAAAGTTCTTTTTCCAGTCGCTCACCGGCTTGCCGTTCGCGATGAAGGCCCACAAGGCGGCAAAGGCGATCTCCGCATCGGCAGACGACGCAACGATCTCCGTGCTGGAAGCGGTCGTCAAAGAGATCGACGACAAGGCCGATGCTCCCGGCACGGTCCTGACCTAGCTTGCCGACCATCCTCGTGACGGGCGGCGCGGGCAGCATGGGCCGCCTCGTCACCGGACGCCTGCTGGACGCGGGTCACACGGTACGCGTCTTCGATCTTCCTTCCGTTAACTACGAAGGTCTGGAAGGCGAGCCGAATGTCGAGGTCGCACGTGGCGACCTGACCGATCCCTCCGACGTACGCCCCGCGTGTGAGGGCGTGGACGCGATCGCACACCTGGCCGCCATCCTCCCACCGGTCGCCGACGCCAATCCGGAGCTCGCCCGCCACGTTAACGTCGACGGCACGCGCGTCGTGATCGAGGCCACAAGCGCTGTCGCGCCCGAGGCTCGCCTTGTGTTCAGTTCGTCGGTCAGCGTCTATGGCGACACCTTCCCACAGGGCGACGAGATTACGGTGGACCGGACCGCCCGTCCGGACGACGTATACGCCGAGACCAAGGCGGAGTCTGAGCGGCTGGTTGTCGAGTCGTCCCTGTCGTGGGTCGCCCTGCGGATTTCCGGCGTCGCGGTGCCGGTGTTCCAGGAGCCGCCGGCGGAGTGGCCGTTCACGCCAGACGAACGGATCGAGTTCGTTCACCGTGATGATGCGGTGTCCGCCCTGACCGCGGCGCTCACCGCAGCCGACGCGGGCCGCAGGATATACAACGTCAGCGGCGGACTGACCTGGCGCATGCTGGGCGAGAAGTACGTCAACGACTACTACGAACTCGTCGAGGCGGACCCGGCGCTCGCGGTGTACCAGGCCCGGCCCGGGCATTTCGACTGGTACCGGTCGTCGGACGGCCAGGCGGCGCTGTCGTACCAGAACACGCCCTACGAGCGGTACCTGGAACAGATCCAGGAAGACATCATGAGGATGCTCGAGGAGTAGGGCGGCGAGGCGAGGCGGTCGGACGAACCACAAAATTCGCCGTTCGAACCTGTAGGGGCGGGGCTCGCTCCGCCCGCCCACTGTGGCAACGCGGCTTTCACCAGGCGCGAACTTGCGGGGGCTAGCGAATCGTCAACAATCCGACGGTCTCCACACCGGTTTCATAAGACCTTGCGCCGTTAGGGCGGGGCAAGCCCCGCCCCTATAAAGGGCGGCGCGACGCCGGAAGGGGCAGGGGCAGGGACGGGCGGGTCGTCCAACCGGTCAGGGTCGTCGTTCTCGGGCCTGGCCTTGATTCGTCGGGACCGCCGCTAATCCCGCCGATCGTTGTCGCGTCGGTTCCGGGAGCGTATCTCCTCGCGCAGACGCCTGCTCCGCCGCCGGTCTCGCCATGCCGCCACCATCCAGGTCAACCCCGCCGCGCCCAGGCTGTACATAGCGAAGAGGGGTAGGGGAAAGCTCCGGCACGCGAGGACCGTGTCCTGCCGGGGTTTGCGGCGGGAAGACCGGGCGATCACTCGCCTCTATCCAGTCCGGGATCCGGTGCGTCCGCCGACGCGGTGACGGCGACAACGCGGGATTCGGCGCGTATCTCTCGGACCCTGTGCCATACAAACCAGATGAGCAACGCCAGCACACCCCCGATGATTGGTATGTCAAACGGCCGGGTGAACTCTCTGATCTCGTCGTAGTTCGCGCCCAGCACCGAGCCGCCGATAGCGAGGCCCAAGGTCCAGGGAAATGCTCCGACGAAGGTGAAGATAGAGAACCTCAACACGTTCATGCGGGCGATGCCGGCCGGGATCGAGATGAAGCCACGCACGCCGGGGATCATCCGGGCCACAAACACGGTCAGCTCGCCGCGGGTCGCAAACCACCGGTCGGCGCGGTCCAGGTCCGCGTGCGTGATCAACAGGTATTTGCCGTACTTTTCGATCAGCGGCCGGCCGCCGGCGCGCGCCACGTAGTACTCAAGTAACGAGCCCAGCAGACTTCCAACGGCCCCTGCGAGTCCAACCAGGACGACGAAACCGAACCCGAGGTCCTTTGCCTCGACCAGTTTCCAGCCGGCCAGGGGCATCACTATCTCGCTCGGCAGCGGGATCGCGGTGCTCTCTATTGCCATAAGGCCGATTACACCGAGCCACCCGATCGCGTCGAAAACGTTGGTGACGAACTCGAGGACCCAATTCTCGGTGCCATCGATCAGATCGCGAATGAAGTCGATGGCGGGCGCCTCCGGCCAGTGTAATTGCCTGGGTCAGGGTGTCGGCAGGGCAGGGCGCACACCGCGGATGGCAGCCCTGACGGGGTCCGGTCAGGTAATCGAGTCTAGCAAAGCTACGATGCGGGCTCGCTGCCGGGATCTTTTGACCCGCCATTCGGATTTGAACGTAGCGGTCCCCGGAGAGCCGTTGTTTGAGCGGAACCGCTGTGTCGGCGCCCTCGGCCGGGTTAGACGCTTCTACGGTGATGGCCTTCATTACCGGCCTTCGTCACCAGGCGGACCCGTTGTGGATAACCGCCGATTTGGTTCACGGCCAGGGAGGAGGGAAGATCTGCCTTGCCCTTGATTCGGGCGCGGGATTGCGACGCGGATACACATATCCGTGTATCTTCCTCCGGAATTCGGCGCGTCAGAATTGCTTTACGGGGCTTGACCGGTTGTCTTTCTGCAGGATTTGTCGTGGCGTGACCTTGTCTTTGCGCGCCCGAGTCGCCAAACGTGTGTTAGCTTCACCCTCAGTCCATATACTATCTCGAATATTGTAGAAAGACTAAATAAATCTCATAAAAACATGAAAGAAACGCACACTTGGTTCAGTATGTGTACAATATAATGAAGCGCCGCGGGGACGCCCCCTGAAACAACGGCAGCGGCGAAGCGCCGGAAAGGGAACCCATGGTCAGGAAGACCAAGAAGATGCTCGTCGTCGAAAAGCGACTGCGGAGGCCATTGGAGCGCGCCATCCCGGAAATGCTGAACGAGGAGGGCTTCACGGAGACGGCAAGGCAGTTGAAGCTATCGAAGGCGACGCTCAACTACTGGATGTTGAAGCTCGGTATCGAAGTACGCCGCGTCGCGCTCGCGCCCGGCGAGGAGATCGAGATAAAACGATCGACGGCTTGAAGCCGGCCAGGTTTGCCCGTTCGCGTCTGTCTGGTGAGGCGCGGACCTGGATATGGAGTATTTGAGAGTCGCCCTGTCTGTCCGGCGCGTGCCCCGGTTCGAATTTTCCACAACAGGGGCCGTCCTGGCAGGTCCGCACTCGATTGACTGGCCCTGTTCAGGCTGCTAACTTTTTTTCGTGAAACACGGAATCATGTCCCCCTGCCACGAACGGTCGCACGGGGCGTTCATAATGTTGACGCGGTAGCGCCCGCACCGGGAGTCTCTTTAGTAATGAAATCGACCCGGCTACTTGGTCTGACCGGCCTTCTCATCGGGGGAGCGATCGTCCTCGCAGCCTGCGGCGGTGGTGACGAAGAGATCGTGCCGACGCCGGTATTCGAGCCAACGGCCGCGCCCGCCGCCCGATCAGCGCCTGCCCCGACCGCCACATCAGCGCCTGCCCCGACGCCGGTATTCGAGCCAACGGCCGCGCCCGCCGCCACATCAGCGCCTGCCCCGACAACCGCTCCGACAACTGCGCCGACCGCCGCGCCTACGGCTGCCCCGGTCACGCTCGTCGGCGACGCAGCGAACGGCGAGGCGCTTTTCGGGGTGCAAGGTTGCTCAGGTTGCCACTCAACGGGCGCCAACAGGGTGGTAGGTCCCGGCCTGTCGGGCGTAGGTACGACGGCGGAGACTCGTGTCGCCGGCCTTAACGCAGACGAGTACCTGACCCAGTCGATCAAGTCACCGAACGCGTTCGTGGTGCCTGATTTCTTCGCGGACTTGATGCCGGCCACGTTTGGGCAGACCCTGTCCGAGCAGGAAATCGCAGACATCGTCGCCTACTTGATCTCGCTTCCGTAAACGGCGGACGGCGTCACAGCCGGGCGATCACATGGCGGCGCAGGGTTGCTCCGCCACACGTCACCGGCGATTTCTAGCGACCGGTCTGCGCCGATCGGCCCGCGTTCACATCATCCAGGCGACATGAACCTGAGAGAGCCCGGTCTGATCTCCTGGCCCCTTGCAAAGAGGCGCCGGGTTTCCAGCGTGACCGGCCGGACAGTAGCCGACGTTTCTTAATCCCGGCCGGCGATGGCGCGGACGATCTTCGCCGCCATGACGCCTGCGCCGAAGCCGTTGTCGATGTTCACCACGGCGATTCCGGCCGCGCAGCTGTTGAGCATCGCCAGCAGGGCGGCGATCCCGCCGAAGCTGGCGCCGTACCCGGCGCTGGTCGGTACGGCGATTACCGGCGCCTTGACCAGGCCGGCGACGACGCTTGGCAGGGCGCCTTCCATGCCGGCGATTACCACAAGCACCTTTGCCTCTCGCAACGCGGGAAGCGAGCTGAGCGTGCGGTGCAACCCTGCCACACCAACGTCCGCGATGCGATTGACGTCACAACCCATAAGCCGGGCCGTCTCCGACGCCTCTTCTGCGACCGGCAGGTCGGCCGTCCCGGCGGTGACCACCGCTATCCCCCCTACGGACGGCTCCGGCGGCCTGCGGTCGGCCCACACAAGTCCGCCTAGCTCATTGAACCGGGCGTCGGGAACCACAGACTTCACCGCGGCATAGCCCTCGGCGTCGGTCCGCGTCACCAGGACCACACCGGAGCGTTCGTACAGCCGGCCCGTGATCTCAGCGAGCTGGGACGGCGTCTTGCCCGCTCCATACACGACCTCGTGGAGGCCGGTACGGAGCGAGCGGTGATGGTCGAGCAGGGCCACGCCGGCATCTTCATAAGGCAGACGTGCGAGCTTCTCAAGCGCTTCGTCGGCGTCCGTGTTGCCGGCGGCCACTGACTCGATGATTCGTCGTATCTCTTGCGCGTCGATAAGACAGACTCGCGTATTCACTTGAAGGGTTGGGGTTGTGTTGCCGGACGCCGCGCTGGCGGCTGCCGGGGCGCCAATTATAGGTCCGGGCGGAGGTCCGGCCCGGTCACTCCCGCGCGAGCGCGTGCGAAATTGACGATACGTTGTGGTCACACATATACTCAGCCCCACATCTTGGGGGTTTAGAGCACTATGTGGATTACCTGTCTTCAGGAGAATCTGTCAAAGGGACTCGGCGTCGTTGGCCGGGCCGTGGCCACACGCGCAACGTTGCCCGTTACGCAGAACGTTCTCCTGACCACAGACCAGTCGCGTCTCAAGCTCACCGCGACCAACCTTGAGATCGCCATAAGCACCTGGATCGGCGCGCAGATCGAGCGCGAGGGCTCGGTCACCATCCCGGCGCGGCTCCTTACGGAGTTCGTCAACCAGCTTCCCGACGACAAGATAGAAATCGACCTGACCGACAGCCCGAAGGGCATCTCCATCCAGTGCGCCCGCTTCAAGGCCAACATGAACGGCACGGACGCAGAAGAGTTCCCGCCTATCCCGACGGTCGAGGATGGGACGACGGTATCGGTCCCGGCGGACGTGCTCAGGGGGGCGATCGAGCGGGTCGCTTTCGCCGCCGCAACGGAAGACTCCCGCCCGGTACTGACGGGCATCAAGGTAGAGATCTCCGGCAACAAGCTCACCCTGGCCGCTGCGGACGGGTTCCGGCTGGGCGTCGAGACGGTGAAGCTCGAGACCGGCGCAGACGAGGACATGGGCTTCATCGTTCCCGCCAAAACGATGCAGGAAGTGCAACGGCTTATCGGCGACTGGGCTGATGACGTCACGATCACCGTCACCGAGCCGGCCAGCCAGGTGCTATTTAAGTTCGGCGACATCGAGATCGTGTCCCAGCTGGTCCAGGGCGCCTTCCCTGACTACCAGAAGCTGATCCCCACCAGCGCCGGCACGAAGGCCACCGTGAAACTCCAGGATTTCCTTCAGGCGACGCGGGCGGCGGCGATATTCGCCCGTGACGGCAGCGGGATAGTCCGCTTGATCGTGACCCCGGGCGAAGACGGCGCACCGGGGAAAGTGACGGTCGCCGCACGCGCGGAAGAACTGGGCGACAACGAGGGCGAGTTCGAGGCGACCATCGAGGGCGACGAGGCCAAGGTCGCATTCGACAGCCGTTACCTCCTGGACGTCCTCGGTGTACTGGGAAGCGGCACCGTCACGCTGGAGACGACAACGCCATCAAGTCCCGGTGTGATCCGGGCGACGGACCGCGAGGGCTACACGCACGTCGTGATGCCCATGTTCGTCCAGTGGTGATCCGGTAAAGGTCGAGAGTCTCTAGCCCGATCGACCGGGCGTCTCGGATAGCCTCCGGAACAGCATGGCCTCGGCTATGACACCACTCACTGTGCCGTCGTCTGCCCTGGTGAAGACGATTCTGTCGCCGGAGAGCCGGCCGCTGGCCGCGCGGAATATATCCGGCTCCTCGGTGGGCTTAAGGACGACCGGTGGAGCAACAACGTCTCCGAGCATTATCGTCGTCCGCAATGTGTCGTCGCGGAACTCGATCTTCCACATTATTTCGAAAGTCCCGTGGTAGAGACCCAGATACTCCCGCAACTCGGGAGGAGTCGTAGATGGCTTCTTGTTCGGCTCCTGGACGGTAAGTGCGTCTTCGGCCTCAATCACGATCTCGAAAATCTTCGAGCTGATCTCCTTTGGATCGAACACTCGATTGAACAGAGCGATCACACCCATGCGGCGGCCCACGATGAAGCTGATGTTCGATCCGAAGCCATGGATGGCGCCGCCGTGCCCGCGAATGGTGGCGTCGTTTTCGCGGCGCATCATCCATGGCAGGGCGTACCCGGCGCTCCAGTCTTCCTCGAGGAACAGGGGATGCTGCATCTCCACCCGAGATCGAGCGGTCAAAACGTCTGAGTCTGGTTCCTCGCCCGTGGCGGGCCCGAGATGGACAATAATCCAGCGCGCCAGATCCTCTACCGTCGAATAGAGCTGGCCCATGGCGACTTGCCCACCCAACGAAGGGAACGGGGTAACTTCCGGCGCCTCTTCATAGGGCTTGTGTCGATACCCGGTGGCCGTGCGACTCTTTAATTCGGCGTTCGGCTCGAACGTGGTCGACTCCAGGCCGAGAGGCTCGAATATCTCGGAAGATATGAACTCATCGTAGGGCCGGCCAGATACACGAGCGATCACCTCGCCCAGAAACCCGAACGCCAGGTTCGAATACTTGAACGCGCTATCGGGCTCGATCGACACCTCGATCTCTGGAATGACGTCAAGGATTTCCGACATGCCGGGCCAGCTATGCGAATCCCAGTACACCTCACCGGTCGGCGCGTAACCCATCAGCCCCGACCGGTGGCACAACATCCGCCGAAGCGTCACAGTCTCAAGATCGCCCTTGAGTGGGATCGCATTTGCGAACTCCGGAATATGCCTGGCGAGTGGATCGTCCAGGTTCAGCAATCCGCGGTCTCTCAGAAGGAAAATCGCTGTCGCGGTGAATGTTTTCGTTATCGACGCGACTCTGAACAGGGTGTCTGCGGCGGGAGCCTTGTCTCCATCCAGGTCCTTGAACCCGTAGCCGTAAGTCCAGACCAACTCCCCATCACGAACGACGCCGAACGAAGCGCCGACGGTCTCGGCTTTTTTACAGTGGAGCAGGACTTCCTGCTCAAGTCGCTCAGACACAGTCTCGATTACCGGATCCACATGCGTTCTCCCCACCAGGATTTCCTGGGACCTGTTCGACCCGAGCCGGCATACCGCGGCACTGGGTGGGATCATAGGCAAAGTTGGAGACGACCTTGGTATTGGCCGAGGGACGATCCAGCGGTGCGCCCTGGAGCGGCGGGGAAACGACGGGCCAGAGCTACGGCAGATAACCGCACGCGATCCGCCTCGTATGCGTTCAGGGAGCCTGGCCCGGCTGCCAGGAACGTTCTCCGCGGGCCAGTCTCACTCCGCCAGTTGGATGGCGACAGGGCAGTGGTCTGACCCCATCACGTCGGAATTGATCGCTGCCGCCGTCACCCTGTGCTGGAAACCCTCGTTGACGAAGAAGTAGTCCAGCCGCCACCCGACGTTCCGGGCGCGTGCGCCGGACCGCTGGCTCCACCAGGAGTATTGGTCAGCCGAGGCGTTAAACATCCGGAACGTATCGATAAAACCGGCGTCGATCAGGCTGTCCATCCAGGCCCGCTCCTCCGGGAGGAAGCCGGACGTCTTTGCGTTCTCCCGCGGCCGGGCGAGATCGATCTCACGGTGGGCGGTGTTGAAGTCGCCGCAGATGGCCAGATTCTTGCCGCCGGCGACCGCTTCCCGGGCGAACTTCAGGAAGCGCTCGTAGTACCGCATCTTGTAATCGAGGCGCTCCGGCGAGCTCCGGCCGTTCGGGAAGTACACGTTGGCGAGGGTGAACTCGCCGAAGTCGGCGATCAGATGCCTGCCTTCATCGTCGAACGCCGAGGCTCCGAAGGTCCTCTCCACCGACCGCGGGGCCGCATTCGAGGACTTTGAATACAGGGCGACGCCGCTGTAACCCCTCCTGGTGGTGGCGTACGAATAGTGGGACTCGTAGCCGGCGATGTCCCTGAGCTCATCGGGGAGGGTGTCACCGTTGACCTTTGTTTCCTGGATTGCGAGCACGTCTGGCTGCGTTTCCCGCACCCATTCAAGAAAGCCGCGTTTTTGAACGGCGCGGATCCCGTTGACGTTCCAGGACACGATGTTCAACGCGCTCACCTCCTCAGATGCGGCGCACAGCTTACGCCGCTGCGGCGCGCCCCCCGTGTAAGCCGCAGGCCGCGGGGTCTCACCACCGTGCGTTCCGAGACCTTTGGCTAACGAGACGCGCCTCATTGGACGCCCTCGTCGAGCCGGGCGGCGCGCTATGGGAGGGGCCAGTACCCAAGAATGGGGTGGTATCTACCGACACAGCGGGACCCCGTTTCGCGATTGGATCCCGTCAAACCATGGGAAAGACTACGAGTCTCGGTACGAAGGCGGGTGGTTTGGAGGACCCGGGATTCTGACCCGGGTGCGGGAAGTAGCGCCTAGATCACGGCCAGAAATACCGAGGGAAAACCGGACGGGAAGATGAATCTTCTTGCCATAGTCACCGGACTCTTCAACTGGCGCCGGAAGGCGGATCGCCTGCCGGCACGTGACCGCGTTCCAAGTGAGCCGCCGGTCATAGTCCAGTCGACACCGACCGGATCGGACAAGCCTGCCGATAGCACGTGGCAGGGTAGGCCAGCGTCGCTGGTGGACATGTTCTTCGGCCGCGATGAAGAACTCAAGGAGATCGCGAAAGGCTTCAGGAAAGACCGGGCCGTTGCGATCTGGGGCCCGGTCGGCATGGGTAAGACACGGCTCGCCGCCGAGTTCGCCCACCGTTCTGGAGCTCCCGGTTTCTGGACCACTGCGGGCGCGACCATTGACGAAACCCTGGCCGCACTCGCCCCGGCGCTGTATCTCAAGGCAGACGGCCGGACCGATCATGAGCTTGCTGACGACGTGCGCCGCCTCCTCGATGCGTTCCCGGGCACTACGCTCTGGGTTATCGACAATCTTCCTGATGCCGGCCAGGCCGCATCGATCCTTGCCGCGTGCGGCCAGGTGCGACCGCTCCTGACTATGCAGCCGGGCGCCGCGGGAAGCCTTTCCGGTGACTTTACCGGGGTGGACCTCGAACCACTGGCGCCCGAGGCGGCCATGAAGCTGTTGTGCGCCCGCAGCCCCGGGGAATCAGGGACCACAGACGACCCGAAGGCCCATGAGCTGACGGAGTACGTCGGCCGATCGCCGGTAGCGATCGAGCTTCTGGGCGCAATGCTCTCGAACGGCGATTCCCCCACCGAACTTCTCAGTGAATTGCGGAAGACCGTCGTGGACACGGCGGACGGGCCGTATGCTGACGACGATTCCGGGTACGGAGGTCACGTCGTGGCCGCGGCCGCCATCGCCCTGCGCGGGCTACCGGCATCCGTGCGGGAACAGCTTGCCCCGCTCGCGTTCGCCGGGGACGCTCCGATGTCAAAAGGCATGGTCACATCGCTCGTTTCTCTCGAAGGCGACGAGTTGCTGGACCTGTTCAAGGCGTGCAGCAAACGATCACTTCTCTCGTGGCACGGTAACTCGGTAAGAATTCTCCCCGCCGTTACCGCGGCCATTCCCACCGTTGGCCGGGCCGGCGGGGTCGGAAAGTCGATCAAGCGAGCCGTCGGCGGGAAGAAGGGCTCCAAGGTCCTCGCCACGACTCTGAGGCGGGCAATGGGAAGGCTGGCGCACGCCAATCGAGAGCCCGGCACCGATCTGCGATACGACATCGCCCATTACGAGCGCATCCTGGCCTGGGCGCGTACGCTCACCAAGCTGAACGATATACGCATCGAGTTCGTGGGCGAGTTAGCGGTCGCGTACCACGCCCTTGGCCGGGCCGATAGCGCTGTCGGCCTGACAGAAGAGTCTTTGGAAGCGCGCGAGGGATCGCTCGGCATCGACCACCCGAGCACGATCGCCGCTCGCAACAACCTGGCGTCCGCTTACCAGTCTGCGGGCCGGGTCGACGAAGCTATCGCCGTCCATCAGAAGACGCTCGCCGAGGCGGAGAGGAGCCTCGGCCCCGACCATTCGACAACACTGGCCAGCCGCCAGAATCTTGCGAGCGCCCATCGGGCCGCCGGGCACATCAACGAAGCCGTGCCTCTTTACGAACAAGCCGTCAATGCACGGGAGAAGACGCTCGGACCGGAGCACCCGGATACCCTTGCCGGTCGCAACATGCTGGCTTCCGCTTACCAGGCGGCGGGACAGATACATAAAGCGGTGCCTCTCTACGAAAAGACGCTCCAGTTGCGCGAGCGGATCCTCGGTCGTGATCATCCTGACACCCTGGCCACACGCAGTAACCTTGCGACCGCATACCAGACGTCTGGCAGGCTTGGCGATGCGCTCGAGCTGTACGAGGACGCGCTGGAAGCAAGAACGCGGCTGTATGGCGCCGAAGATCGCCGGACACTCACCGTTCGGAACAACATGGCCACCGCGTACCAGTCGGACGGCCGCCTGAGCCAGGCGATGGAGATGTACGAGGAGACGTTGGAGGTGCGGACTCGGACCCTTGGCGAGGACCACACCGGCACGCTTACGAGCCGCAACAACCTCGCCAGCGCCCATCGCGCCACCGGCAACCTGCGCGACGCCCTGATGATGTACGAACAGAACATCGTGGACCGCACGAGGATCCTCGGCGCGGAACACCCCAAGACCCTCACCAGCAAGAACAACGCCGCGGCAGTACGGAGTGAAGTCGGGAACGTGGAGGAGGCCATCCCGGCGTTTGAGGAAGTGCTTGAGGTGGCGGAGCGGGTGCTCGGCAACGCCCACCCGATTACGGTGACCTGTACCACCAACCTCGTGGCCGCCTATCGGTCGATGGGACGTACGGAAGATGCCAGGCTGCTAGCAGGCGATTCAGAGGACGACCCGGACCGGTAAACCTGGGATCTTATTCCTCGAAACCGGCGACCGGCGTAGAACGGTGGGCGCTGACGGCGCGTACCTCGTTGAGCCTGCGGTACATGGCCGGATCAACCCAGGTGATGCCGCGGGAAGCGGACCAGACCGCCTCGGCGAACATCTCAGCGTCTTCGCACGTGTCCGTCGCCACCAGGCTCCACACGGAGCGATAGCCCTCAATGTTCTGGAGCTCGTCCCGATACATGGGCGGAAGTACGAAGACCACGGACAGCGGGTAGATCTTGTTCTGAAGCGCCAGCGCGAGCTTGATCGCCGGCGCCGCGAACTGTGGGTCCACGGTGCTCACCAGGACGTCTGCTGCGATAACCCGGGCGATATCGACGCCGTTGATGTCCGCTTCGATCTCTTCTACGACCACGAATCGTTCGTCAGTCTGGAGGCGGGCGACGGCTGGATCGCGCCAGTCTTTAGGCCCCGCGACGATCAGGCGCAGGGCTGTTTCAGGATCTTCGTGTGAGATCTTGTCACTCAAGTTCAGGTCGCTCCCGGAAAGACGAGGGGTCGGAATGGGTTACGGTCAACCTAACATTTCGATCATCGGCGTTCCCGGCCCGCCCGGAATAGTGTTCCGCCCGGTCCTGTGGTGCGGTTCTCACCCAAAGAGGTGCGAAGCTAGTACCCAGATTACAGGCCGGGGTCCAATTTTTCGGGAACGAGTACCGTGGCGCCCCATGCGCGTCCGTGATTACTCCAGCCTCACGATCTTGCCGAAGGCCATCCAGGCTTCCGGATGGTCGGTCGGTTTATTCGTGTAACGGACCGTAACGACGGTGTCCGCACCCGGAGCCTTCGCCCTGGCCGCTAACTGCTCCCTCGCGTCGTCGACCACCGAGCCTGTACGCGCACCATTCCCAGCGCCTCTGCGACCTCCCGCCACGCGACCTGTTCGGTCGCAACAGCAAGCACGTCGCATATCTCTCAGTCGCGGCCCCGTTCCGGTCGACGACTTGAGCATGGCGGTGAGGTCCGGCCGTAAGCCCTGGGCGCAATGATTGAGTCGGGCAGGGCGGCGCCCGGTGGCCCGCCCCGCGCGTCTCCCGCAGTTCCTATCCGGCGATGCCGGGCTCGGCAAGCTCCCATATCAGGACCTCGGCGCCCTCTGGTCCCGTCGTCAGTTCCGGACTACCTGCCGCAATGAGCCGCACCGCGTCGCCTTCTTCCAGGACGCCGGCGCCGTCGAGCGTCACCTCTCCTCTTGCGATGTAGATGTGGACGTACGGCGCGTCGGGGACGTTGACGTGCTTGCCCGGGGCGAGCCGGCCGCCCCACAGAACGGCGCCCTTTTGCCGGATCTTGATCGCAGCGTGCTCGTCACGTCCGGACGCGATCGGGAACAGGTCGCCCGACGACAGCTCGGTCATCACTTCGAGCTGCTCGTAGCTCGGGTCGACCGACTCGGTGTCGGGCAGTACCCACATCTGGACGAACCGGGCGTTCTTGTCTTTCGACGGGTTCATCTCCGAGTGCCAGATGCCGCGGCCCGCGCTCATCCGCTGTGCCAGGCCCGGGTAGATGATGTCGTGGTTGCCGACGGTGTCCGTGTGCTCCAGCTCGCCGTCCAGGACCCAGGTCACGATCTCCATGTCACGGTGCGGGTGTGTCTCGAACCCGAAACCGGGCTTGACGATATCGTCGTTGCTCACGAGCAACAGACTGTGATTCTGATTGGCCGGCTCGAACGCTCCGCCAAAGCTGAAGCAATGCCGGGACTCAAGCCAGTAGGTGTCTGTCTCGATACGCTGAGCGGCGCGCTTTATTTCGATGCGGGGCGTTTCAATCATTCGAGGGGTTCCTGTTTCCCGGCCTGTGGTACGAAGTGGGTCCGTTGGCGATGACTGGGCCAGAGGCGAAACCGGCATCATAATCGTCGGAATTCCATGGTCCAGGCCAAAAGTTGCAATTGCAATTATTGCATATGCAACTACTATCCTGCTAGGTTAGATTCGTGACTACCACCAGAGATGCGCAAGCCCTGCTTGTGTGGATCGACTTTCTTCGCACCCATCAGATGCTTACCGACCTGATGGAGACGGAGTTGCGAAGCGAGCGCGGGATGTCGCTCGGCTGGTACGGCGTGCTGCTAAACCTGTCCGCCGCGCCGGACGGCCGGCTGCGGCTTCAGGAGCTGGCCGCCAGATTGATCCACAGCAGGAGCGGCCTGACGAGGCGGCTGGATAGCATGGAGAAAGCGGAACTGGTGAGGCGGGAGCCGGTGCCCGGGGATGGCCGCGGCCGTTACGCTGTCATCACCCGGCAGGGCAGGAACGCTTTCATGCGTGCTGCGCCGACCGTTATGCGGGGTATCGAGACGCACTTCCTGGCCCGGCTCGGCCCGGACGGCTTGCGCTCGTTGCGGGATGCGCTGGACAGATTGCTGGACGGGAACGGAGATGCGCCGCCCGGAAAACCGGACGGTGGAACACGCATCTGGACCTGACCGGGAACGAGACCGGAAGCCGATGGCGTCCGGCCTGCGTACAACGGGAACGATATGCCGGACAACCTCCTCGCCGCAGGGCGAAGCCGACACGCCGCACGGACCGGCCTTTTCATGGCCATCTCTGGAGGTGTTTTAGCCGCGATCCTTGTCGCCTGCGGATCTGTGGGAGGCGGGTCGCAGGCGACGCCGGCCGCAACACCGGCCCTGCCGGGGCTGACCATCCCGGCTGAACCGGAAACTCCCAGAGCGTCACCCAAAACTTCGCCCAAATTGCCGGAAGGCGAACCTCCGGAACTGGCCGGACTCAAGGGATGGATCAACTCCGAGCCGTTCACCATCGCCGAACGGACCTCCGAGGGCGGCGTGGTGCTGATCGATTTCTGGACCTACACCTGCGTCAACTGTATCCGTACCTTTCCGTTTTTGCGCGACTGGCAGGACAAGTACGCAGACGCCGGGTTGACCATCCTCGGCGTGCATACGCCGGAGTTCGACTTCGAGAAGGACCGGAGCAACGTGCTCAGGGCGATGGAGCGCTTCGGTCTCGCGTATCCGGTGGCGCAGGACAATGATCGTTTTACCTGGGACGCCTTCGAAAACCGCGCCTGGCCCGCCAAGTACCTGTTCGATGCCAAAGGCAGGCTCGTGTACACACACATCGGCGAAGGCGATTACGTGGAAACGGAGCGCGCGATTCGCGCTGCGCTGATCGAAGCGGGACGTGACCTGTCGGGCATCATCGCCGGCGCCAGCGAAGGCCCGGCGGAAGATGCGACGGCGTACCACCTGACGGGAGAGCTTTATCTCGGTTACGGCAAGGTGTACGGGCTCGGGGGCTCGGTGTCGATCGCGCAGGTCGAGTTCTACGCCGGCCCGGACCTTGTGGTCGAGTACGCGGACTCCGAATTTCACCACTTCGACAAGATATATCTCCAGGGTCTGTGGCTGAACGAGAAGGACGCCATCGTCCACGCCCGGACCACGACCGGCCTCGAGGACTACATCTACGCCCACGTGTTCGCCCGCAGCGTCAACGTCGTTGTGCAGCATCGGGGTGATACGCCGATCGAGGTGATCGTGGAACTGGACGGTAAACCGATTCCCGTAAATGGCGCCGGGCCGGACATCGTGTACGACGAGTCAGGCCGCAGCACGATTCGCGTCGACGAGTCCCGTCTATACACGTTGCTGGAGTTGCCGGAGTTCGGGGAGCTCGAGCTGGTGATCCGATCCAATTCGGACCAGTTCGCCGTCAACGCTTTCACGTTCGGCAACTACCTGCAGGGACCGTAGGCGCGGACCGCAGCCCGGCCGCGTGGGCATGCGGCAAGCTGTGGGGGCGGTATCATCCGGACCGTCCGGCCGATTCCACTCCCAGCGGGGCCGCCCGGGCCGGTAGTCGGCGGCCCCTACGGTGCGCTGACTGGCGGAGGTCGTTGATGCATATCGAGCGATCAGCGCATGAGCCAGTCACTTAGCGCCCGGAGGCGCCCTAAGGAACATCAGGCATGGGAATCCACGATGGCAAGGTCGTAATCGTCACCGGAGGCGCGCTCGGTATCGGCGGCGGCGCGTCACGGGCATTTGCAGAGGAGGGCGCCCGCGTGCTGGTGGCGGATATCGACCCCGACGCCGGGCATCAGACGGTCGACGAGATCACGGCGGCCGGCGGCCAGGCGGCCTTCGTCCAGGCGGACTTCAGCGTTCCGGCGGACCCGCGACGGGTTGTAGAGCAATCGGTCACGCAGTTCGGCGGCGTCGACTTCGTGTTCAACAACGTCGGAATTCAACCCCGGAACTCCTACCGCAACGCCGAGGACACGACGGAAGAGATCTGGGACGCGATCCTGTCGATCAACCTGAAGAGTTACTGGCTGATGGCGAAGTACGCCATCCCGGTGATGCGCGACCGCGGCGGGGGCGTGATCGTCAACAACGCCAGCGTACAGGGCCAGCAGTCCGCTCCACTTGTGCCGGCGTACGCTGCCAGCAAAGGCGGCGTCCTTTCCCTGACCCGCCAGTTGGCGCTCGACTACGCCCGGCAGAACATCCGCGTGCTTGCGGTATGCCCCGGCTCTATCGACACGCCGCTCATGCGCAACGCCATCTCAGGCGAGACGGGTGAGGAGCCGGGCGATATGGACGCCGCTGTGACGGACGCCGGCGCCCGATCCCCGATCGGCCGGATCGGCACGCCTGCGGACATCGCCAACGTCGTGGTGTTCCTGTGCTCGGACAGGGCGTCGTTCATGACCGGCGAGTTCGTGAACGTGGATGGCGGTGTGATGGCGCAGGGCGCGTGGGCGGACCTGGGTCGGGCGGGGTAGCATGTTGCTGCACGCCGGAGAGTCGTATGGAACCACGTTCAGGCAGGCGCCATCGGACGGCACGATCGAGTGGTCATTGTGCTGGTTGCCTGGTTTAATTCGCGCCGGATACTCGAGCAAGGACGCCGCCGTTTCCCGAGGGCGATCTGGAGGGCGGCCTGGATCGCCGCGATCCTTTTCGGTGGCCTGTTGTGGACCCTTCAGGATACGCGCGTGGACGCAGACAGCCACACCCCACGCGAGATATTCGTTGTCGAGCTGGACGGTGCGATTACGCTCGTCACCGAGCGTTTTATATCCCGTGCGCTTAAAGAAGCCGAGGACGACGGTGCGGAGCTCGTGGTGATCCGGATCGACACGCCGGGCGGCGCCCTGGAGGCGACGCGGGACATTGTTGCGGACCTCCTCGCCTCGGAGGTCCCGGTGGTGTCGTACGTGGCGCCCGACGGCGCCCGGGCTGCAAGCGCCGGCACGTTCATAACGGTCGCAGCGGGATTGGCGGCTATGGCGCCGACGACCAACATCGGCGCCGCCGCAGTGATTACCGGCGCCGGCGAAGATCTTCCAGAGACCCTCGGCAAAAAAGTGACCGAGGATACGGCAGCGCTTATACGGAGCGTCGCAGAATTGAGGGGGCGCAACTCGGACGCGCTCGAGGCGACGGTCCGCGAGGCGCTTGCCTACACGGCGAGCGAGGCTGTCGAGCTCGGCGTGGTCGACCTGATAGCGGTCGACCTGGCAGATCTCCTCGACCAGATCGATGGACGCGCGATTCCGACGGCGTCGGGGTCGCGCGTCGTGTCGACGAGCGACGTGACGATCCGTGAGCTGGATCAAAGCTTCGTCGAGCGCTTTCTGGGCTTCCTGGCCGACCCCAACGTGGCGTTCCTGCTGCTATCCCTGGGCGGACTGGGGCTGATCGTGGAAATCTGGAGCCCGGGGTTCGGGATCGCCGGGGCGTTGGGCCTGGGCTTTCTGATCCTGGCTTACGCCTCGCTGGGAAGCCTGCCGTTTTCGTGGGCCGGCGTGGCGTTGATCGCGCTGGCGGCGGCGTTGATCGCGGCAGAGATGCATGCGCCGGGCGGCAGCGCGTTCGGCGTGGCCGGCGTTATCGCACTGATCCTGGGCGGCCTGTTTTTATTCAACTCCGCCGGGGGATCCGATATTTACGGACCTTCGGTCAAGGTCAATCTCTGGGTGCTGGGCGGGGTCGCTTCGACCGCGGCGGCGATGGCCGGATGGCTGGCCCTGGAGTTAAGGCGGTCCCGTTCCGCCCAACCATATGTTTCGCTCACTTCCGGTGAGGCCCTGATCGGGCAGACGGTGCTGGTCACACAGGCGCTGAATCCGTCCGGCGAGGTTTTCGTCGCGGGCGAGCACTGGCAGGCGAGCGCGACAGGCGGACAGGTAGTGGACAGTGGGGCGCAGGTCGTGATTCGCTCGGTCGATGGCCTTCGGCTTGGTGTTGAGCCGGTCGATGAACCTGATTGACAGACCGGCTCTTGGAGGCGTGAATTGCCGGAGCACGCGGGGCGCAAGGAGAAAGGCAAACACTTATGGCGGTAATCAACTTCATACGGGACTACGAGCGGCTAGCCCGGTTCAAGTTCGGACGCTTTCAGGGGATGCTCGGTCCGGGGGTCGTCCTGGCCATCCCGATCGTTCACCAGATCCGCAAAATCGACACGCGGATCGAAGTGATCGACATCCCCCGGCAGACGAACATCACGCGCGACAACGCGCCGATCAATATCGACTTTCTCGTCTACATGAGGGTCGATATCAACAACGCCGAAAAGGCGGTGTTGGAGGTCGGCAATTATCGGACGGCGGTGATCGGGCTTGCGACCACGACACTCCGCGCCGTGATCGGGGACATCACGCTGGATGACGTGCTGTCTCAGCGAGAAAGGATCAACGCCTCGATCCGGGAACGCCTCGATGGCGAAACAGAGCGCTGGGGCATCAAGGTCACGAACGTGGAGATTCGTGAGATCGAACCGCCGCGCGATATCCAGGACTCCATGAACCGGCAGATGACTGCCGAGCGGATTCGCCGGGCGGTGGTCACCGAGGCGGACGGCACCCGGGAATCGGCCATCATGATCGCCGAGGGCGAGAAACAGGCCGCCATCCTGAAGGCCGAGGGCGCCAGGCAGGCAGAGATTCTTGCAGCGGAGGGTGATCGCCAGGCGTCGATCTTGCGGGCCGAGGGCTTTTCGGAAGCCCTGGACAAGGTGAACGCGGTGGCGCAGAACGTGGAACAGAAGACGATGAGTCTCCAGTACTTTGAGGCGCTGAAGAGTATCGGGGACGGCGCGTCGTCCAAGATCATCTTCCCGATGGAGTTCACCCGCTTCCTGGGGCCGCTTGGAAACATGTTTGGGGTTGATGGAACTGGTCAAGTGGCCGAAAAAGCCGAGTCTTCCTGAACCAGGCCGGCGGGCCGCCCTTCGAGAGCCTCAGGGAGCGGGCGTAAACGATTGTTCGGGGAGGACGCCGATTTTCCCCTCACCGCAACCCTCTCCCGCAAAGAGGAGAAGGGGCAAATCCCTTCTCCCAGCGGGAGAAGGTTGAGGATGAGGGAGAGGTCCTGACCTGCGGCCACCGCCAAACGCTGATGCGTCGCTTGGACGCGGCCTAGATATACGCGATCGCTCCGTCCGAGAGCAGGCGGTCGCCGCGGCGGAAGTTGCCTGCGAACGGCCGCTCTGCGATGGCGTCCAGGTTTAGCTCGATGCCCCAGCCCGGCCCGGCCGGTATCTTGTGGTGGCCGTCGCTGACCACCGGGGCTGAGTCGACGAACGACAGCTCGATTTCCGAGAAGGGACGCATCTCCTGGATCAGGAAGTTGGGCGTTGCGGCGTCGAAGTGCAGATTGACGGTCGTCGCCAGCGGCCCCATCGGGTTGTGGGGGGCGATCGAGACGTCGTGGGCCTCGGCGTCGGCCGCGATCTTCCGCATCTCGGTCATCCCGCCGACGATGCAGACCTCGGGCTGGATGATGTCTGCCGCGCCCGCCCGGAACAGTTCGCGGAACTCGAACTTCGTGTACAGGCACTCGCCGGTCGCCAGCGCGAACGGCATCTTCTTGCGCAGCTCGCCCATGGCGTGCCGGTTCTCCATGCGGAGTGGTTCCTCCATGAACATCGGATTGTTGACGACATGTGCGTCCGCCAGCTCCAGCAGGCGCCCGGCCTCGAACACCGCGGCATGGGCGTCGAGGCCGATCTCTGCATCGGGACCGGCCGCCGCGCGAAGCGCTCCGACGAGCTCAACGCCCGAGTCGACCGCTTTGAGCCAGGGCAGATCGCGCCAGTCGGTGGGCAACGGATTGACCTTGAACGCCGTATAACCGTACCTGTCCACGGCGTCCCGGACGCTCGCCCGCATGGCGTCGAGCCCGCCTCCGTCACTATCGCCGAGCCCGATGTCCAGGTAGCCGCGAATCCGGTCGCGATACCGGCCGCCGAGCAGGTCGTACACCGGGACCCCGTACGAGCGGGCGGTGATGTCCCACAGGCTCTGGTCAATGCCCGAGAGGGCGGCCAGCCCGGACGACCCGGGGGGGAACCGTGCGCCCTGGTACATCATCGCCCACAGGTATTCGATCCGGGTCGGGTCGTGGCCCACGATCTGCTCGGCGAAGTAGCCGATCCATTCCTTCGTCGCCAGGTCCGGCCCGACGGTGTACGCCTCGCCGATTCCGCGGAGTCCTTCGTCGGTGTGCGTCACGACGAATATGCTGTTGCCTGCGCCGGGCGCATCGGCGGTCGACCGGCTGGCGACCAGGCATTCGACTTTCGTGATCTTCATATCTGGAAATCAGGGCCTTTCATGTGGCGATGGTCAGGGTGGGGACGGTCCTTCGAGAGCCTCAGGACGCGGTCGAGAGCCTCAGGACGTGTTCGAGAGCCTTAGGATGTGGTCGAGGGCCTCAGGCGCGGGGCGGATTTTGAGACTTGCACACAGGTGAACCGTTAGATAAACGCCGGCGCGCCGTCGGAGTGTGTCGGGAACCCGCGGTTCCAGTGCCGGGGTGGACTGGCAGCGATCGCCTCCAGGTTCAACTCCATACCGATGCCCGGCGCGGTCGGCAGCTCGAAGTAGCCGTTGACCGGCGCCCACATCTGATCGACGAACTTCGCTTTATCTCTCTTGTGGTCGCCGTGGTACTCAAGGATCGTGAAGTTGTTGATGCTCGCCGCGTAATGCACGCCGAGCGCGGTCGATAGCAGCCCGAGCGGGTTGTGCGGTGCGACGGAGACGTAGTTGGCCTCCGCCATGGCGGCGATCTTGCGTCCCTCCAGCAACCCGCCACACACGAGCAGGTCCGGCTGGATGATGTCTACGGCGTCCTGGTCAAACAACTCGGCGAACTGGGTCAGGCCAAACAGGTTCTCGCCCGTCGCCAGCGGGATGCGGAGTTCCCGGCGCAGGCGGGCGGTGCTCGGGATGTAGTCAGGCCGGACCGGTTCCTCGACGAACATGAGGCGGAAGTCGGTCAGCGCTTCGGAGAGTTGACGGGCGCGCACGGGCTCGCGGAGCGTGCTGTGGATGTCGACGGCAAGGTCCACATGGTCCCCGACGGCGTTTCGTAATGCGCCGATTCGGTTTGCGGCCTCTCGAATCACAGCCAGCCAGGGCATCTGTTGCCAGCCGGGCGGGTAGAGCGAGGCTTTGAAGGCGGTGTAACCCTCTGCAAGCAACTCAACAGCCTCCGCCACCTGTTCCTCGGCGGTATCGCCGTGGATCTGGTGGTAGACGCGCACCCGGTCTCGCGTCGGTCCACCGAAGAGCTTGTATATCGGGACTCCCGCCCGTTTGCCGGCGATGTCCCACAGGGCGTGATCGATGCCCGAGATGAATGACCACTCCACCGGCCCGAGCGGGAATCGCATTGTGTTCCTGGCACGGCGAAGCAGCCACTCGATACGGGAAGGGTCCTGGCCGATGAACCATCCCTTGCTCGACTCGGTCATGGCGAGGATCGCCTCGTCCGGGCCGATGGTGTAGGGCTGGCCGTTGCCGGTTATCCCTTCGTCGGTGAACACCTGGAGGAACACCGTGTTCCGGCGGCCGTCGTGGCAGTGGTAGGTCTTGATGTCGGTGATCTTCAAAGGTCAGCCTTTTGTGACGGAGCTGGATTGGCGCTCGTGGCAGGTCCGGGCTGGACCGGGTTGAGAACCGGCGAACACCCGGTCGTCGTTGGGCGCCGAGCTGAAGCCGGGGATAGCAAGACGGCGGAAGTATAGCCGGATGGAGATCTGTTACGGACCGATATTTTGTACAGCGCTGGTATCGGTCATACACGATATTCTGTGCACAGGTATCACGAAAATATCGTTATTACCGCTCCTCAGAAAAGCATCAGGATTATTCGATTCAATCTCTATTTCCAAGT
>JACZRO010000016.1 GCA_022574675.1 Chloroflexota bacterium
CACAGCCGGCCACTCCACGGGAAGGCCGCAACTCATAGCTCGGGCTCTGGAAATCGTGCCGCCAGATTCGCTCCAGGCGGGTCGACTTCTGTCGATCTACGGCCAGGTTCTCGGCCAGGAGATGGGCGACACCGCCGGTTCGCAGGATGCCTCCGACCGCGCACTGGCGATCGCCGAGCGGGAAGGGGATGCGGCACTGGAGATCCGTACCCTGGTCGCCGCCGCTGACGTCGATCTTTACATGGCGAACTGGGAAAGTTGCCTGACGAACGGAGAACGGGCGGTCGAACTGGTATCCCGTGTTGACGATCCCCGGGCCGAGTCGCTCGCCTATTTCCACGTGGCGTTGAGCCACCTGTTCCTGGGCAACCCGGACCTGGCCGAAGGCCCGGCGATGGCGTCGGTATCCGCCGCAGAGCGGCTGCGCCATCACTTCTACCAGGCCCGCGCGTTGTTCATACCGGCAATGTTGAACCACGCCAGAGGTGACTGGCCCGCCGCCCGGGAGCTCACTGAACGGGCCCTGGCGGTCTCACCTCGGGAGCCCCGAACTCTCTACATGCGCATCCTGGAAGAGTATGAGGCGGGGAACTTCGGTGAGGGTGAGGCGGTCTTAGAGCGGTTACTGGAGGTGACCCGGCTTACCGACCCCGGTCCGACCATGGAGTATGGCGTCACAGCCCTGGCCACGCCGTGGATCGCCCTTATTTCCGGCGATGACACGCATTTACACATCTCTGATGACGCCGTCAAGACGATTCTTTCAGCGCCGTCGGCGAGTTCCCTGATTGCGGGGCTCGCCATGATTGCCCGGGCATTGCTCGCGATATATCGGAGGGATGCGGCGGAGGCGGAAAAGTTGTACGCCGAATTCAAACCTCTCGGGCTCGGTGACTGGTTGGGATTTGGAGACCGCCGCATGCTGGGGTTACTGGCGGGCACTCTGGGCAGATTTGACGATGCCATGACACACTTCGAGGATGAAATGGCGTTCTGTCGCCGGAACGGCACCAGGACACAACTTGCATGGACATGCTCTGACTACGCCGAGATGCTCTTGGACCGTACTTCGGCAGGCTCAGCACAGGCTCAAGAAGGCGACCGCGAGAAGGCCATCGAGCTACAGGACGAGGCGCTCGCGATCACCCAGGAACTGGGCATGCGCCCCCTCACCGAACGCATCCTGGCACGCCGGGAGATTCTGCGGGCGTAGGAAGGACGTTGAGGTTGATGGGCGTAACGCAATACGCCCCCTCGGTGTCACGTGGCGCCACCATTCCGGGTGGCGGGATTGCAGTTTGCCTCCTCCCTCTGGTTTTAACCTCCCGTCATCCTGGACTTGATTCAGGATCGGCAAGTCCGGCGGCGTCGCCCGGAATCCCTCGTACCGCCCGTGGTGATTCTCGGTCCCAGATTCTCGCCCGCAGCCCGTAACTAATGGATCCTGAATCAAGTTCAGGATGACGGGACTCAAGTTCAGGATGACGGGACTCAAGTTCAGGATGGCGGGATTGCAGTTCAGGATGACGGGAATCAGGTTCAGGATGACGGTAATCAAGTTCAGGATGGGATATGCCCGGGCTGACAACAACACTAATCATGAAATGTAGCCGCGGGTTCTGGCCGGGCGTACAATCGGGAGCGCTCAGATGAGTGACCGCGCGGGTTCGGTGTCGCGCGGGTGGCGCCGCCTTACGGGCAACCATTCCGGGGCGGCCAGTAAATGGAGAAAAAGCCGATGGCAACTTCCCCGACTACTACCGACACGTCTACCAACGGAACCGCTACCAGCTACATTGACCGCGTCCGGGAGCCCCGCTGGCTGAACAGCGCGGAGGCTGAAGTTGGCAGTTACGCCGTCAAGGCCGGTCTGGCACAGATGCTCAAGGGCGGCGTAATCATGGACGTCGTCGACGACACACAGGCGAAGATCGCCGAGGACGCCGGGGCGGTCGCGGTGATGGCGCTCGAACGCGTCCCCGCGGACATTCGCCAGGACGGCGGCGTGGCTCGCATGTCCGACCCGAACATGATCGAGGCGATTTTGAAAGCGGTGACCATCCCCGTGATGGCCAAGTCCCGCATCGGCCACTTTGTTGAGGCGCAGGTGCTCCAGGCGCTCGGCGTCGACTTCTGCGACGAGTCCGAGGTCCTGACGCCCGCCGATCACGAGTTCCACTCCAACAAGTGGGCCTTCAAGATGCCGTTCGTTTGCGGCTGCACCAACCTCGGCGAGGCGCTCCGGCGAATCGGTGAGGGCGCGTCGATGATCCGCACGAAGGGCGAGGCCGGAACCGGCGACGTGGTCGAGGCGGTCACGCACGCACGCGCCGTGCTCGGCGAGATCAGGAGGCTCCAGCAGCTTCCCGAGATGGAGCTGATGACGGCGGCGAAGAACATGGGCGCGCCGTACGACCTGGTTCTTGAGGTGGCCCGCACCGGCAAGCTCCCGGTGGTCAACTTCGCGGCGGGCGGCATCGCCACCCCGGCGGACGCGGCCCTGATGATGCAGATCGGCGTGGACGGCGTGTTCGTCGGCTCCGGCATCTTCAAGTCCGACAACCCGGCGCAGCGCGCAGACGCTATCGTCCAGGCGACGACGCACTACGACAACCCGGACATCATCGCCAATGTTTCCCGCGACCTGGGTGAGGCGATGGTGGGCATTAGTTCCAGCGAACTGTCCGAGTCCGAGCGGCTTGCCAAGCGCGGCTGGTAGGCGCTATTGCCGCTCCGCATAGGGGTCCTGGCTTTACAGGGCGATTTTCAGGAACACCGGGCGGTGTTCGAGTCGCTTGGCGCGGCCGTCACCGAGGTACGGCTGCCCCACCAGCTCGAGGGGCTTGACGGACTGGTAATCCCGGGCGGCGAGAGCACGGTTATCGTCAAGCTCGCCCATCGCTACGATTTTCCGGACGCGCTCCGTCGTTTCACAGACGAAGGCGGGGCCGTCTGGGGGACCTGCGCCGGGATGATCGTTATGGCGCGCGAGTTGTTGGAGCCGGAGCCGGAGCCGTTCTCGCTGATGGACATCACGGTGTCTCGGAACTGGTTCGGCAGGCAGGTGGACAGCTTCGAGACGGATATCCCCGTCAAGGGCGTGCCCGGTGGTCCGGTACACGCGGTGTTCATCCGGGCGCCATCCGTTCGCGAACAGGGCGACGGGGTGGAATGCATCGCAAAGCTTGAGGACGGCACGCCCGTCGCAGTCCGCAGCGGTAAACTGATGGCAACGGCGTTCCATCCTGAGCTGACACCGGATACCAGGATCCACGAGTTGTTCCTTCGGATGTCAGCGGGAGACATCTCGTCCGTCTGATCTGCCGCCAGCGACGCCCTCCCGCCGTCCGGCGGGTCCCCGGCACGGGTTGCGCATGATCAGAATCCTGCGTCCCACGGACTCGATCCGCCTGCTGTTCTTTCGGCCGGCGGACGGTGGCACACGGGCTTTCACGTTCGATAGCGCGGCACACCCGGCCGCCTGCGGGTACCGGCCGGGCCGGTATATCGCGCGTGCGCTGACCTGGCGGGCGCGTCGGGACGGATTAATCGCGTTCGGCAGGCCGGGCGTGACGGGCGTCGTCCGCGTCCGCCGCCGCAACGGTCCGACGGTGTGGGAGGTCCGAGAGCTGTTCCTCTCGACCGACGCCCAGCCGGATATAGACGGCGCCGAGCTGCTCAGCGACCTGGCGGATGTTGCGGCGAGGTCAGGCATCCATCGTGTCTTCCTGCGGATCGCTGATGGCAGTCCGATGGCGACGGCGGCGAGGCGCGCCGGTTACACGTTGCAAACGCGAGAGACGCTGTTTCGCCGGCCGGAAGACCTGCGCGGGCAGGATCGGCCGGCGCATTACCCCGGAGAGTCGGGGTGGCGAACTGTTCTCGACGAAGACCTGCCGCGCGTTTTCCGGCTCTACGGCGCTGCGACGCCGCTGTCGGTCCGGGAGACTGCGGGGATGACGCTACCGGAATGGCGTGACGCACTGGAACCCCTGCCCGACCCTTCCCCCGGTAAGAATTCCGGGGGTGTGAAATCCGGGAGCGCCAGTTCCCGGTTCGCCGAGTCCGGCGAGATGATGCTGGAGGGCGACGACGGCCCTGTCGCGTGGATGAGGTATTCCGACGCCAGCAATGAGCGCCTTTTCACGCTGATGGTAGAACCGGAGGCGTCGGTGGACCTTAACGAGGTGGTGCGCGGCGTCCTTGCGGGCGGTTACGGCATGCCGGCGGCCATGCTGGTGCCGCTTTACGCCCGCCGAATCGCCATGGCGCTGGAGGCGGCCGAGTTTGTGCCGGGGCACGATTACGAGCTGTTCGCCCGCCAGACGGCCGAACGGGCTAAGATTCCACGAAGCGCCATGGTCGCCACTGGCGGCTGATAACGGAGATCCACACCCTGACGACGGAAATCAACGCACAACGAATAACCGATGACCTTGAGGCGCTGATCGCGGCGCTTCCAGAGCGTATTCAGATCGCCCTCAACAGGCACCCACGCTCGAACGAGTTGCTGGAGGTCGTGATGGACCTCGGAAGGCTGCCGGAGGCCCGCTTCCCCGATGAAGCCTCCCGCCTGAGCGAGGAGGAGGTGACCGACGCCGACCTGCGGTGGGTGGTCGATCGCGTCGGCGAATTCGGTGACGACAACCGGGCCGGGATCGAGCGCACGCTTCACCGGATCTCGGTGATCCGCAACCGCGGGGGCCGCCCGGTAGGGGTTACGTGCCGCGTCGGACGGGCGGTGTTCGGCACGGGCAAGATCATCGACGACCTGGTGCGCACGGGTCAGAGCGTGCTTCTCCTGGGACGGCCCGGCGTGGGCAAGACGACGATGTTGCGTGATGTGGCGCGCGTCCTGGCGGACGAGGTCGGCAAGCGGGTGGTGATCGTCGACACGTCGAACGAGATCGCGGGCGACGGCGATGTTCCGCACCCGGCGATCGGAAGCGCGCGCCGCATGCAGGTCGCCAGCACGCCGCAGCAGCACCAGGTGATGATCGAGGCGGTGGAGAACCACATGCCCGAGGTGGTGATTATCGACGAGATGAGCACCGAGGCGGAGTCGATGGCGGCCCGCACTATCGCCGAGCGCGGCGTCCAGTTGATCGCGACGGCGCACGGCAACACGCTCTCCAACCTTATGAGCAACCCGACGCTGTCCGACCTGGTGGGCGGGACGCAGACGGTGACGCTGGGCGACATCGAGGCGAGACGCCGGCGCACACAGAAAACGGTGCTTGAGCGCAAGCACAAGCCGACGTTCGAGGTGGTGGTGGAGATCCAGAGTTTCGACCGCGTCGGCGTGCACCGCGATGTCGGGTCTGTGGTGGACATGATGCTGCGCGGGTACGGCGTGGAGCCGGAGGTGCGGTCGATCAGGGATGGCGACGTACGCGTGGTCCAGGACGCCTCCGGCCTGGGCGGCGCGGTCGCCGCGGTACCGCAGGACGGGCCGCGGCTTCGCAGGGGGCTTGTGTCGCGCCAGGCCGACGTCCAGGCGCCAGAGGCGCCAGAGTCAGCGCCCGAGCGAGAGTCGGCGCCCGAGCGCGAGCCAGAGCCTGCGTTAGATCAGGAAGCGCCCCGGTCGACCTCGGTGTACGTGTTCGGCGTGCCCCGGACGAATCTCCAGGTCGCGGTGGATAGCGTGGGCGCGCCGATAGAGGTGGTGGACGAGCCTGATCAGGCGGATATGTTCCTGACCACCAAAGCGCACTACAGCCGACGGCCGACGGCGGTCCGGAACGCGGAAGCGCAGGGCCTCCCGGTGTACGTGCTTCGCAAGGGGTCGGGCGAGCAGATCAAGCAGTTCGTACAGAGGTTTGAGCCAAAGACGCGCCGGGAGACGCCGGGCAGGCGGCCGTCTAACGTAGTTCGCTCCGCGCTGACCGAGGCTGAAGAGGCGTCGCAACGTGTGCTTGCAGGCGAGGAACGGATAGACCTGGCTCCGCAGCCGTCGTTCATTCGGCGCCTCCAACACGGCGTGGGGGGCCGGTACAACATCGGGTCTTCCAGCACGGGCCAGGATCCGCACCGTCATGTGGTGCTCCGCCGCAGACGCCGGTAGCCGGGCGCTATGTCGGGGAGTATCAGCAATCCCGGGAGTCCCAGGTCTTGAGTCTGTTCCTCTCCATCGAGGGCGGCGACGGGGCAGGCAAGTCCACCCAGGCGGGGCTCCTCATGACCCGCCTGAAGGCCGCCGGTGTTGACGCATTGCTGGCCCACGAACCGGGCGGGACGGCGTTCGGCGAGCAGGTGAGGCGCCTGGTCAAAGGCGCCGCTCCACGGTCACCGATGTCAGAGTTGTTCCTGTTTGAGGCGGCGCGCGCCCAGCTTGTACGGGACGTGATTCGCCCGGCCCTTGACGCCGGCCGCGTGGTCGTCACGGACCGTTATGCGGATTCTTCGGTGGCGTATCAGGGATACGGCCGCGGCCTCGATCTCGATGAGGTACGGGCGCTCAACCGCGCCGCAACCGGGGGGCTGACGCCGGACGCCACGGTGCTGCTGGAGATCGCGCCCGAGCGCGCCCTGGCCCGGGTGGACGGTTCTGACGGGGCCGGCGGGCGAGCGGACGACCCGGACCAGGCGAGGTTCGAGCGGGAGCCGTTGGAGTTCCATCGCCGTGTGGCGGATGGGTTCCGGGCGCTCGCCTCTGAAGAACCGGAGCGATGGTTCGTGGTGGACGCATCCGCCAGCCCTGACCGCGTCGCAGAGAAGGTGTGGGCGATCGTCTCTCACCTGCTGGAAATACGCGGGATGGGCGGCCATGCCTGACGCCAACGGCGCCATGTCGCCCGAAGAACTCAGCGCGTTTCTTGACGCCACTCACCTGGCGATCATCGCGACGAATGGGACCGATGGCCTGCCGCATTCCACTCCTGTCTGGTACCTGGTGGAAGGCGACGGCGCGCTTGCCGTGATCGTTCTGCGAGACGCCGTCAAGTTGCGCAACATCGAACGCGATCCACGCATCTCGATGACGATCGCGCCGGAGACCCGCCCTTACGCCTTCGCACGCTTCCGCGGGAGGGCCGAGGTCCTGTACGAGGACATCAACGACTACCCGCTTGCCATGGCTCAGCGATACATGGGTGATGAGCCGGGCCGGAGATGGCTGGAAGACCAGGGCCAGGACCCGTTCGCCGTAATCCGGCTGTTTGACCCGTCCCCGCACACCTGGATGGACCCGAACCCGGGGTTCTGATCGGGCGTCGGAAGTCGCTCCGGCCTGCTCCCGGCCGGCCGGGTCCGCGCCGTGGATTAGCTTTGCGCTGCGATGGCGCGCGCGCCGTGTCACAGATTTTTAACATGGATTTTACGAATTGCGAACAGATTTGCCGGATTTGACGCTTGCCAAAGACGGATTTCGGCGCGAGGCTCAAGTAGTGATATTTTTCACTCAGACGGGTCCGGCCAGTTCGGGCCTGTGGAAAAAAGGAGAGGTGAAGAGTGTTCGGTAGCTTTGTTCGCCCGTTGATCAGTCGGGTAAGCCGGACATTCGAGGCAGCGGGTCCTGTCGCCGGTGGGAGGGAATTCAAGTCCCTTCTCGACGACCCGATTACGCACCCCGAAGGCGATGAGGTCTTCGCACGGTTTACTCGTAAGAACGTGTACCCGGCGGACCTCCAGAAGGCGGCGTAATACCCGTTGTCGGTCCCTCGGAAAGACCGGCAAATAACAGCGTCCGGCCGAGCGGCAGAAATGCGACTCGGACGGCCCGAGCAGACGGCCCCGGTTATCCACAACCGGGGCCGTCTCGCGTCCACAGGGGTCGAAATACTCTGTCCGATGGCGCGGATGCCGGTAGTTAGGGCGCGTCGAATATCGTCGCCCGATGATGCGATTTCGACGCAAAGGCGCTGTGACCTATGCCGGTATTGAAGCGGGCGCGTTGATGGCCGGCAGGTTGAAGGCCGGGACCGTCAGAGACCTGTACGTGTCCCGGTATCTCTTGACGGCGTCGATCATGTTGCAACCGCGCGGCGGGCGGATCGGCAGGACGACCTCCGGCATCGCCGCGTACATCAAAGATACGCACGAAGAGATCACGATCGGCCTGCAGATCGAGACGCCAGAGGCGGTTGAGAACGCGGCCGAGATCATCAACACGGAAGAGCCTGACCTGATATTCCTCGGACCGGGCGACCTGTCGCCGAACTTCGGCTTCCCGGACCGGGCGCAGCATCCGAAGGTGATCGAGACGGTCACTGACCTGCCGAAGTAGGTTCCTTCGGCCGGCGCACCAGGTAGTGGATCTCCGGGGACGGGGTTTTTAGCCCGTCCCTTTCGCGCATGCACAGCACGGTCCCTGGAACGGTCCTGGGGATGTCTCAGGGCTGCGGGAGCGCCCGCCCGTTGCGGCCAACCAGCCATTCCTTCACGATCTCCGCGTCGCCGCCGAAGGCGAGTTCCGGAAGACGATCGTAAGGGAAGGTGGCCGTTTCCAGCGTCTCGTCGCCCGCGATCAACTCGCCTCCTGTGACGGTTGCGCTGTAGACGGCCAGCACCACCGTCTTCCCGGGTTCCGAGTAAAGGCCGACGAGCCAGTCAGCCCGCACTTCGAGCCCCGTTTCCTCCATGACCTCACGCTCCACGGCGCGCTCGACCTGTTCTCCCCGGTTGACGTAACCGGATGGGAAGCTCCACCTGCCGTACGCCGGTTGGATCGCGCGCCGGACCAGAAGCAGTTCGTTGTCGATCTGGACCATCGCTGCGCCGGCGAGTTTCGGGTCCAGGTACGACACGCGTCCGCAACTCTGGCAGACCGGGAACCTGGAGTCGTCGCCATCGACGAGCGGGCCGCCACAGGTCGCGCAGTAACGGGGGTCCTGTGGACCGTCGGATTGGGGCGCGGCCGACCGGGATGTCATGGTGACAGGCTACAACGTCCGCCCCGGGACGAACATCAATCCGGTCGGCGGCGGGTCCGCATGGGTCGCGGTGTCTCGCTAGACTTCCAGGCCGCGCACACACTTCTTCCAGCGATTTATCCGAAATAACCGATTCGACCGGTTTATCGGGCGACCCGAAAACCCGAGGTCCAATGAAACTGTTCACGCTTCCGTTCCATAATTTCGGGCGGGGAGTCGCGGTGGCTGTTATCGCCGTGGCGGTATCCGGAGTCGTTCTGCTCGGCGTGACCTGGTACTACTCGGGCCTCATCGAGGAAGGCGCGTTCAAGATCGATCTCGACGCCGACGAGTTCGACCTGGAAATAGTTACGGCGTCAGACGACCGGGTCAGCTTTGGGCATCCTTCCGGGGAAGGACGATGGGTGCAGCCGGGGACGTGGGGTCTTGAGTGGGAAGGCGGGTTCGGCCAGGTCGGTGACCTGTTGTCGGACGACGATGACGTCGCGACCCGTGAGTTCACTCCCGTAGACGGCCGGCCGGAACCCGGCACGCCGGCCAGGCTGACCCGAGAAGCGTTTCCGACCGATCCTCTGGTCGCCCATGAACTGGCGTTCGAAGAGGTCATATTCACGGGACCGCCCGGCGAGCTGGGCGCGTGGTTGGTCGGCGGCGGCGATGACGACACCTGGGTAATCCTCGTCCACGGACGCGCCGGCGAGCGCGATGAGGCGCTACGTATCCTGCCCGCGATAGAGCGCGCCGGGATGTCTTCACTGGTGATCGACTACCGGAACGATGCCGGGGCGCCGGAGGACCCGTCCGGGTACTACCTGTATGGCGTCACGGAGTGGCTGGACCTGGAGGCGGCGGTCAGATACGCCCTCGACCGGGGCGCGGAGTCGGTCGTTCCGTACGGTTACAGCATGGGCGGGGGAATCGTGATGAGCTTCCTTTACAACTCTCCGCTGGCCGGTTCGGTCGCCGGGGTCGTGCTGGATGCCCCGATGCTCGATCTTTCGCGGGTGATCGACCTGGCCGCGTCACAGCGGAACCTCCCCGGTTTCGTGACATCCGCGGCGCGCCTCGTGACCGAGCAGCGTTTCGATATCGAGTTCGATGACATGGGTTACCTGGATGATGTCGATCAACTGGCGACGCCCATCCTGCTTTTTCACGGCGACAGCGATGACAAGATACCGGTGGAGACGAGTGACGAGCTGGCCGAGGCACGCCCGGACCTGGTGACGTACGAACGCGTGCCCGACGCGGAGCATGTCCACGCCTGGAACATGGACCCTGAACGGTACGAGTCGATGGTGGAGTCGTTCCTGAGCGCGGTCTCCGGAGGCTGAGTGTTCAGGCCTCCTGGCCGGTAAGCGGTGAAAGGTGAGAGGTGAAGCTCTGTGATGACGGCCAAATGAAGACGGCCCCTGTGCGTAACAGGGGCCGTCTTCTTGAGGGGATCGGCACCGCGAACGGTCACGCTGAGGCGGCGGTCTGGCGGAACCGCCATGTCTGTCCGGCCCTGTCCAGGATCTCCGGCAAGGCCTCCTCGTTTCACCGATAAACCAAGACTATCGCCCCGGAGGCTCCGCTTCCTCCGAGAGCGTACGCGTCCGACCGCGGGGTTTGCGAAGTCCCTGTACCGGGGATGAGGTGTGGACACCACAGTGCCCGGCGCTGCGTGCAAATACCCGGCTACTCTGGGCATCGCGCCGCTGTCAGGCGTGCGGGGATGCGCTGGGCGGGGCGGTCAGAGGCCGTGCCCGCATGACCGGGGCGATCCGACACCGGCGGCGACTTAATCCGGCTGCCCTTCGGCTCAATGGCTGTTGGAGCGGGAGACGAGACTCGAACTCGCGACATCCAGCTTGGGAACTTGATTCAGGGCCTGTTCCGTGACGCCGATCTCTCTCACGGACAGCGCCACCGTCTTGCCGTTGGCCACCGAGACTTCTACCTGTCTCAATTTGTTCAGGATCTGTTCCGGTGAATGCCCCCTTCCCGGCATGTCTTCCCCCTTCTGGAAACCTCCAGTCTCTAATTTATTGACTGTTGCCGTCTCAGCGGGTCAGGTCATGGGCACCCTGTTCACTAATCCTCCGGCCAGCAGGCTTTGCCGTATCGAAATCGGGGCCACCTCTAAGCGGGGCCACCTCTGACGGAGTGGACGAGCGCGGCAAAAGGGTCCGCGTAACCAGACGTGTCCGTGGATCCAAGGCAGAGGCCAACCGGCAACTCCGGGCGCTCATAAACGAGATCGAGTCCGGGACCCATATCAAGCCCAGCAGACTCACCCTCGCTGATTTCCTAAAGGACCAGTGGCTTCCCGCTCACCGACTGGCCGTACGGCCGACGACCTACCACTCCGCCGTCGATTACATTAATCGTTACATCACACCGCGTATCGGGGGCGTCATCCTGTCGAACGTCTCACGCGAGCAGATCCAGGGGCTCTACAGCACCCTGTTAGCGTCGGGAGGCCGGGGTGGAGCGTCCCCCTCCCCCGGGGACGGTACGGAAGGTCGATCAGATCCTTCGACAGGCGCTCGGCGCCGCGGTGCGCTGGGAACTCGTTTCGAGGAATGTCGTCGAACTTGTGGCCCCACCGGTGCTCGAACTCAAGACCGTGTGGGTCCATCAGCCGGCCGAGATCGATGCCCTGCTCTTCCAGCTTGAAAAGAGCTCGCCGTGGCCGTTGCCCCGGCCATGCTCGCCATCCACACAGGAAATTGCCGCAGCGAGATACTCGGCCTCGGATGGACCGACGTAGATACCGATCGGGGAGCGATTTCAGTCCGCCAGGGCTGCCACCGGCTTGACGGTGGTACGTCCGAGACCCTGGCGCCAAAGAGCCAGCGCAGCCGGCGTCTCGTTCCCTCGACCCGGTCCGGCCTAGAACTTCGGCGTGAACACCGTGTACACGAGGAGCGTGACGCCAGTCTGCTGGGCCGGGAGCTTGAACCCGACGATTTCGTGTTCGCCGTCTCGATCGGGAGCCGTACCGGCCCGACTCGCTCTCGGCAGCATTCCGCCGCGCCGCGACTCGTGCCGAACTTCCCGGCGTCCACTTTCAGGTCGTACGCCATACACACGCCTCGCTACTGCTGGCTGCCCGCGTCCACCCTAAGGTCGTGTCCGAGCGACTCGGCCACGCCTCCGTGCCCTTTACCCTGGACACGTCATGCCGGGCTTGCAGGAAGCGGCCGCCGAGAGGTTGGATCAGATCCTGGATCCCGGGGGCTCTGCACAGGTCCGGGACATCGGGTCCCAGACATCCCTTCCCCCGGTGCCCTGACCTTCGTTGCTTGCCAGACGCGACACGACCCGGCCGGGATAGCGGCCGGGTCGTGTGCGAAGGCTTTCGCCGTCTCAAGTGGCGCCGAATTTGGCGCCTATTTTCGATTTGTTGGTGGGCCTGGATAGACTCGAACTATCGACCTCCACTTTATCAGAGTGGCGCTCTAACCGACTGAGCTACAAGCCCCTGTAATTCGCCTGTCACGGCCATGGACTCCGGGACCGGCGACCGCCAAGTTTACTACGGGAACGATCGTCACGTTGCCCGATCTTGCCCCCTGCGACACGCTGTCCTCGCACCCGCTGGGGGGCCTGTTCATCCCCAAGCGCCACGACGATGTAGTCGGAAACGATCAGTGGCGGTCTCCGTCAAATTCACCCCGCCACGACGCTGGTACAGGTCAACCGTTGCGCGGACGCCGGCAGGATGCATGGTCCGAAGGGCGCGAAAAGGGTCCGGACGAGCCGGACCCTGACCTGGCGCTTGGGGATTGAATAGTGGAAGGAAGACACGCCATTAAGAGCTTTTCTGTTTTTTTACCTGATCTTCGTATTACCGAAGATATCAGTAAGTTGTGTTACAGACCTTTTCTAACGGGTTTCACGGTTGATTGCCTAGAGCCCCTTCAACCCAGTCCGGCCGAAGCCAATCAGGGAGAATCTCGCTCGATACGCGTTCAGACCGTAAATCCAGTCTGTAATCCACCTAGGATGATCCACATCGGTTGAAAGGTCATGACCGTTTTCCTGATATCACACACCGTGCGATATCTGGAGCGTATTCTCGACCCCCGGTGTGAAAAATCTCCTTAGAAAGGAGGTGATCCAGCCGCACCTTCCGGTACAGCTACCTTGTTACGACTTCGTCCCAGTCATCAGCCCCACCCTCGGCGCCTGCCTCCCGAATAAACGGGTTAGCCCAGCGACTTCAAGTGTTGCCAACTTCCATGACGTGACGGGCGGTGTGTACAAACCCCGGGAACGTATTCAACGCAGTGTGCTGACCTGCGTTTACTAGCAACTCCACGTTCATGCAGGCGAGTTTCAGCCTGCAATTCCAACTGGGGCCGGTTTTTTCGGATTGGCTCCACCTCGCGGTTTAGCAACCGTCTGTACCGGCCATTGTAGCGTGTGTGTAGCCCTAGACGTAAGAGCCATGATGACTTGACGTCATCCCCACCTTCCTCCCTTTCGGGCAGTCTCGCTAGAAAATACAACTAACGACGAGGGTTGCGCTCGTTGCGGTACTTAAACCAACACCTCACGGCACGAGCTGACGACAGCCATGCAGCACCTGTGTAAGCTCCCTTGCGGGTCCCTCACCTTTCGGATCGGTACCACTTACATGTCAAGCCTAGGTAAGGTTCTTCGCTTAGCATCGAATTAAACCACACGCTCCGCTGCTTGTGCGGGGTCCCGTCAATTCCTTTGAGTTTTAGCCTTGCGGCCGTAGTCCCCAGGCGGAATGCTTAACGCGTTAGCTACAGCCCACAGGGGGTGGATACCCCGGAGACTTAGCATTCATCGTTTAGGGCGTGGACTACCCGGGTATCTAATCCGGTTTGCTCCCCACGCTTTCGCCCCTCAGCGTCAGAACCACCCCAGAGAGCCGCTTTCGCCACTGGTGTTCCTCCCGATATCTACGCATTTCACCACTACACCGGGAATTCCGCTCTCCTCTGATGATCTCTAGCTTGGCAGTATCCATAGACCGCTCCCAGTTAAGCCGGGAGATTTCACTACGGACTTACCATGCCGCCTACAGGCCCTTTACGCCCAGTAATTCCGGACAACGCTCGCCACCTACGTATTACCGCGGCTGCTGGCACGTAGTTAGCCGTGGCTTATTCCTAAGGTACCGTCCTTGCTCTTCCCTTAGAAAAGAGGTTTACGACCCTAGAGCCTTCTTCCCTCACGCGGCGTCGCTGCATCAGGCTTTCGCCCATTGTGCAAGATTCCCTGCTGCTGCCTCCCGTAGGAGTGGGGGCCGTGTCTCAGTCCCCCTCTGGCCGATCGAGCTCTCACTCCGGCTATCCGTCGAAGGCTTGGTGAGCCGTTACCTCACCAACTACCTGATAGAACGCGAGCCCCTCCAAAAGCGGCACAAGGCCTTTCCTCTGCTCCCATTGAGGAGCAGAGATTATGCGGTATTAGCACCAATTTCTCGGTGTTGTCCCCCACTTAAGGGCAGGTCACTCACGCGTTACTCAGCCGTCCGCCACTAGGCATTGGTCCCGAAGGACCGTGCCTCGTTCGACTTGCATGCATTAAGCGCGCCGCCAGCGTTCGTCCTGAGCCAGGATCAAACTCTCCAAAACTGGCGTGTCTTCCATTCCACTATTCAATTCTCAAGGTGCCTCGCCGCCGGTTTGCGCCGAACCGCTTTTCAAAAGGGGCCCGCCGTTCACTGGAGCGACCTATAACTATACAAAGCCGTTACGGGCCGTGTCAACGAAATTTCGGGCTGCCGTGCCGGGCGCGGGCGTTCGTTGACAGCCCCAGAGTCCACTCGTAGCATCGAATCGGCCCGGCAAGCCCTTTTTCATGGCAGAGTCGCCCCAGCTATTTGTCTTTTTTTGAACGTGGGCGCGAGCGCGCATCACGCTCAGCGCAGGGCAGCGCAGGCGCCAATAAAGTGCGCTCCATGTAATGCCTGCTCCTGACGCAGATCGCCGCGCGGCCATTTTGTTTGACCGGCCGGGGTTGGCCGGGTGTCAGGCATCAGATCAATGAGCCCCGGGCCGGCGCCCGGGCAACCTCGAATACGCGAATGTCAGGGAGGTCACAATTGGCCAGGCAAGTTGAAGGCGAGCCCTACACGAGGATCACATCGCTGGAGGCGTCGGAGATGCTCAAGGAAGGCGACGCCACGGTGATCGACGTTCGCAACCCGGAAGAGTACGCCGAGGGGCATGTCCAGGGCGCGCAATGGTTGCCGGTCGACGATGTGATCCCCCGTTACGACGAGCTGCCGACGGAGGGCAAGCTGCTCTTCATATGCATGGTGGGCGCGCGCAGCGGGCTGGCGGCCGAGTACGCAGCGGCCATGGGCGCCGGCGAAGACCGCCTGTACAACATCGACGACGGGACCCCTGGATGGATCCAGGCCAACCTGCCGATCTCGACCGGAATGGACAAGTAAAGCGTGCCTGAAATGCTGGTCGTCGGCTCCGTGGCCTACGACACGGTCGACACTCCGTCGGGGAAGAACGACCACCAGCTGGGCGGCTCGGCGACCTATTTCTCGATGGCGTCCAGCTACCTGACGGACGTCGCCGTCGTGGCGGTGGTTGGACAGGACTTCGATCTCGCCGACCGGGCGATGTTGTCAGACCGCGGGATCGATACGTCCGGGCTTGAGCAGGTAGCCGGGAAAACCTTCCGGTGGTCGGGAAGCTACCGCGAGGACCTGAATAGCGCCGTCACGCTGGAGACGCAGTTGAACGTCTTCGCGGATTTCGCACCGGAACTGAGCGAAGTCCACCGGGAGTCGCCGTTCCTGTTCCTGGCGAACATAGACCCGAACCTGCAAGCGTCTGTGCTTGCGCAGATGACCCGCCGGCCGAAGTTGGTCGCGTGCGACACCATGAACCTGTGGATCGACATTAGCCGTCCGGCGCTGGTGTCGCTGATCGAGCGCGTGGACGTGCTTCTGATCAACGAAGCCGAAGCGCTGCAACTTACCGGGCGCGATGGCGTGGCCTCGGCCGCGCAGAGCGTCCTGGAGGGCGGGCTGCGGGCGGTGGTGATCAAGCGCGGTGAGTATGGCGCCGTGGTGTTTCACCGGGACTTCACCTTCGCCGTGCCGGCTTACCCGTTGACGACGGTGGTGGACCCGACGGGCGCCGGCGACTCTTTTGCGGGCGGGTTCCTCGGCTACCTGGCGTCGGTCGACGACACCGGCGCCGACGCGATCCGCCGCGCTGCTGTGGTCGGCTCCGTGATGGCGTCGTTCACTGTGGAGAGTTACGGCCTGGACCGCTTGCGCTCGCTTTCCGCCTCCGACATCGACGCCCGTTTCGACGCGTTCGTCGAGTTGACACGCTTCCACCCGCTCGGAGGCGGCCAGGGCCTCCCCGTGCGACCGCAGTTCAACAACTGAGCCGGCCGGCTCCGGAAGTAAGCGATAGAACCCCCATCACCCAGGCGTGACGACGCGTACCGGCGGCCTCCCACGGTTGTTTCGTGTCCCGAGCCGCCCGGACCAGTGGCAACACGGGTCCGGTACGTGAAACCCCCAACCACGCGCCCGGTGGTAGCTTCAGGCCGAAGCCGAAACCGATCGCGATTTCACCGGGCGGTCGCGTACGGCAAGCGATCGGGTTTCATGGTTGCATGTTTACATAACGATATGTTTATATGTACTCCCTATATGAATGGCGAGGCGATGCTACGCGGCATCCGCAGGAGGAGCCGGTGACCGGTCAGATCCCGTCCGATATTCTGGATATTGAACTAGCGCGCGATGGTCAACTCCGCACGGAGTGGGCGGAGCGCGAGATGCCCGTCCTGCGCACCATCCGTGAGCGATTTGAGCGGGAGAAGCCGCTCAAGGGGATGCGGATCTCCGGCTGCCTGCACATCACCAGCGAGACCGCCAACCTGGTCAAGACCCTGGTCGCCGGGGGCGCCGAGGTCACGATGTGCGCGAGCAACCCGCTGAGCACCCAGGATGACGTCGCCGCCTACCTGGTGTCACAGGGCATTCCGACGTTCGCCATCAAGGGCGAGGACGCCGCTACATACAACTCTCACATTACCGCCGCGCTGGACACGAACCCGCAGCTCACGATGGACGACGGCGCCGACCTGGTGGCAGAACTCCACACGAAACGGACCGAACTCCTGGACGGAGTGATCGGCGGCATGGAAGAGACGACCACGGGCGTGATCCGCCTGAAGGCCCTCGCCGGCGAGGGCAAGCTCCGCTTCCCGGTGATCGCGGTCAACGACTCCGACACCAAGCACATGTTCGACAACCGTTACGGGACCGGGCAGAGCACGCTGGATGGGATTATCCGCGCGACCAACGTCCTGTTGAGCGGGAAGACGATCGTGACCATCGGCTACGGCTGGTGCGGTCGCGGCTTCGCTGACCGGGCCAAGGGCATGGGCGCGCACACCGTCGTGTGCGAGGTCAACCCGGTACGGGCGCTTGAGGCCGTAATGGACGGCCACCGCGTCATGCCGATGGCTGAAGCGGCCAAGATCGGCGACATCTTCCTCACCGTCACGGGCGGCAAGAACGCCATCGACGGCCATCACTTCGATGTGATGAAAGACGGCGCTATCGTCGCCAACTCCGGCCACTTCAACGTCGAGATCAACGTCGATGCGCTGGAACAGCGATCGGAGACGAAGCGGCGGGTCCGGCCGTTCGTAGACGAGTACACCCTCGAGAACGGGCGCAGGATCAACCTGCTCGCCGAGGGCCGGCTGGTCAACCTGAGCGCGGCGGAAGGCCATCCCTCAAGCGTGATGGACATGAGTTTCGCAAACCAGGCGCTGGCTGCGGAGTACATCATCGCCAACCGGGACACCCTGACGCCGGACGTCCACACTCTGCCTTCCGACCTGGACGCCGAGATCGCACGAATCAAGTTGCAGTCGATAGGCATGCCGATCGACGCCCTGACCGAGGAACAGTCCCAATACCTGGCGAGCTGGGAGATGGGGACCGCCTGAGGATCGTGCTCACGATTACATGCCCGAAAATATGGGTCCAGTGACGGTCGCAGAACGGGCATTCGCGGCCGCGGCCGTCACAAGATCAAACCAGCGGTTCGCATATTCGAATTGGCATCTGAAGCACACCGACACCCGGCTCCGGTCCCCTACCCCCACTGTTACGGGTGCGGGGCGGAAAACCCTATCGGCCTCCATCTCGATCTCGAGTTCGATGGGGGCGAGTTGCATGCCCGTTTCGTTCCGCTGGACGATCACCAGGGTTATCCCGGTATAGTTCACGGCGGCGTGATCTCGTCGTTGTTGTACGAGTTGATGGCGAACATGCCCCGCTATCTCGGTGACGATGCGGTGTTGCACCGTTCTGCGGTCACGTTTCACCGGCCGGTCCCGGTTGCAGAACCGCTGCTGGTATTCGCCAGAGTGGTCGAAAAAACGCCGCGGGGCTGGCGCCTGGCGGCGGAGTTGTCGGACGAAAACGGTCGCAGGCTGGCATCCGCCACGGGTGAGGCGATTCGCCCGGCATCAAAGCAAGAAGAAGGCGCCCCGGGTCGATAAAAACAAACCCACGTCGGCCCAAGGACGGGCCTCCGCAAGGCCACAGGGCGCGCCCGGACGCCCGCTGTCACTAACTTGAACCATAAGCTCGCACCGGCACGAAGGACACATGAATGGCGCCAAGCACGTACCTGCTGACCTCTGAGTCCGTGACGGAAGGGCACCCGGACAAGCTGTGCGACCAGGTATCGGACGGGGTGTTGGACGCCATCTTCGCCCAGGATCCCCAGGCACGGGTCGCATGCGAGACGGCTTGTACGACGGGCGTAATGTTCGTGTTCGGCGAGATCACGACCACCGCTTATGTGGACATCGCCTCGGTGGCGCGGGAAGTCATCCGGGACGTCGGATACACCTCTCCAGAGTACGGATTCGATGCCGAAACGGCCGGCGTGCTCGTATCGATCAAGGAGCAGTCGCCGGACATCAGGGACAGCGTCGATGTTGCGCTGGAAGTGCGGGGCGAACAGGGCGCGCATCAAGTAGGCGCAGGCGACCAGGGAATGATGATCGGCTACGCGGTGCGGGAGACGCCGGAGTTGATGCCGCTGCCCATCGCGCTGGCGCACCGCATCACGCGCAAGATGGCGACGGAGCGGAAGTCCGGCCGGCTCTCGTATCTCCGCCCCGACGGCAAGTCCCAGGTGACCATCGAGTACAACGCGGACCACACTCCCAGGCGCGTCCACACGGTGCTGATGAGCACGCAGCACAGCGCTGAAGTGCTCCAGCCGACGATCGAACACGACCTGATTCCACTGGCCAACAGCGTAATCCCGCCGGAACTGCTGGACGACGATACGAAGTACTTCGTGAACCCATCCGGCCGCTTTGTGCTCGGCGGGCCAGCCGCCGATTCGGGACTGACCGGACGCAAGATCATCGTCGACACGTACGGCGGAAGTGCGCGTCACGGCGGCGGCGCCTTCTCCGGGAAAGACCCGACCAAGGTCGATAGATCAGGCGCCTACGCCGCGCGCTGGGTCGCAAAGAACATCGTCGCGGCCGGGTTAGCGGATCGCCTGGAGGTCCAGGTGTCGTACGCCATCGGAGTGGCCCGGCCGATCTCGATCTCGGTCGAGACCTACGATACCGGACAGGTGGGCAACGACAGAATCGTGGCGCTGATCGGAGAGCATTTCGATCTGCGGCCGCAGGCAATCATCGACGAATTGGAACTACGACGGCCGATCTTCCGCCAGACGGCCGCGTACGGTCATTTCGGGCGCGATGACCTGGATCTTCCCTGGGAACGGCTTGACCGGGTTGACGCACTGAAGGCGGCCGCCGGATAGCCGCGCGGGCCGGGAACGGCTTGACCGGGTTGACGCACTGAAGGCGGCCGCCGGATAGTCGCTCGGGTCCGGGAACGGCCTTGAGCGGGTTACGGCGCCGATGGGCAGCGATCAGCTAGCCGCGCAGTGAGACCGGACATGCACTAACGTTAGGGGCGTGCCTCCGCCGGGGCGCGCCCCTTCGATTTATTCCGTTTCGGCCGCTCCGGCCAGGTCATACAGGAGCAGCGATGCCTTCAGAGATCAAGTTCGGCACGGACGGCTGGCGGGCGATCATCGCCGATCAGTTCACCTTTGAGAACGTCCGGAAAGCGGCGCAGGGCCTGGCCGGGGAGATGCTCGCGTCCGGGGCCGCCAAGGCCGGCGCGGTCATCGCATGGGACACCCGTTTCGCGTCGGAACAGTTCGCCGTCGCCACCGCGGAGGTCCTCGCGGGGAACGGCATCCGGTGCGCCCTGGCGACGAGGCCGGCGCCCACACCGGCGACCAGTTTTTCGGTGATCGACCGCAAGGCCGGGGGCGGGGTGATGATCACAGCCAGCCACAATCCCGGCTCGTACAACGGCTTCAAGGTCAAGTCAGACCGTGGCGGCAGCGCGCCGCCGGAGATGGTAGATCGCATCGAGGCGCAGATCGAGCGCATCGAGTCCGGCGAGGTGGAGGTCCGCAGGGTCGCACTGGATGAGGCCGCGAGAAATGGGCTTCTGGACCGGTTCGACCCGACCGGGCCATACCTGGAGCAGCTTGAGCGCATCGTTGACGTGGGCGCCATCAAGAAGGCCCGGTTGAAGATCGTGGTCGACTCGATGTACGGCTCCGGCGGTGGACTGTTTCCGCGTCTCCTCGCGGGCGGCGGCATGGAACTCCAGGAGATCCACGGAGGGCCAAACCCGGCGTTCCCGGGTTTCATGCAGCCCGAGCCGATCGAGGCCAACCTCGGAGCGTTACAGGCCGCGGTCAGGGAAACCGGCGCCGATGCGGGGATAGCGTTCGACGGCGACGCCGATCGTGTCGGCTTTGTCGACGAGACCGGGCGGTACATCTCAACGCTTGAGGGTTTCTCGACGCTGGCGCATCACCTGCTGGAACGGCGCGGCCAGCGCGGCGCTGTGGTCTCCACCATCACGATGAGTTCGATGGTCGACAGGTTGGGCGAGGCCTACGGCGTGGACACGCCGAGAACGGCGGTCGGGTTCAAATATGTTGGCCCGACTATGCTCGAGTGTGACGCCATGATCGGCGGCGAGGAAAGCGGCGGCTACGCTTTTCGTGGCCATGTTCCGGAGCGGGACGGGTTGCTGAGCGGGCTGATTTTCCTTGATGCGATGGTGAGCTCCGGCAAGCGCCCGTCGGAACTCCTTGCCGATCTCTTCTCGCTCACCGGCCCGCACAGTTTCCGGCGCGTCGACCGGGAGTTCCCGGGCGACGAACGCGCCGGGATTCAGCACGTGATAGATACGGCGGAGCCGGACGAGCTCGGGGGTATGGCCGTGGAACGCTCTGACCGGCTCGACGGCGTGAAGTATTTCCTCGCCGGCGGGGGCTGGGCCATCGTACGGATGTCGGGCACGGAACCGCTGCTGCGGACGTACGCAGAGGCGCAGGATGCCGGAACGGTGGACCGTGTTCTCGAAGACCTCGGGGCCATGTTCGGGCTGTGAGGCGGGGCCGCTCTGGTCTGAGCCTGTAAATAGCCCCGTTAGGAACGACCAGGGTTGGATACGCGGAAAGGAGCGGCACGCTGGCCGCCCCGTTCGGTGCTCCGCAGTTCAAGTAATCCGGGTAATCCGGGCGTTTGGGGGCGAACCGGGACGCCGTCTGTTATTTGAGGTCCATCACGTTCTTGAACGCTGCAGGCAGGGTCCGCTGGATGGTAATAACGGCGCCACCGGGAGGGTTCATCTCGATGGTGAACCTGTCACTGATCGTGAGCAACGTGCCGGAACTCGTCAGGCCGCCGTCGCCGCCGCCGTCGCCCGTCCCGTCCATGTACGCGACCGAGTCGTTCGAGTCGATCGCTGTGGCCGTGTTGCGGTCCAGCAGCCAGCCGGTGATCTCGGCCTTTTCGTTGTTATCGAGCATAAAATCCGAGTTGCTGTTACCGATGAACTGTACTGTCCACGGTATGTCAGACAAGAAGTTATTTTTGTCCGAGTAGTTGAGCGTGGTCCTGTATGCCGCCCCCGAGACCACGTCCGGGTCGGTTCCGGTGTCGTCCTTCGTATACGGCGGGGTGAGATCGACAGGTTCACTGCTTCCAACGGCGGAGGCCACGACGAAACTGAACTTGTAGGGAGTTTGGACGGCGACGACCTTGCCCGCAAACGCCACGAAGCTGCCGCGAATCGCGAGCGAACTCCGTGCTTCGGACAACCCGGCATACACAGTGTCTTTGCTGCGTTCAGACGAGAAGATCCCGGTCGACAGCACTGTGAACGCGAACACGGACGCCACGACTACGAACGCGATCAGAATGATCGCAGTCTCCAGCCCGGTAATCCCGCTCTCTCGTTCAGACTGTCGCGTCGCACCGACCGTCATTGGCACTCCAGACTTTGGCCGTAACTTCCGTTCGAGAAAGACCGGCCCGCCCGTTATCGCCCGTTCACTTCGGCTTCCCGTCCATCAATACGAGGTTAGCCGGACCGCACCGGTACGACATTGAGCGCTCCACGTCGTAGCGGTTGGTTTTCGCGAGCCCCGTTACCTAGAGAAAACCCGCAGATGGGTTCGCCGGGGCCCACAGGGGCGCTCGCTATAATTTGACGGCGTTGCCACCGGCCGTCACGTAGCGCATTCCCGGATCGTTCAGTGGTAGGACAGGGGACTTTGAATCCTCAAACCTAGGTTCGAATCCTAGTCCGGGAACCAGCCGGACCGTTCGCTTAACGATCGCCCCCCGGACCGCCGAGGCGTTCACGCGGTGTGGAGCGAGCCGTTCCGCGCGGCGGCACGGCCGCCCACGACGCGGTACGCCGCTGATAATCGAGTTCCCGCCACGCGCCCCACCGCACGAGCATGCGGGCATCACGCGAACAGGCCGCGGCGCTGACGCCGCGGCCTGTTCAACACAATCGTCAAGCCGGCGCAATCGCCCGCTCTGGCGAGCCGGCCGGCCTGGACCGGCTTTCTGCCGGAATAACTATCTCCCGGTTATTACGACGATCAGTCACCGTTGCCGGAAGCAGAGGACAGCGCCGGTGCGGCTGCGCCCGAAGCAAATCGCTCCTGCGCATCGCCGTACAGGTGGCAGGAAACCCAGTGCCGGGGCTCGTCCTCGACAAGCGGCGGGGCCCACGTCTCGCAGATTTCGCCGATCTTCACCGGGCAGCGCGGGTTGAACGTGCAGCCGGACGGCGGGTCCACCGGGGACGGAACCTCGCCCGGAAGGATGATCTCCTCGCGCTCGATATCCGGGTGTGACGGCAGCGCTGCGGAGATGAGCGCCTGCGTGTACGGGTGCAGTGGGTTCTCAAAGATCAACTCTGAGTCGCCGATTTCCTTGATGGTGCCCAGGTACATGACGGCGGTCGTATGGCACATGTACCGGACTGTCGCCAGGTTGTGGGCGATCATCAGGTAAGCGAGGTTGTGCTCTGTCTGCAGGTCCACAAGCAGGTTCAGAATCTGCGCCCGGATGGACACGTCCAGAGCGGAAACCGGCTCATCGAGGACCATCACCTCAGGGTTGAGCGCGAGGGCGCGTGCGACACCAATACGCTGCCTCTGGCCGCCGGAGAATTCATGCGGGTACAGGTTCGCCTGGTACGGGTTGAGGCCGACCTCTTCAAGCACCTCATCGACACGCGAGCGGATCTGGCCGCTGGTCATTTTGGAGGCGATCTGAAGCGGTTCGGAGACGATAGCGCGTACCCGCATGCGCGGGTTCAAGGAGGACCATGGGTCCTGGAACACGGCCTGCACGTTCTTGCGATAGTCACGTTTGCCGGCCCGGCTCATCTTGGTGAAGTCTTCTCCCTTGAAGAAGATCTGCCCCCTGGTCGGCTTTTCCAGGCCGAGCAGCAGTTTAGCGGTGGTGCTTTTGCCACAGCCCGACTCGCCTACAAGCCCGACCGTCTCTCCGGCGTGCACCACGAGGTCTATGCCATCGACCGCCTTGAGAGTCGGCTTAGTGCCGAACCCCAGAAAGCCGCCGGCCATCTCGAAGTGCTTCGCCAGGCCTCGTGTTTCAAGAATGACTTCAGCATTCGGATCCAGGGGCTTAAGCCCCTCTTCATGCTGAATCTGTTCCTGGATTGTCGTCATTGCGTCCTGTATCCGTGGAGGGTTTCGTAACGTCGTTCGCCAGCGCTCGGCGAGCGCCGGCGGGATTAGCTGCCGGTGCAGGCCGCCTCAATCGGCGACCGTTTCGGCTTCCTCTGGAGCCGGTTCGACTTCTTGCTGTGAGTACACCGAAACGGACTGTACCGCAGCAAGTTCATCCGGGTCCGATTTTGATTTGTCAAAGTCAAGCAGCTTCCAACAACTCGCCGTGTGCTCGCCCTCGAGTTTGGCGATGGTCGGGTACAGCTCGCGGCACACATCCTGCACGTAAGCGCAACGCGGAGCGAACGGGCAACCTGGAGGAAGGTCGAAGAGCGGCGGCGGCTGTCCCTCGATCGAGTACAGGCGACGGGTCCGCTCTTCCAGCTTGGGGACCGATGCCAGCAAGGCCTCAGAATACGGGTGCGCCGGTTCGTTGAAGATCTGCCGGACGTCGCCGGTTTCGACGATCCGTCCGGCGTACATCACGGCGACGCGGTCGCACATTTTGGCGACGATGCCGAAGTCGTGAGTGATGAAGATGATCCCGACACCGGTCTCGGCCTGGATTTCCTTGAGGAGGCGCAGGTAGCCAGCCTGAATCGTCACGTCCAGCGCCGTCGTCGGCTCGTCCGCGATCAGGACGATAGGTGCGCAGGAGATGCTGATGGCTCCTACGACCCGCTGGCGCATCCCGCCCGAAAGCTGGTGCGGGTAGTCTTTCATCCGGCGCTCGGGCGCCGGGATCCTCACCTGGCGGAGGGAATGGATGATGCGGTCCACCAGGGTCTGACCCCTCACGCCCTGGTGAATCCGGATAGCCTCGCCGACCTGGTTCTCGATACTGAACACCGGGTTCAGCGCCGTCATCGGGTCCTGGAGGATCATCCCGACCTTGGATCCCCGGATCTTGGCCATGTCTTTGTCAGAAAGATCAAGGACGTTCTCGCCGTCAAGGATCACTTCACCACCGACGATGTAGCCGGGCGGCGACGGGATAAGCCTCATTATCGAGAGCGCCGTCACCGACTTGCCCGAGCCAGACTCGCCGACCACGCCCAGGGTTTCTCCCCGTCTCACGTAGTAAGAGACGCCGTCGACGGCCTTCACCGTTCCGTAACTGGTCTGAAAGTACGTCCGGAGGTCCTTCACTTCCAGGATGATGTCGTCCTGGACCGTGCTCGGCCCGAACCCATCCCGGTCGGCGTCCGTCCTGGCTTCGTACTCGGTAGTGCCCACGCGTTCTTTTTCGGGCGAGTCGACCATCCTCGGCTCCTCGTAGCTCAACCGGCCGTGCAAGTGCGGATCACTTCGCCAGCCGGCGTTGGGCCGTCTTCGACAGGTCCCAACTGCGCGTCGTACAACCTAAAAGGTTGCCAATCAAACGTCGTAATACGGAGGTACTCACTACGTACCTCTCAGATTGCGGCGAAGTATATCAGCGGTCACGATGCCGCGCGTGGCTTTGCGCGATTCGGCCCTTCATGCCCGGCGCAGCCGCCCGGAAAAAGCTAACGCGGCAGCGCCAAGGATGAGCAGGCCGATCCCGTTCACGCTTAAAGCCCAGGTCACAGAAAACACCTGGGCGATGATCCCCAGTTCCAGGCTCCCGACCCAGCCGAAACCGATCGCGAATATCCACCCTCCCATGGCGCGGCCGCGCATGTCATCGGGCACGTTCGCCTGGAGCATCGTCCACTGCAGGGCGTCGAACGACGCAGCCGTCATCCCGACAAACGTGATAACGAGGAGAGACAGCGGGAAGATTCCCGAGTTGCCGAGCAACACCAGACCGGCGCCGTACACGAAGATAATGCCCAGGGCCAGGTATCCCTTGCGCCGGAAATCGGACATCGCGGTGATCAGCACGGAGCCGGCCAGCCCGCCGATACTGGCCATCGCCGTCAACGTCCCGAGTCCCGCGGCGCCGACGCCGAGCAGGTCGTCGGCGACAGACGGCATCACAGATTGGAAGGTGAAGCCGAGGATCTCCACCGCCATCGCGAGCATCAGTAGCGTGGCCACGATCGGTATGCCCAGCAGCGTCTTGATCCCGCCGAACGTGTCACCCAGGAAACCCCTGAAACCCTGGGCGGAGCGTCGGAGAACCGCGCTCGGCCTGTCGGCCACCACGCGGCTCACGGCCAACCCGCCGATGGCGAACGCAACGCCACCGATAAAGAAGACGATGCCCGGTCCAAGCGTTTCGATAAGCAGGCCGCCCGTGATAGCCCCCGCAGCGCCGACCGCCCTCATGGCGACCGAGAGCAACGCTATGCCGTTCGCGGCGTCGCGCCGGCCGACCACGTCTACGGCGAGCGCCTGGGACGCCGGCAGCTCGAAGGCGGCGGTGACCCCGGCCAGGCCCACGAGCGCCATCACCACCCAGATGATCACGTTCCCGTCCCCCTGTACAACGAGGAGCCACAGCCCGATGGCGATGGCGACCTTCATGGCGGCGGTCGCAATCATCACGTTGCGCCGCGAGTAACGGTCAGCGACGGCGCCGCCGATCGGCCCGAAAACCACGTTGGGCGCGCTCCTGACCGCGAACGAGAGCGCCGTGAGGAATACAGAACCGGTCTGGTCCAGGACGAGCCAGCCGATGGTCAGCCGCTGCATCCAGTTGCCGAACCCGAACAGGAGGCCCGATGTCCAGAGCCAGCGGAAGGCGGGGTTATGCAGGGAGCGGAGCGGCCCTGTGTGCACCCGCAAGGGGGCGCGGGCGCCAGAACCGGAGCCAGGAGCGCTCGACGTGGTGCTGTTCATAAGGGTGGCGCCGGGAATCCGCGGCGTTCACTGCAAGGGGCCGGCGAATAAGAAGGGCCGGTTTGACACCGGCCCTTGCAATCCTCCTGCGCGTTAGTTGGGAAGCGCGCTACAAACGCTGGAAAGCCCCGGGTGACTCCTTCTAGCTCATCCCGAGGTCTTTCTCGACCTCGGTCAAAGCTTCGTCGATAACGCTGACCATAAAGTCGATCTCGTCCTTGTTTATCGTCAGCGGCGGGCAGATGCTGATGATGTCCCCCGCCCTGAAACTGATCAGATTGCGCTCGTACAGCGCCGGGGGGAGTTTCTTCGCGAGCCCGGCGCTCGCGGGGAACGGCGTTTTGGACTCGCGGTCGCTCACGAGCTCGACCGCTGCGATCAGTCCCATGCCGCCCCGTATGTCCCCGACAGACGGGTGCTCGTACAGTTTCTGCAACTGCTCGTACAGGTACGTGCCCATCCGGTCCGAGTTACCGACCAGGTCTTCACGCTTGAAGATCTCAAGGTTCTTGAGGGCGGCTGCGCTCGATACCGGATGGCCGCCGAACGTGATCAGGTGCTTGAACGTTCGGGTGTCGTCCCCGATAAATGTGTCTGCGATTTTCTTGGTGGCGATGGCTGCGCCGAGTGGCAGGTAGCCGCTGGTGATGGCCTTTGCGACGGTCGTGATGTCCGGCTGGATGCCGAACCTCTCGGCGCCGAACCAGGTCCCAAGCCGTCCGAAACCGTTGATCACTTCGTCAGCGATCAGCACGATGCCGTAGGTATCGGTGATCTCCCGCAGCCTGTGCCAGTACTCCGGTGGCGGGATGTGGATCCCGCTCGCCGCCGAAACGGGCTCGGCGATGATCGCTGCGACCGTGTCGGGACCCTGGTGTTTGATTAAGGTTTCGAACTCGTTGGCGACGGCGATCGCCTCGTCCAAGGGATCCTTGTGGTAAGTAGGCCGGTAAGAGTTGAAGTTGGACACGTGGTAGGTGCCCGGCATGGTGGGGCCCATCGTGTCAGCCGCCGGGCTTCCGCCCAGGCTGACCGCCATCGCCGTGCCGCCGTGGTAGGAAAAACGGCGGGAGATGATTTTGTACGCGCCCTGCTTGCCGTTCAGGATGCGGTACTTCTTTGCCATCTTCACCGCGGTCTCGACGGCTTCCGACCCGCCGCTGACGAAGAACAGGCGTGCGTCATGGTCCGGGTAAAGCTCGCTGACAACGCCGGACAGCTCGATGGTGGAGGGGACCACGGACCCGGCGGGCGGAGAGTCGATCGCGATCATCTGGGCGTAGGCCGCGTCCGCGATCTCTGTCCGTCCGTATCCGGCCGATTTGTACCAGAGCCCGGCCATGCCATCGAGGAGTCTGTTTCCGTCAATGTCGGTCACCCAGCACCCCTCGCCCTTGACGAAAACCTTGAGCCCGCCGTCACGCCAGTCAGCGGTCTGCATGGCATGCATGAACAGGTGATCGCCGGCGGTCTGCCGAAGGTTTTCGATCTGCTCGCCGGTGAAGGTCTGCGTGGTCATCAAGCGATTCTCCGGAACGACACTGGTTAGGCGCGGTTGCGACCGCCGGCCGATTTTCGCCAGTTTACGACCGCTCCGCAAGGCGGTCCATAGAAAGAACAGCGCTTCGCCTGAAGTACGGGGGGCGTACGGAAGGCGATCCCCGGTTGCGATGATTCATCCGTTGCATACAATCCACCCGGAACCGCCAGTCGGCGCTGTTAAGACAGCGCGGCCTGCCTGCCCGACCGGTACCGGGCACAATCGTTATCAGCCAGCCAGAGAGGTCCAGCATATGGCCGTCAACGTCGCCACCGTTTACGAGCGATCCAGGAGTCCGGGACCGCAGCCGAACGGTCTGCAGGCCGCCGACGACGCGCTCTGGTACATCGACCAGAGGGACGACAAGATCTACAAGCTTGACTGGGACTCCGGCGAGGAGATCCTGTCTCTCCAGACCAGGACCGTCCATTCCAGCGGCATCACCCTCGGGGACGGCTACGTCTGGATCGCCTCCACGTACGACTGCACTATCCACAAGTGCAGCATGGAAACGGGCGAGACGGTGGAGGAGTTCGCAAGCCCGGGAGTGGGCGAGGTAGCGTTCCGAGCTGCCGGAGCGCCAGCGCGGCAGACCGGAGCCCACGGCCTGGAGTGGCGTGACGGGAAGCTCTGGGTGGCGGTGCCACCGTCCCAGATGATCTACCAGATCGACCCCGGCACTCACGAGGTCCTGCACGAGATCAGGTCGCCCGGACTCCGGGTGCACGGTATCGCCTTCACGGATGAAGGCCACCTGTGGGCGGCCGATACGGCGGCGGGCGTGGTATCGCTTCTAGACGTCAAAGACGGACGCGTTCTGGATTACGTCCGCGTCCCGTGGCCGACCGAGGTGCATGGACTTACGATCGACTCCAGCGGAGCGCTCTGGTTCTGTGACGCAGAGTCGCGGGCCATAGGGCGGTTGGGCTGGTAGCCGCCATCACGGCGGGTCAACGCGTTCCCTCGTAACGCGGCGCCCGCCGTTCCCGGAGCGATTCGTTGTGACCGGGGGCGGCTCAGCGCGCCAGGACGCCTGATGTGACGGCCCTAACGGGCCGCTCGTGGCGAACGGCCACGCCAGTTTGCGGATCGCGCCCCAGCGTCCCGGATAATCGAGCCAGCGGTGTTCGTCCTCGTCACCTGCCGGGCGACGGCCGTTGATTTCGACCAGTACGAGGTCATAGGCGGTGTCCCAGACGGGACCGCCGTCCGCCGTCCGGTCGCGCGATTTGATCCGCCCGCGGGCAAATGCGCCCGGACCGGGATAGCAGGCGTGGCTGCCTAGCGCGGAATAGATGATTGGGCGGCCTGACGGCGCGAGCCGGAGCTCCGGGCGAGACCCTAAAAATTGCGGGGGCGAGACCCGCGCGGGCATGGCCCACACGCCACTCTCCGTTCCGTGTGCGGAGATGTAGGCCGACAGCAGGCTCGGCTCGCGTGCGTTCGATATGCGGACCGTCACGTGTTCCCAGTCGCCCTCGTGGGTGATGTGCCTGCCTTCCCGCCCGTTGAAGGCATAGAAAAACCAGTACTGGATATCGAACGCCGTCGGGTCGTCCGGCGCGGCCCGCGCGTTTACGTAGCAGGGCGCCTCGACCGTTCCGCCGGTGGGACGGAATCCGCGCCGCGTGTCCCGCTCCCGGGGGCCGCGTGGAATGTCGAGGTACAGGCTTCCCGAATTCCCGGCCGGCCTGCCCTCTTCTTCCCTGGCGGCAAGCGCCAGCCTCTCCGGGGTGACGCGCCCGACCGGAAGGATGTCGTCATCGGGCCGGAACAGGCCGCGCCAGCGTCGCAGACGGGTGCGTTCGAGATACCAGGGGATCGATACGGGTCGATGGGGGTCGTCCGGGTGCAGGCGGAGCTCCGGGGCGAAACGCGAAAGCGCCGCGTTCAGGTCGAACTCGGGGTCCGGAAAGCCTGAGTCTGGCGGGCCGGGTGTATGACGCTGGGCCTGTGACAAGACGACGAACCGATCGGGTTGTGGACTGGCCGCCGCACTATGCAGGCGTCCCGTGCGCATGTTCACGGGGTCGCGATCGGGGCGATGGCGGCGCGGTCAGGTACCGATGTGCGGGCCGCGCTCGCAATAAGAACGGAGTGTCTCGATGGCGGACAGCACGGCCAGATGGCTGGTCCTGGGATTCCGTGCGTGAGGCCGGTTGACCATGCGGAACGTGAACTCGCCAAAATCCCCCCGGGCGTGGATCTCGTGGACGTTCCCCGGGGAGGCCGGGTCCGCCACCACCCTCACGATAGTCCGCTCCGGGCCAATTCCGGCAATGCTCAAGGTGGCGGCGACGTTGACGTTGGCAGGGAACAACTTCACGGCGCCGCCTGCCGGTCCTTCATAAAGGACAGTCGGCTCGGTGATCTCGACGTCTTCCCACTCGGCGAACCCCGGCGCTCCCGAGAAGGCGC
>JACZRO010000131.1 GCA_022574675.1 Chloroflexota bacterium
GTCGGGGCGACCGATGTCCCGCCCGCCTGAGGAACGAGCTCGACCACGATGGCCAGAGCTGTGCCGCTAGCGACTGCGTTCACGGGAATGTCGACCGTGGCGGACGTGGCGAATTGGAAGTCGGTATCGTCGTCGGCCGGCTTCGGAATCGTGAGTGACGCGCCGGTGGACGGCTGAACGACCGCAGTAGCCGCCTGGGTCTCGCCTCCGAGACTGGGCGCCGTCGGAATGTCTGCCGGGTCGGTCGGGTCTGAACCTGTAGGAGGCGAAGTAGTAACGGGCGCCGAGAAGTTCGTGAAGACCACGTTCTCCGACCTCTCGATACCAGTAGATTGGCTAACGGTGGCCGTAACGGTCGCACTGCCACTGGACGTCGCCGTGTAGGTGACCTGCGAATCGTCAGTGCCGAACGGAGACCCCAGTGAGCCGTTTCCGATGATGCCCCAGCTCACGGTCAGGCCGGTGATGGTGGTCCCGTCCGTGTCTTTGCCCTTGACCGTGGCGGTCAGCACCTGTCCGCCACCAACCTGGATGGTTGCCGAAGCCGGACTCACGACAACCGATTCAAGCAGTACCGCAAGACTCAACGGGGTCGTGATCGATGCGGCCGAGACGCCTGTACTCGGTAGAGTGCTGTTGGATGAGGAAAACACACTGCAGACATACGCAGTACTCGCCGTCAATCCGGAGACAGAGGCCGTTGCGGTTGTGACCCCCGATACGGTCGCGCTGACCGTGCTGCCTGACGGCGTCGGGACACAATCCACCCGGTAACCGTCAACAATGGCGCCGGACTCGGGAAGAGTCGTGCTGGAATCTGCCGCTGTCCAGTCGACCTGGATGCTGGTCGGACTCGACGCCGTTGCGGACGCGCCTGTCGGCAAGGAGGACGCTCCGGCCCACGGACTGGCCGATGTCGCGACCATGACGGCGATCAGTCCCAGAGCGAAGATACCCAGTATCCAGCGCTTCGGGACGACGGATCCAACGGATCCCAGCATCGGCTTCCTCCTGCGATCGGCAAGCATATTGGGCCAGGACGCAAACGCTGTGTTTACGCAGGCCCCGAGAGTACTAATACGACACTCTCGTGGTCGATTTTCGAGTGTTAGCTAAGGGCGCACAGAAATCGGACGCGCATAGTTCGCGAACGTCGTCACGATACACTACGACTTTTCGCGCAGTCAAGGTACGGAAGCCCCTCCGAAAACCTATAAATCCGAGGTCGATTCGCCTTCGTCTCAATCCGTCCGGCGGACTCTCGTTGCTCTTCATACGGTCCGCCCTCCGAGTGGCTTCCTACGACCGCCCTCCTCCCGGTACCAACGACCACCCCGGCGCCTACTGTCGATACAATCCCAACTATCCGTTAACGGCCCTTGCCTGTCTATCACCGCATTACCTGTTACCGGATGGCGTTCATCAATATTCACGCTGGGACGAACGGGGGAAACCGTCTTGGATCTGGGCATCAACGGGAGAAACGCGCTCATCACCGGCGGCAGTCGCGGCCTGGGACGGCAATCTGCACTTTCACTGGCACGCGAGGGGGTCAATGTGGCGATCTGTGCTCGCGGCCGGGAGCGCCTGGATGAGACGGCCGCCGAGCTTCGAGACATCGGGATCAAGGTAGCCGCCATCAGCGCCGATATATCTCGGCCGGAGGCGGCCGACTCTGTGTTCGCCGAGGCGGAGTCGACCCTCGGCACGATCGACATTCTTGTCAACAATGTTGGCGGGAGCCTCGGCACATCCGATCTGCTCGCCACCTCCGAAGAGGATTTTCAGGCCGTTTTCGACGTAAATCTGTGGGCGTCCGTCCGGCTGATGCGGCTCGCCGCGCCCGGCATGCGTGAGCGCGGATGGGGCCGCATCGTGAACATCGCGTCGATCTGGGGCCGTGAGCACGGCGGCAGCGCGGCTTACATGGCGTCCAAGGCCAGCCTGATCGCCGTAACCAAGCACCTGGCCCTGCAACTCGCTCCCGACGGCATCTGCGTGAACAGCATCGCTCCCGGCTCGATCGAGTTTCCCGGCGGCGGCTGGGAACGGTTCAAAAACTCCAACTCGGAGGAGGACGTCGCTGAGTTCATCAAGTGGAGCCTGCCCGCCGGCAAGTTTGGTTACCCGGAGCCCATAGGAGATACCGTGGCGTTCCTATCGTCCGAGAACGCGAGCTGGATCATGGGGGCCTGCATCAACGTGGACGGCGGACAGTCCAAGAGCCTCTTCTAGGCCGGCCGAACGGGGCGGGGCGGCCCGGGACAACCCCGGACAACAAATATCTGCTCGCGGCTTCGCATTCACGCGACCGACGGCGGCGATCCGGGATCCGCGTCCAGCGCCTGCTCGGCCCAGCGCGCCGTCCGCAATGCGCCGGCGTCGTCCCAGCCCGCAGACACGAACTGGACACCCAGCGGCAGTCCCTCGGCGCCGAGACCGGTCGGGATGCTCACCTCGGGTGTGCCGGCGTTGGTCCACGGGGTCTGGAACATCGGGTCGCCCGTGCTCGAAAGATCGCGCGGCGCGGGCGACGGCGTCGAAGCCATCATGATGGCGTCAAACCCTGAAAGCGCCGCGTGCAGTTCATCGTGGAACTTCTGGCGAATCCGCTGCGCGTCGATATATGCGCTCGCCGGGAAGAGAGAAGCGGCTTCTATGGACGCCCGGATATTCGCTGCGTAATCGTCCGGCTGCCGGGCGAACGTTTCCCGGTGCGCCGCGGCGGCTTCGCCGTACTGGATCACCAGGTGGGCCTCGTGCAGCCCTTCAAATGACGCCGGCAGCCGGAACGTCTCGATACGCGCCCCGGCGTTCGCGAGCCGGTCCGCAACGGATCGAGTGTGAGAAACGACTTCCGGCGTCGCGCGATCGTCGAAATACTCACCGACCAGCCCGATGCGAGGCCGCCAGTTTTCCGGAGCCTTGTACATCTCGCCCACGGGTCCGTCGGGCGCGTTCCGGGTGGACGGATCCTTCGGGTCCGATCCTGAGGCCACGTCCAGCATCGCCGCGCAGTCAGCGACGCTCCTTGCCATCCAACCCACGGTGTCGAACGACCAGCTCAGCGGATACACGCCAAACCTGGACACCCGCCCGAACGTCGGCTTGAATCCGACAACCCCGTTGTAGGCGGCTGGCCGGCACACAGACCCGGCGGTCTGGGAGCCGGTCGCGATCGGGCACATGCGCGCCGCCACCGCCACCGCCGAGCCGCTGCTGGACCCCCCCGGCGTGTGTTCGTGGTTCCACGGGTTCCGCGTGCGCGGCGGATCGCCACTCGCGAACTCCGTGGACACGGACTTCCCGAGCACCACCATGCCCGCAGCGCGCATCCTGGCGATGGAGGTCGCATCGTGGTCCGGCACGAAGTCCCGGTAGACGGTCGAAGACATCGTCGTGCGAAGTCCGGCCGTGTAGTAGATGTCCTTCACCCCGAACGGCACGCCGTGGAGCGGGCTTCGGCTTCCGGACGTCGCAAGCACTTCGTCCGCGCGGCGTGCCTCGCCCCGGGCGGCGTCTGGATCGATCGTCTCCCAGGCGAGGAGCCCGGGTTCCAATCGCTTGATACGCGTCAGCAGAGCGTCGACCAACTCAACGGCGGAGATCTGCCTGTCCGCGATCGCCCGCCCGGCCTCGAGGGCCGTCATTTCGTGGAGTTCCGTCACGACGAGACCTCGTTTTCGCCCTCTCCGGGTCCGTGCAGGTAAAACGCCGGGAATTCGTCCGGCGAAAAATTGTGCTGGCCCACGGACCAGGCCGCGTGTGCATATCGTTCGATCGTCGCCGCTCCGGCGCGGGCACGTGCCTCGCCCCAACGCGCTGCATACGCCGACCGGAATCGGTCAATGAATTCCTGTTCGGACTCCGATGGGAGCGGACCGTCCACCATGCTGCTGCTCTCCCTGTGTTGTGTGGCCGGCGATGTTACTTGATAAAAACAGGAGAAATGAAAAGGCCCCGGGGTCGTCGCCCCGGGGCCCTTCGGGTCTTTCAACGGGTCGGATCAGGAGATTTCCACGACGGCGCCGGCCGCTTCGAGCTTATTCTTGCTCTCGTCGGCATCATCCTTGGACACGGCTTCCTTGACGTTGGTAGGAGCGCTCTCGACAAGGTCCTTGGCCTCTTTCAGGCCCAGCGGCGTGAGCTCTCGGACCGCCTTGATGACGGCGATCTTGTTCGCGCCGAAGTCCTTCAGCACGACGTTGAACTCGGTCTTTTCCTCTTCCGGCTCGGCGTCCCCGCTGGCGTCCGCGACGGCCATTACGGGCGCAGGGGCTGCCGCGCTCACGCCAAACTCCTCCTCGAGTGTCTTCACGAGGTCGGAAAGGTCCAGTACTGACATTTCCTTGATCGCGGAAATCATCTCGTCTTTTGTCATCGTCATGTTGGTATCTCCTCTCAGTTTTCGGTGTTCATATCCGGGACGGGTGTGTCATGGCGGGGTGAAGGCATTAACGGGTCCCGGCGGCCCGTGTCGCCAACATCTACTTCTTACTCGGCCGGCTTATCTTCATCCGCCTCCCCGGGGTCCTTGGTTACTGGGGTCGATTCCTCTTCAGCAGTCGCTTCGGTTACCGGTTCTTCGGCCGAATCCTCGGCCTGTTCGGTCTGCGCCTCTTCGGAGGCCTCAACGTCGGCGGCATCCGATTCATCGGCTGGCGGCTCTGCCGGCTCGTCGGCCGAATCCTCGGCCTGGTCTGACGGCGCCGCTTCGGAGGTCTCAACGTCGGCGGCGTCCGGTTCATCGGCTGGCGGCTCTGCTGGCTCGTCGGCCGAACCCTCGGCCTGTTCTGTCGACGCCTCTTCGGACGCCTCAATCTCGGCGGCAGGCGCCTCTGCCGGCTCATTGTCGGAAACCTCCGCCTGATCCCCGGCGGCGACGTTCCCGCTCTGGTCGATGCGTGCCAGGAGGACCGTCAGCAGCCCGCGTATCGTGCCGCTCAGCACGCCCACGAGGTTGGCGATCGGAGCGTTCATCTGGCTGAGCACTCTGGCCACGAGCTCATCGCGGTCGGGCAGCGTCGCCAGGAACTTCACGCGATCGGCGTCAACCACCTTGCCGTCCAGGTACGCGCCGTTGATGACTACTTCCAACCGGTTCTGTTGTATGTGCGTCACCAGCGCCCTGGTCGGCGCCACCGGGTCGTCCGTGCTCAGCACGAACCCTGTCGGCCCGACCACGATCTCGCTGATCTCCGGCCGACCGATCGCCTCGGAAGCGATCTTGACAAGCGTGTTCTTGGCGACGCGATAGGTGCCGCCGCCCTCGCGGACGGCATTTCGCAGCGCTGACATCTGGGTGACGTTCAGGCCCCGGTAATCGGTACTGATAATCAGATTCGCTTCCCTGAGGAGGATCTTGAGTTCCTCCACCTCAGCGACGCTCTTGTCGGTCGGCATTCGTATCCCTTCGCGTGCCTGGTTGCAAAAAAATAGCCCGGGCTGCAGACCCGGGCATCAGCAGCGCGGCCGTGAGCCGCGCAGATCTGGTGCCACCTGGGCAGGCGCTTCCGCCTTAAGCCCCCGATCAGGTCCCGGGGGCGCCTGCTGTCTACAGCGGCCGTTGTTGGTTATCTGGAACTGGGTCGGCTGAGAACTTCCTTGATTTCGATACGGCGGTCCCTGCACGGGACCTCAGAAGATTGTAACGGTTACCGCTGGTCCGCTGTGCCGCCGGACTCGTCAATCTCAAGCCTTACCGGCGGACCCATAGTGGACGTCAACGTGGCCGACTTGATCAATTGGCCCTTCAGGCCTGAAGGCTTGGCCCGGACGATGGTGCTCACAACCGACTCAAGGTTCTCGAGCAGCTGCTCTTCGCTGAAGCTGACCTTGCCAACGCGGACGTGAATGATCGCGTCCCGGTCCATACGGATCTCGGTGCGCCCCTTTTTCACTTCGTCGATCGCGTTTGCGATGTCGTCCGGCTGCACGACCGTGCCTGTGCGCGGGTTTGGCATCAATCCCTTGCGGCCCAGATACCGGCCAAGCCGTCCGATCTTGCCCATCTGATCTGGTGTCGCGATCGAAACGTCAAAGTCGGTCCAGCCGTTCTCGATCTTCTTGATGATCTCGTCGTCCGCGATGTAATCCGCCCCGGCCGCTTCCGCCGCGCGCGCCGCTTCGCCCTCGGCGAACACCATTACGCGCGTCACGTTGCCCGTCCCGTGGGGGAGCGGGGCCACCTCGCGGATCTGCTGTTCGGCATGCCGCGGGTCGGCCCCGGTCGATACGTGGAGTTCGACCGTCTCGTCGAACTTCGCCGGGGCGAGACTCTTGACGAGCGCGACGGCGTCTTCCGCCGACCGGGCGACGTCACTCGTCTTCGCAACGGCCGCCATGTATTTCTTTCCGTGTTTCGGCATCTGTGAAATCTCCGGGCCGGCCTTCAACGCTTGAAGTGGCCCACAAACGAGGTCGGACTAGTCGACCACCGTCAGGCCCATGCTTCGGGCGCTGCCTTCGATGATCTTCATGGCGCCTTCGACGTCGATCGCGTTCAAATCCTTGACCTTCGCCTCGGCGATCTCTCTGATCTGGGTGCGGTTGACGCGTCCAATCGTTTCAAGCCCGGCCGTCCCGGACCCCTTTTCGACGCCGGCCGCCTTGCGCAGCAGGTCGGAGGCCGGCGGGCTCTTCGTCTCGAACGTAAACGACCGGTCCGTATACACCAGGATGGAGACCGGCACGATGCTGCCGGACATCGACGCGGTGCGTTCGTTGTATTCCTTGACGAACTGCATGATGTTGACGCCGTGCTGTCCCAGCGCCGGCCCAACCGGCGGCGCAGGGGTAGCCTGACCGGCCGGGATTTGCAATTTGATCACCGTCTGTACTTTTTTTGCCAATTCCTCTTACCCGCGCGCCGGTAAAGGCGCGAATTCCGTCGGTTGACGGGTCGTTACCCTTTTTGGATCTGCAAGAAGTCCAGTTCGACGGGCGTCTCTCTTCCGAAGAAGGACACCAGTACGCGCACCTTGCCCTGCTCTTCGAGCACGGCGTCCACGGTTCCCATGAAATCTGCGAACGGTCCGTCAGTGATGCGGACACTATCGCCCTTCTCGAAACCGATGCGGACCTTCGGTTCCTCCGCCCTCATCTGGCGCAGAATCCGGTCCACCTCTGACTGCTCGAGCGGTATCGGCTTGGGTCGGCGCTCGCGCTCGTCTTCAGCGGAGATGAACCCTGTCACGCCCGGCGTATTCCGGACGACGTACCAGGCTTCGTCATCCATCACCATCTGGATGAGCAGATACCCGGCGTACATTTTCCTCGCGACGGGACGGCGCTGACCGTCCTTGATCTCGATCTCTTCCTCGGTCGGGACGATCACCTCAAAAATCTTGTCCTTGACGTCCATCGTCTCGATACGCTGTTCGAGATTCCGCTTAACCCGGTCTTCCTGACCGGA